>JANXVU010000076.1 GCA_025351485.1 Candidatus Eiseniibacteriota bacterium | reverse complement strand
CACGCCGAGGAGGAAGCCAACGATCCGGCGTTCGCAGCCCAGCTCGCGGAGCTGGGCGAGGTGTACGTGAACGATGCGTTCGGGACCGCGCACCGCGCCCATGCCTCCACCGAGGCGGTGGCGCGGCTCCTGCCCCAGGCGGCCGCGGGATTCCTGATGCAGAAGGAACTGGAGTACCTGGGCCGGGCGCTGGCAAATCCGGCCCGGCCGTTCCTGGCCGTGATCGGCGGCGCGAAGATCTCCGGCAAGATCGATGTGATCGAGAACCTGCTGGGCAAGGTGGACGCGCTGCTCGTCGGCGGCGCCATGATGTTCACCTTCCTGAAGGCCCAGGGCCTGGAGACCGGCAAGAGCCTGGTGGAGGCCGACCGGCTCGAAATGGCGGCGCGGCTGCTGGAACTGGCCCGATCCAAGGGCGTGGAATTGCTGCTGCCCACGGATTGCCTGGTGGCATCGGCGGTGGACAAGTCGGACGGCTCCGAAAAAGTGGTGAAGGTCGACGCGATTCCCGCGGACTGGATGGGCGTGGATATCGGGCCGGCGACGCGCGAACTCTATTCCGCCAGGCTGCGGGAGGCAAAGACCGTGGTGTGGAACGGCCCGATGGGGGTGTTCGAGGTGCAGGCGTTCGCGCAGGGCACGCTGGCCGTGGCCCGCGCCATGGCCGACGCGACCTCGCGGGGAGCCGTGACCATCGTGGGCGGGGGCGACTCCACCGCGGCGGTGAACCAACTGGGCCTGGAGAGCCGGATGTCGCACGTCTCCACCGGTGGCGGCGCCTCGCTCGAGTTCCTCGAAGGCAAGCCGCTCCCGGGCGTGGTCGCCCTTACGGACAAGGCCTAGGATGCGCGCACCCGTCCTGGCGGCCAACTGGAAGATGAACCACGGCCCGCGGGAGGCCGAGTCCTTTGCGCGCGATTTCCTGGCGGGCTGGCACACCGTGCCCTCCGGCGTCGAAGTGGTGGTAATCCCGCCGTTCGTGGATCTGGCCGCCGCGCAGGCCGCGTTCGCCGGACGTCCGATCTCGATCGGGGGACAGAACTGCCACTGGGAATCCATCGGGGCCTTCACCGGGGAGATCTCCGCTGAGATGCTAGCGGCCTCCGGCTGCAGCTACGTGCTCGTGGCCCACAGCGAACGGCGGCAGTACTTCGGCGAGACCGAAGAATCCGCGCGCAAACGGATCCTGGCGGCCCACCGCGCAGGCCTCAAGGCGATACTGTGCGTGGGGGAGACCCTGGAGCAGCGGGACCGGGGCGAGATGGAAAAGGTGCTGGTCTCTCAACTGGAGGGCGGATTCCTCGGGCTGGGCGAAGGGGACGTGGCCGGATTGGTCCTGGCCTACGAGCCCGTCTGGGCCATCGGCACAGGACGGAACGCCACCCCCCAGCAGGCCCAGGACGCCCACGCGTTCCTGCGCGGCTGGCTCAAGGGCCGTTTCGGCCCGCGCTATGCGGAGGCCACCCGGATCCAGTACGGCGGCAGCGTGAAGCCGGAGAACGCCCGCGAACTGCTGGGGCAGCCGGACATCGATGGCGCCCTGGTGGGCGGCGCCAGCCTCAAGGCCGCCTCTTTCTTGAAGATCGTCCAGGCCGCCTCGCGGCCCTAGGTGCAGGCCTCCTCCGGGGGACGGACGCGGCCCATTCCGCGGGAGGAGCCGTGACGCAAGATCCTCGAACTCCCGGCTCCAAACCCATGCCTCCAAAAGACATGGAATCCACTCTTTCGCTCCTTGAACTGCTCCGGTCTGGCAACCTTCGGGCCCGCGACCGATTGATCGAGCGCTACCTTCCCATCCTGCACTCCTGGGCCCACGGCCGGCTGCCTTCCCGGGCCCGGTCCCTGTCGGACACGGAAGACCTTGTGCAGATTACCCTGCTTCGCGCGTTGGATCATTTGGAGGAGTTCGAGGTGCGGCGCGAGGGCGCCTTCCTGGCCTATCTGCGCCGGATCCTGATGAACGCCATCCGCGACGAACTGCGGCGCAGCGCGAACTCGCCCCATCGCGAGGAAGTCACCGAGGCGATTCCCGACCGGCAGGCTTCCCTGCTGGACGAGGCGATCGGCCGCGAAACGATGGAGACCTACGAGGCGGCCCTTTCCCGGTTGCCCGAGGAAACCCAGGAGGCGGTGATCATGAGGATCGAATTCGGGTACAGCTACGACCAGATCGCCGATGCCCTGGGAAAACCCACGGCCAACGCGGCGCGCATGACCGTGGCCCGTGCCCTGGTCCAACTGGCGGAGGCGATGCGTGAACGGCTCGGATGACGCTCGCCGGGCGGAACTCCTCCGCCTTGCGGGCGAAGTGGCGGACGCCACTCCCGTGAACTGGGGGGGCCACAGCGAAGCCCTCGAGGACTCGGATGCCGGCCTGGAGGGCCTGAAGCTCATCGAGCGCCTGGAGACGGCCCACCGCGAACTGCGCGGCGGTGTCTCCGGGCACGGCCGGGCGGGGGAAGGGATGCTCTTCCGCTGGGGCGCCCTCGAGGCCATGGAAAAACTGGGCGAGGGAAGTTTTGGCGAAGTCTTCCGCGCCTTCGATCCGACGCTTCGCCGCGAGGTGGCGCTCAAACTGCGCCGCGCCGGACAGGGCGGAGATCGCCGGTTCCTGGACGAGGCGCGGCGGCTGGCCCGGGTCGCGCATCCCCACGTTCTCCATGTCCACGGGGCCGACGTGCACGAGGGCCGGGCCGGGCTGTGGACCGACCTGCTGCGGGGGCGGACCCTGGAGGAGCACCTCAGCGCGCAGGTCCGCCTGGGGGCCCCCGAAGCCACGCTGATCGGTCTCGATCTGTGCCGCGCGCTGGCCGCGGTGCACGCCGCCGGGCTGGTGCACGGGGACGTGAAGGCCGCCAACGTGATGCGCGAAGAGGGCGGACGCATCGTGCTCATGGACTTCGGATCCGTCAGCGAGCAGTCCGGCAGCGGGGCCGCCTCGCATGGCACGCCACTGGCCCTCGCGCCCGAAATACTCGAGGGCGCCGCGCCCTCGCCATCGACTGACGTGTACGCCCTCGGCGTGCTGCTGTTCCGGCTGGTCTCGGGTCGTTACCCGGTGGAAGCGCCCGACCTTCCGCGGTTGCGCGAAGAGCATCGTGCCGGCCGACGAGCCTCGCTCCGCGATCTTCGGCCGGACATTCCCACCGCCTTTGTGCAGGTGGTCGAGCAGGCCCTTGAAAAGGAACCGGAGACGCGTTTCATGAGCGCGGCCGGGATGGAGGCGGCCCTCGCTGCCACGATGCACCCGGCCGCTCCCGCCGCCCCGCGCCGCCGCGGAGCGCTTCCCATGGGGCTCGCCGCGGCGGCGCTGGCGGCTGTGATCGCGGTGGTCGTCCTGAGGCAGCTTCCCCGCGCCACGCCGGACACCGGATCTTCCGCGGCGGTTTCAGCTTTGCCGCGGGGGGGCGCGGCCACTTGGTCCTCCCGCGGGGGTCCGGGCGAGGCACCGAAGTCCGGCCTGACGGCATCCGCAGCCGTCCTATCGGCGAATCCGGGAACGGTGGCTGCGGACACGCTGGACTTTTCTGCGCGCCTTTGCCGGGGCGGCGACGGGGGGGAGCAGTTCCTGGCCGCCGGCGATGAGGTGCATCCCGGCGATCACCTGTACCTCAAGGTCCGCGCGGCTCGGCCGGTGAATGTCTACGTGCTGAACGAAGACGACCACGGATCGCTTTACGTGCTCTTTCCGGTGTCGGGGTCCGATCAGCAGAATCCGGTTTCGCCGGGGGAGCTCCGCCGGTTGCCCGGGCGCTTCCAGGGGCAGGAGCAGGACTGGCAGGTCACCTCGGCCGGAGGGCGGGAGACGTTCCTTGTCATCGCAAGCCCCCGGCCGCTGCGGGCTTTCGAGGAGAGACTGGCCGCGCTGGAGCGATCCGAGAGCGGCCGAATGGTGGCCTATGCCGAGCTGAGGCCCTCCGATCTGCAAGCGCTCCGAGGCGTGGGAGGCATGGCGCCCGCCGCGCTTCCGACCCACGTCGCGCCCGGGAGCAGGCTCGCCGGGTTGGCGAAGGAAGCCCGCGAGGGCGCCGAATCCCCGATCCGCGTGCGTAGTTTCATGCTCAGCAACCCCGGAAACTGAGCCGCCCCACGATCTCTGGAGCTTGACCCCGCCGGGCCGCAGTGTTAGGCTCCCCATTCTGGGCCGAAGCGCCCGAAGGAGCCTGAATGCTGATCTTATTGACTATCGTACATGTTGTTATCTGCCTTGCGCTTATGGCGGTCATCCTGCTCCAGTCGGGGAAGGGTGGCAACGTTGCCGGCGCCTTTGGCGTGGGCGGAGCCAGCCAGACCCTGTTCGGCGGACGTGGAGCCTCCACGTTTTTGACCAAGGGGACCATGTGGCTGGGCATCGTGTTCTTCGTGACCTCCCTGTCGCTGTCCCTGCTTTCCAGGGCCAATTCGCAGGGTCCCGAAAGCCTGATCCAGAAGGAAGCGAAGGCGCGCGGCGTGACCTCGGCGCCGGCAGCGACCCCGATCCAGGCCCCGGTGGGCCGGCCGGCCCCGGCGACTTCGGCGGCACCGGCCAAGGGCGGCAAGTAACAGGCGTTCGCGTCTTGCGGGCCGCTTTCCGGCGGACCGCGCACAGTTCCAGAGTGCCCGGATGGTGAAACCTGGTAGACACGTACGTTTGAGGGGCGTATGGGGAAACCCGTGGGGGTTCAAATCCCCCTCCGGGCACCATTGGCAGAAGAAGGGCGGACCTCCCCGGGTCCGCCCTTTGTGTTGATCGGAGGCGGTATGCGGCAACGCAGCACGAGCGGGCGGAAAGGTTGAAGACGTCCCTGGTGCCGTTCCCGGCCTGGGACGACAGTCTCTTCGTGCGCATGAACGGCGCGTGGCACACGCCGCCCGCCGACGTCGTGATCACCGCGTTCATGAACGCATCCGCGACCAGGTGGGTGCTGGCCCCGCTGTTCCTCGCCATCTTCCTGGTTCCCCGGGGGCGCGCCCGCCTTGTAGCGGCGGTGGGGCTCCTCGCATTGGGGCTGTGCGACCTCGTCGTGGACCAGGGGCTCAAGCCTTGGATCCACCGTCCCCGGCCGCTGGATGCGGGCCTGCCCATTCGCGCCCTGGTGGACCTCCGGCATTCATTCGGGTTCCCCTCCGCGCACGCGGCCAACTCGGCCGCCTTCGCGACGGTGCTGGGCCTCGACGGCTCGCGAATCGCTCCCGCCGCGATCGGCCTGTCCGCGCTGCTCGGGTACTCGCGCATCTACGTCGGGGCGCACCGTCCCCTGGACGTGCTCTTCGGATGGATCACCGGCACGCTGGTGGGATTCGCCGTGGCTCGACTGGCGGGGCGCTGGGTTCCCGCCCGGCCAGTCAAGCCGGCCTGACGTTCCGTTGGGGATGATGCGGAGAAGCTAGAGGCGGTCCAGATCTTCCTTGCCGATCACCGGCACCCACCGGACCAGTTCGTACTGCGCAAGCCCGAGCCGGGTGAACGGATCCTCATCGCGGATGCGATTCAACTCCTCATCGCTCGCTCCATCCGGCAGGCGCAGGACCAGGATGCCGCCCGAGCGAGGATCCATCGGGCCCGAGACCAGCAGGATCCCGCTCGCCTTCACGCTGCGGAGATAGGCCCGGTGGTCGTCCTGGGCGGCGAGCACCTGCTCCAGCGGCTTTCGGTAGCGGATGATGGCGATGGCGTACATGGCCGGGAGAATACCTCATTCGGGCCGCCGGTTCCCGCGAAATGCCGGGTCCGGGGCCGGGCACAGTCAAGAGACCCAAGGGGGGAACGTGGGAAAGATCTACGACCAGATCACACCGAATCTGGCGGATTGGATCCGGGCTCAGCAGATGTACTTCGTGTCCACGGCGCCCCTGGCCCCGTCGGGCCTGGTCAACTGCTCGCCGAAGGGCCTGGATTCGTTCCGCATCCTCGGGCCGCGGGAGGTGGGCTACCTGGACCTGACCGGCAGTGGCATCGAGACGGTCGCCCATTTGAAAGAGAACGGCCGGATCGTGTTCATGTTCTGCGCGTTCACCGGGCCGCCGCGCATCGTGCGCCTGCACGGGACGGGCGAGGTGACGGAACCCGGAGACGAGGGATTTGGCGAACTGAGGGCGCGGTTTCCCGATCTCCCGGGGTGCCGGGCGGTGGTCCGGGCCCGCGTGGGTCGCATCGCGGACTCGTGCGGCTTCGGGGTGCCGCGTTACGAATTCCTGGAGCAGCGGGACACCATGGTGCTCTCTGCAGAGAAGCGGGGCGAGCCCGGGCTGCAGGAGTATCGCCGGGAGAAGAACTCCCGCAGCCTGGACGGGCTGCCGGGGCTGGACGGCTGAGCCGCCGCAGGACTACTGTCCCATGATTGCTGTCAGCGGATGGGCGCAGGCCGGGCCGTCCAGGGAACTACAAGTGTCTGGGGGATCGTTCATGAAGGCATCGGGGACAATGGACGCGAGGAGCGCGATGCTGCTCGGGATCGTGCTGGCCGGAGTGGTGGGGAGCCAGTTGTGCGTCAAGGCCGGCCTGATGCGCTCCGGCGGGGTGAGCCTCGAGGGCGGGCAGGCATGGCCGTCCCTGCTCCGGACGCTGCGCGAGCCGCTCTTGTGGGCCGGGGTGGGCTGCACCTTCGTGGCGGGGCTGACCTGGCTGGCGGTGCTGGGAAGGCTTCGGCTCTCGGTGGCCTTTCCGTTCCTGGGACTCAGCTACGTGCTGATGCTTCCGGCGGCGCGCCTGCTCTACCGGGAGCCGATTTCATGGATCCAGGTGGCGGGCGCGGCGCTGGTTTGCGGGGGAGTGGTCCTGATCGGAAGCAACCGCTGAGCCGGGCCCCTCACGGCTTGACTGCGCGGGCCATGAACACGTCCCGCAGATCGAAATAGAATTGCCGGCGCTTGGCCGCCCGGGGCACCAGGCGCCCCACGCCGAGCGCGTGGACCAGCGCCCCCACGCTCACGTAGCGCCCTTCGGTGCGTGCCTCGACCGGTTTCAGGCCGGCCCCTGCGAGCATGCGCGAAGCGGTCGCGGGCGAGAAGTAGAAGAGGTGTCCCGGCGGTGCGATCATCCGCCACCGCCGACCCGCGAGGCGGCCGTAGAGGCTGTCGACGTTGCCCGTGGTGAGGAACAGGCTGCCGCCCGGCCGGAGCAGCTCGGCGGCGCGGGCCAGGTAGCGGGCGGGATGCTTCAAGTGCTCGATGGTGTCCCACATCGTCACCACGTCAAAACTCGCCAGCGGCAGATCCAGGTCCAGCAACCCGCCGGTCCGGGCATCCACCCCCAGTTGTTCCCGCGCATAGGCGGTCGCGTACTCCGAGATGTCGGTCCCCGTTGCCTGCCAGCCCCGCCGCTGCGCCTCCTGCAGGAAGAACCCCAGCGCACAGCCCACGTCGAGCAGCCTTCCGGGCGCGCACGAGCGCTCGATGGCGTCCAGGTGGCGGGCGAAGTTGGCGGTGAGGATCGAGCGGTCCTCCTCGTAGTCGTCGTAGGCCTTGCCGCGGTAGTAGTCCGCGGCGTAGTAGGCGGCCAGTTCCTCCGCCGAAGGATCGGCGTCCACGTAGACGAGTTTGCAGCCGGCGCATCGCACGATGGGGTAGTTTCCGACGCGGTACAGGAGCGTGGCTTCGCGAGGACCGCAAATTTCACAAACGGGCAAGTCGAACCTCGTCGAGCGGGAGTGGGCCCCGGGTGGAACCGCGCGGATGCGCGGCCCATCCGATGCGGGCCGCGTGCGCGGGATCATAGCATACCGCTGCGCCCCTGCCCGCCCGCCGCGGGGATCCGATCTTCGCAGCGAGCCCGTGGATTCCAGTTTCGCGAAGGACCGTCCCTCTTCCCGGCGATGCTATTTGGATTTCTTTCGCCCCGGTGGACGGAGGAAGCGCAGGTACTTCTGCGTGCGGGTAAGTCTCATGTGGTCCGCGGAGGCATTGCCCGTGAGCCAGGCCTTGTCCATGGGATAGACTTCCGGATCGAAGACCACCATGTACATGTGCCAGATCAGGATCGCCAGCGAGGCCAGCACGGCCTCGTAAAAGTGCAGGGACGTGGCCACGTCCGTGGACCACTTGGGCAGGTACTTGAGAGCCACGTTGTCGAACCACAGCACCAGCCCCGAAGCGGCCATCACCACCGAGCCCCACATGAAGGCGAGATACTCGGCCTTTTCGGCGAAGCTGAACATCCCGAAGCGAGGGCGCTCCTTGCGCAGTCCGAGGTTGAACGCGATCATCCCGAGCATATCGGTCGCGTCCTTCATGACGGGGATCATCTGCCATGCCATGATCCGGTCGCGGCGCGACAGCGCCAGATGGACCAGGTGGTAGAGCATCGAGAGGACCATCACCGCCGCCGCCACCCGGTGCACGGTTCCGCGGAAGGGGAAGTGGGCTTCCCACTGCAGCATCGGTTTCGACCACCAGGACTCGGGGTACTTGAGCGCGAAGCCGGTGATGACCAGCGTCGGGAAGCTGAGCACAACCAGCCAGTGCTCGATGCGGAAGTGCAGGTTCATGCGAACAAGCTTCTGCCTCGTGACGGCGTGGTGGCCGTTCCGGAGCAGCTTCGAAAAGAAGTCCAGCAGCACGTATAGCGCCATGAAACCGATGACGAGCGGGATCAGGACCAGGTAGATCCGCCGCACCCACCTCGACACTTCATTTTCGCCCGCCGCCTCCGCCACGACGTGCACCCTGCCGATGGCGAATCGCGTGCCCGCGCCCGGATGGCACTTTCCGCAGGTCTGGCCCAGTTTCGCTGGGTTGATGGTGGACCGGGGGTCGCTGGAGGGCAGGATGTCGTGCACTCCGTGGCACGAGGCGCAGTTGGCCACGACGGCCGAACCCGCCCGCTTGGCCAACCCGTGATAGCTGTCCTGGTAGGCGGAGACCTTGTCGGTGGGGAGACTGTAGCGCTGGGTGAGGCGCTCGTCCGAGTGGCAGCGGCCGCAGGTGATGGTGGAGACGCGGGCCGGGTTCACCAGCGAATTTGGCTCGCTCGGGGCCAGGATGGAGTGCTCGCCGTGGCAATCCGTGCACACCGGGGCGTCCTTGACGCCACGCGTGACCGCCGTGCCGTGCACGCTTGCCTGGAAAGCCTTCTCGATGCGGTCGTGGCATCGCCCGCAGGTGATTGGGACCTGCGCGTGGTGCAGGGAAGAGCGGGGGTCCTGGCCCTCGAAGATCGAGTGGCTGGTGTGACAATCGGAACACGTCGGCGCCCCGGTCCTTCCCGCCGCCAGAGCCCTGCCGTGCACGCTCAGCTTGTAGGCTTCGACCGGGCGCGCGAACGGGATCTTGTGCCGTGCCAGGAAGTCGGGATTCGCATGGCACTCCCCGCAGGTGGCCGCGACGTTCATCTTGTTTACCGGCGAGGCGTCATTCGAAGTTCCCAGGATCCGGTGGATCGTCCCGTGGCACGACTTGCAGGTCGGGCTGTCCTCCAGGCCGTCCCTGCGATTGGTTCCGTGGAGGCTGGCCCGGTACTGGGTCACCTGCTTCGCGTGGCACGAGGCGCACTGGTCCATCCCGACCTGTTTTGCCGGGCGGGCCTCGTGGGCGAGGCCGTGGCAGCCTTCGCAGTTCTGGATGGACTTCGAGGCGTGGGCGCTTCCGGCCACCGCGGCGGCCTGGTCCTTGTGGCAGGACATGCAGCTCTTCGCGGGCCCGGCCTTCGCATGCGGAGCCTCCACGATTCCCGCATGGCACTGGCCGCAGCGCAGCCGGGCGTGGACGGATGCCTGCACGCGCGTGGAGTCCACGTAGATGGAGGAGCCCGCATCCGACTTGGCAGTCTTGTCGGCGTGGCACTCGAGGCAGTCGGCGTCGGGCAAGGAAGCTGCGGCGGGCGAGTGGGCAGCGGAAGCCGCCAGGACCAGGGACGCCAGGAGGTTCAGGATCATCGCGTCACAGTCCTCTCAGCAGCACCGCGTAGACGATGAGCAGGATCAGGGAAATCCCGATCCCCAGGGCGGTGAACCCGAAGATCCGCCACAGCCGCAGCATCCTGGGCGAGGGCGGCTCGACCAGGTGCTCCTCCAGGCGCCCGCTCTTCACCAGTTCCTCGTACTCCCGCGGACGGTCGATCTTGAGCTCCTCCAGCGGGACGCCGCCCACGAAGATCACCGGGTCCATCGGAAATTTCTCCGGACGGAAATGGGTGTTGAAGAAGTGGATCGTGAAGATGAAGGCCACGGCCAGAAGGGCCTCGTCGCTGTGGATGATGGTCGCCACGTTGAGCATCCAGCCCGGCATGAAGCGCGTGAAGAACTCCGGGAACCACAAGAGCAGTCCGGTGAGGCCGATGACCGCGACGCCCCAGAACACGGCGAAATAGTCCACCTTCTCCCAGTACGTCCAGCGGCCGTACTTCGGCCGGGGACCGATGCCCAGGAACCACTTCAACGAACCGGCGACTTCCTTCGCGTCCGTCCAGTTGGGGATCATGCTGTTGGGGCCAAAGAACAGCTTCTTCAGGCCCCCGGCCGCCTTGCGCTTGCGGGTGAGCAGGTCCCAGATGTGCATCCCGAAGTAACTGAACGTGATCAGGGCGCACGCCCGGTGGACCACGCCGGCCGACTCGAACCCGCCGAAGATCCGCGCCATGACCCGGGCCCAGCCGGTGTACGAGAACTTCAGCGTCATGCCGGTCAGGGCCAGCCCGAAGAAGCTCACGATCACCATGAGATGGAGCCTGCGGTAGAACGGCGTAAAGCGCCTCACGTACTGGTGCCGGCCCTCGGTATCGGCTTTCTTGACGGCCCGGCGGAATTGCAGTGAGCGCGGCAGCCACAGCAGCGTGTGAAGACCCGCGACCGAGAGCGTTCCCAATAACAAGATGGTCATGAACCAGAACGAGTAGAACAGGAACGGGTACTTCTTGCGGTCGTGATGCGTCGCGTGGGGCAGGTAGCCGGCGAACTTCACGTTCGAGCTGGCGTGGCACTGGCCGCAGGTGCTCACGATGTTGCGCATGTTCAGGTGCGATTTCGGATTTCCGGCCGGCAGGATGTCGTGGGCGCCGTGGCAGTCGTGGCACTTGGCGGTCTTCGTGTATCCCAGCTTGGTGACCTTCCCATGGTAGGTCTCGAAGTATTGCGAGGTCAGCTCCCGGTGGCACGACCCGCACTGACTCATGATGCTCAGCTGGAAGTCCTGCCGGTCCGCCCTCTGGATGCCGTGGGCCGTGTGGCAGTCGTTGCAGGTGGGAAGCTTTTGCCCGGTGCGGGTGACCGAAGGCGAGTGGACGCTGTTCACGTACAGGTCGTAGATTCCGTTGTGGCACTGGGAACAGGTTTTCGCCACGTTGGCGGGATTCACCGTAGACGTGGGATCGCTGGCCGGCTTTTCCCCGTGGGCGCTGTGGCAATTGGCGCAGGTGGCGGTCACGGTGAGCCCGCTCTCCAGCAACCCCTTTCCGTGAATGGACTCCGCATAGCTCTCCGCGGCCCCCTGGTCGCGGCCCTTGTAGCGGACGGCGGCCTTCTGGCCGTGACGGTGACATTTCCCGCACAGCGCCGGGATGTTGCGCGAGTAGGTGGGCGAGTCCGACTGTAGGCGCCCCCGGATGCCGTGGCTGCCGTGGCAATCCCGGCAGGTCGGAGCGTCCGGGCTCAGCTTGGCGGCCAGCACCCCGTGTGCGCTGGTCTTGTAGATACTGACGACCTCGGCGTGGCAGACGGAGCAATCGACCCGCGGAGGCATGGTGGAGCAGGGCCGCTCCAGGGACGGGGAACCGCCGGTGTGGCACTGCACGCAGGCCACCCGGGCGTGGCGCGAGTGCGAAAGCGTGTCGGGGCTGACCAGCAGGTCGGCCGAGGTGATCCCGGTGGTGGACTTGAGGTTCGGCTTCGAATGGCAGCTCATGCAGTCCCGGTCCGACATGCCCTGCGTATAGTAGACGCGCCGGATCTTGTGCGGCGCGTGGCAGTCCACGCACGCCGGCACCATGTGCGGCTGCTTTTCCCACAACTCTCCCCGGATCACTTTTCGGTGCACCCGCTCGATCTGGGAGTGGCACTGCTCGCAGGTCGCGGCGATGCGCTGCTTGGAGATGGAGGAGCCCGGGTCGGTGTGCGGAAGGACGTTGTGGGCGGTGTGACAACTGGTGCATACCGCGGTCACGGTCAAGCCCTTGTTGTAGAGCCCTTGGCCATGGATGGACTCGGTGTAGTTCTCCAGGATGCTGTCCTGCGGGATCGTGTGCGAGAGCGTGACCGGGCTTCCCTCGTGGTGGCAGCGCCCACACAGGAGGGGTACGTTGATCACCGCCGTGGGAGATGCCGGATCGGAGCGTTTCCGGATGCCGTGGGTTCCGTGGCACGAGCGGCACGTGGGAGCGAGCTTGTCACCGCGCCGTGCGGCCTGGCCATGCAGGCTGTTTTCATATTGGGCGCGCTGGCCGGCATGGCAGGCGCCGCAATCCACTGGCTTGAGGCGGGCCGCATGCGGGAATTCACCACTTTTCAATTCCGCATGGCAGTCGACGCAGGCCACGTTTTCGTGAGCGGAACCGTGGAGGGCGGGATCGATGTGCGGGGCGACCTCGGGCTTGCGCGGTAGCGGAGCGCCGACTTCGTGGCAATCCAGGCAGCTCTCGGAGCCCTTGAGTTTTGGAGCGGCGGGCGCGGCGGTGGCGGCAGATACGAAAAGCGACAACGCGGCGAACGCCAGGATCAGGATTCCCGATCCCCCGAGGCGTTTCACCCACTTGCCACGTGTCCACTCGAAAGCACTGAATTTGGGCATCAGCTCCACCTGCATGACGGAGCATCACTCCGGCGTGGCCCGGACGGATACTCGGCAAGCTGTGCCACCGCAAGTTATATGCCATTCCATGACCGCCAGCGCTGGGAGCCGCGCATGACGATCAGGCCCCTCGCGTAGTTGTTAGATGCGCCCTGAATCGGCTCCCGGAGGCTGCCCGTGGGGCGAGCAAGCCCCTGCGAACCGGCTTCTTAGATCGACAAATCGTCAATTTTCTCGGACAACTCGTCAGTGATGTGGTTCCCACGGCGGGGGCGAGAGGCCTATCTACGCCGTATCCCGCGGGCTCACAGGTAGATGTGCGTGGCACCGCGCTTGCAAGGCAGGATGATGGTGGGCAGACGCCCAGCCCTTGATGACCGTCCCAAGAAAACTCGATACGGAAACCGCCAATTTTCCAGGAGCCTTCAATGTTCGAGCCTGCGCCCCGTCCATGGTGGAAGAGACTCCTCTCCGGATTAGGAATCATCCTGCCATCGGAGACGGGCCAGCGCAGTCACTTCTCTCCCCGCTTCTACGTCATCGCCGGCGTCGTGGTGGTGCTCTTCGCCTTGAACGGCCTGGTGCACTACTCCGAGAGCCCCGCCTTCTGCCGCTCGTGCCACATCATGGAGCCCTACTACCAGGCGTGGCACGACTCCAAGCACAAGAGCGTGGCGTGCGTGGAGTGCCACTACCCGCCGAGCACCGCGAAAACCCACATGTGGCACAAGTTCCAGGCGCTCTCGCAGGTCGTGAAGTACGTCACCCGCACCTATTCCTCCCGTCCGTACGCGGAGGTGGACGACGCTTCCTGCCTGCGATCGGGTTGCCATTCCACCCGTCTCTTGAACGGCAAGATCGTCACCAAGACCGGGATCCACTTCGATCACCGGCCGCATCTTACCGAGCGGCGCCGCGGGCGGCAGCTCCGCTGCGTCTCATGCCACTCGCAGGTCATGGTGGGTCGGCACATCGAAGTGACCTATGACTCCTGCATCCTGTGCCACTTCAGCGGGCGCGGCACGGGCCGCGAAATCAAGCCCATCGGCGGGTGCACCGGATGCCACGCCCTTCCGGCCAAGGACTTCAAGCTGGGCAACATGACCTACAACCACCGCGACTTCGTGTTGAAGCGCAAGGTGGCCTGCACCGACTGCCACAGCGACGTGATCGGCGGAACCGGCAAGGTCGAGCAGGACCGATGCATCGTGTGCCACAACCAGCCTGAAAAACTGAAGCGATTCAACGACATCCCGTTCATTCACGACAACCACGTCACCAAGCACCACGTGGCCTGCTTCCACTGCCATGAGCCGATGCGGCACGGCAACGCCGCCAACCTGGAAGGCGTTCCGCTGGGCAAGCCGGGCCGGGCGGTGGTCGGTAGTACGCCCAGGCAGGCGGAAATGAGCTCGTCGGCCCAGTCCGAACTGATGGCCCGCAGCCAGAACTACGCCGTCTCCGACACCGGGCGGAACCCCGGCTACGGCCGGGTGGACACGACCGCGATGATGGACGACCTGCACGGGCAGGCCGGCGCGTCCGATTGCAACGTCTGTCACGAGGCGAAGCACGCCGGAACGCGCGAAATGTACTCGGGCAAGGTGGCCGGCATCGGTTTGCCCGGCATGCCCAGCCCCATGTCCCGTGCCAACGTGGATTGCATCGCGTGCCACTACCGGAATCCCGGCGGCAAGGCTGAGACCGAGTTTCGCGGCCGGGACTGGCGGGCCTCGGAAGCAGCGTGCATCAAGTGCCACGGCCCGAAGTTCAAGGGGATCTGGCAAGACACCCGCAAGGAGTTCCAGAACGGGGTCGACCAGTTGAATCGCAAGCTGGCGGCTGCCGAAACCACGCTGGCCAAGGCGCCCCTCCAGGGTGCGGCGAGGCGCGCGGCCGCGACGAACCTGAAACGGGCCGGGCGCTGGATCCGGTTCGTCAGGGAGTCACGTGGCGAACACAACGTCTACCTGGCTTCGCTGGCCCTGCGAAAGAGCAACCAGCAGCTGGACGAAGCCGGGGCGGCGATGAAGGCGAAGCTCGCCGACCTCTCGGATTCGCCGCTGATCTCGGGCGGATACTGCGCCACGCTGTGCCACTCGAAGATCGGCGTGAAGGTGCCGCCGGTCACGGTCCACGCCTTCGGCAAGAAGATGCCGCACAAGGACCACGCCGAGCAGATGGGCTGCGTGAAATGCCACGACATCGGCGGCCACAAGCAGGTCCCGCTCAAGCACGGCATCAAGGCCATCTGCGCGGAGTGTCACGAAAAGTCCTAGGGGCGCGGGCCGCCTTGCCTGACCGCGGGCCGCCCTCCGGTGTTCAAGCCGGAGGACGGTCCGCAGCGGTTGCCGGGGCACTTCGAGGAACATGAGTTCGCCTTCCTGCGTGTCGATGTAACCGATTCCTGCGCCTTCCGCTCCCCGTTCCCCACGGGGCGATTCATCCATCCGTTCCGGATCGACACCCCATTGCCCCGCCGACGCGCGAACGCGCATTGCCTTAGCCCCGGGCGGGAGGTAAGGTCTGTCCCGATGTTTCACTTCGGCTTCCATGAACGATGGGCAATGGCGCCTGGAGCGGAAGACGGGGGAGGGGAGCGGGATGGTCACGGCGATGGGCGGATCGAATTTCGAAGATGGCGGGCGCGTGGAAGCAAGAATCGACTGCTGGACCCAGGACGCCTCCGGCGGCGCGCATCCATGGAATGCGGAGCCGGCCGTGGAGACTTCCCTCCGGCGGGGGGGCGTCATGCCCCGCGCCTGTTTCATGCTGTTTTCCGCGCTGGTCGCGCTCATCCTGCTGCTGGCGGGCCGGACCTGCGCGCGCGCCGCGGAGGATGACGAGGACGAGCCGCCCGCCGGCCCGCGTCCATCGCTCCGGGCCGGGGCCCTGCCAACGGCATTTGTCTTTGACGGCTCGTTGCGCGACCCGGCGTGGCGGACGTGGGCCGACTCCATCGGGAACCTGGTCACGATCGAGCCCCGGGTTGGGGAAGCGCCGTTGGCCCGAACCGTGATCAAGGTGCTGGCCGGCGCGGACGGGCTGGTGGTGGGCGTACGGTGCTATGACCCCGACCCGGCGGGCATCGTGTCCCCCTCCACGGGGCGGGACGCCGACATGGAAGAGGAGGACCACCTCATCCTGGTGTTCGACACCTTTCTCGACGGGCGATCCGGATACGTCTTCGAGGTCAATCCGGCGGGCGCCCGCTTCGACGGGCTGGTGGCCAGCCGTGGCGAAGAGGTGAACGGCGCCTGGGATGCCATCTGGGAGGCGAAGACCAGCCGCGACAGTTCCGGCTGGTGCGCGGAGATCCGGATCCCGGCGGGCAGCCTCGGCTTCGAGCCTCGCCTGACCTCGTGGGGTTTCAACGTTCAGCGGCGGGTGACCCGCCTCCAGGAAACGAGCCGGTGGTCCGGGGCGACCCGCGACTACGAGGTGTTCCAGACCAGCCACTCCGGGCTGCTGACCGGGCTGCCGGCTTTCGACCTGGGGGTGGGCCTGAGCATCCGGCCCGCCCTGGTCACGCGCGTGGGCCGCGCCGGTCCCGACGCCGGGACCGAGCAGAAGGTGGAACTCAGCCTCGACGTCACCAAGTCCCTCGGGCCCCGCCTGCTTTCTTCGCTGACGCTGAACACGGACTTCGCCGAGACCGAAGTCGAGGCCCGGCAACTCCAGTTGACCCGCTTCCCCCTGTTCTTCCCGGAAAAGCGGAGCTTCTTCCTTTCCGGCGCCGACATCTTCGAGTTCGGCATGGGCCTCGACGAGGGAAGCCTGCTTCCGTTCTTCAGCCGTCGCATCGGACTCTTCGGACTCTCGGAGGAGGAACAGGCGCCGATCCCGATCAACGTCGGCGGAAAGATCAGCGGGCGCGTGGGCGGCACCAGCCTGGGAGCCATCATCGTCGGCACGCGCCGGGTCGAGGACCTCTCCCTCGAGGGTGAAGACCTTTCGCTGACCATCCCGCGTTCCACGATGGGGGCGGTGCGGATCAAGCAGAACGTGTTTGACGAATCGACGGTCGGGATGATCGCCACCTTCGGGGACCAGCAGGGGCGGGCGGGCAGTTGGGCGGCGGGCGCCGACGCCACGTTTCAGACCTCGAGCCTCCTGGAAGACAAGAACTTCCTGGTCGGGGCGTGGGGGATGGTGAACGGCAGGGAGGACCTGGCCGGCGACAAGTCGGCGTTCGGGGCGGCCATCGACTATCCCAACGATCCCATCGACATCGACTTCTCCACCATCCGCATCGGGGACGGTTTCGATCCGTCGCTCAGCTTCGTGCGTCGCCGGGGCGTGCACATCTGGAGCCTCGGCATGCTCCTGAAGCCCCGCCCGTCGTGGCCCGGCGTTCGCGAACTCGGCGAGCAGCTCGAGTTCAAGCTGTACAACCAGCCGGACAACCGCACCTGGATCAGCTACGAGGTCGCGGCCCACCCCTTCGACGTGCTCTTCACGAGCGGCGACCGGATCGAGTTTGCGGTGGAGCCACAGGGGGACCGCCCTCCGGATTCCTTTTCGATCTCGGAGGGCGTCGACCTGCCGGCCGGCTCCTATGAGTGGCGACGTTACCGGTTGGGGATGCGCTCCGCCGAAAAACGGCCGGTGACGGGCCAGTTCTCGTGCGAGTGGGGCTCCTACTATAACGGCGACCTGACCACGCTGACCGGCAGGCTGGCGTTACGGCCGTGGGCCTTCCTCACCCTCGAGGCATCCGGCGAGCGGAGCACCGGATCGGTGCAGGTCGTGGACGAATCGGATGGGAGCAGGCCGAGTCGCCGGATCGACGAGAAGCTGATCCCGAAATACGGCTCGCCGTTCGCC
>JANXVU010000071.1 GCA_025351485.1 Candidatus Eiseniibacteriota bacterium | reverse complement strand
CCCTGCCGCTCGATTCGCTCACCCGGGAAAATCTCCGGCCCCCCGCGGCTACGTTACTTTCTTCCGCCAGCAAGCTTTGCCGCCAATGCGGATCTCCGAAGGGTCCACATCGCTGCGGTACCGGCGGCAGGACCTATTGCGAGGAATGTGAACGCCCATGTCCATCCGACCAAGTGCTCCACTGTCGGGATCAGGCGGATCGTCAACATCGTCAGCAGGAAGCCCATGCTGGTTTGCAGCGTCAGCGCAGTGCCCGTATACTCGGGCGCGCAAAGTTCCGTCACACAGGCACTGAACTGCGCTGAATCCGCTACGACTGCAAAACCCCACACCAGGCACACGGCCCAGAGAATCACGGGCGAGCCTCCATAGAACAACCCGGCGATGAGGCAGCAGGTTCCGCTTGTTACCAGGGAGGCGATCGTCAGCGTGGTCCTTCCCCACCGATCTGCCAGCTTTCCGGCGAGCCAGCTGCCCGGCGCGCCAGCGCCCACGACGGTGAACGCTGCCATGGCGGCGAGGCTCGCGCCCCAGCCCGCCAGGTGAAAGCTCGCCGCCAGGAATACCGGGACCCAAGACCATACGGCGTAGAGTTCCCACATGTGGCCCAGGTAGCCGAGGTTGGCCAGGACGACTTCGCGGTTGTGCAGGATTTCCAGGGCGTACTTCCAGTGGAACGGGGGCGCGGGGCGGCGGTACGGGCCCTCCTTGACTCCGGCGGCGGCGATGACGGCCCCGACGGCGCCCAGGGCGGCGGCGCCGTAGAGCACCGCGCGCCAGTCCGCGGCTCCGTCCAGCGCCCGCAGCAGGTGTGGCGCGGCGGCCCCTCCGGCGGTGGCGCCGATCAGGATGCCGAGCCACGCTCCCCGGTCCTGGCGGGTCCAGGAGGCCATGATCTTCATGCCCACCGGGTAGACTCCGGCCAGCAGGAATCCCGTCGCAAAGCGTAGCGCCAGCGTGGCCGCGATGCCCGCGTCCAGCGCGGGGATCAGGGCGGTGCACGCGGCGGCGGCGGCGGCGCAAACGGCCAGCAGCCGGCGGGCCGGAATCCGGTCGGCAGCATTGAGGAGCGCCGAAGTCAAGGCCCCCACCACGAATCCCAGCTGCACCGACATGGTGAGCCAAGCGCGGCCCGAGTCGCCAAGGTGCCAGCGCTGGCTCAGCGCGGGCACCACCGCCGAAGCCGAGAACCACACCGACATGCCCAGCAGCTCCGCGATCGAGAGCAGCGTCAGGGTGCGGAGTTTTCCGTGTTCTTCCTGGATGAGACCTCCTTGGGGACCGGGGCGGAGGGAGTATACACGACCGGCCGCATTCGATAATCTCCACCCATGAAATCCCACACCGAACATCTGACCATGAACGTGCCCTCACGAAGAGGGTTCGTGAACCTGACGCCGCAGGTGGAGAGCGCGCTGGAAAAGAGCGGCGTGCGGGAAGGCCTGGTGCTGGTCAACGCCATGCACATCACGGCCAGCGTGTTCATCAACGACGACGAATCCGGCCTGCTGGCCGACTACGAGAAGTGGCTGGAGGAACTGGCCCCCCACGCCCCCACCGACCAGTACCGGCACAATCGAACCGGCGAGGACAACGCCGACGCTCATCTCAAGCGCCAGATCATGGGCCGCGAAGTGGTGGTGGCGGTGACCGGCGGCAAGCTGGACTTTGGCCCGTGGGAGCAGATCTTCTACGGCGAGTTCGACGGACGGCGACCCAAGCGGGTGTTGATCAAGATTATCGGCGAATAGGAATTGCAACCTTCTAGCAGGGAGCCCCGCGTGACCGACCTGATTTCTGAAAAGCTGGCGCAGGCCGACGCCATCGTCGAAGCCTCCGACGTCGACGTGTGGCTGACTTTCGTCCGCGAATCCTCGGACAGCGGAGAGGCCGTGCTGCCGCTGATCCTGCACGGCGACGTGGTGTGGCACAGCGCCTTCCTGGTGGCCCGGGGCGGGCGGCGTGTGGCGATCCTCGGCAGCATCGACGCCGACCCGGTGCGCGCGTCCGGGCACTGGCCCACGGTGGTGCCGTATGAGCGTGGGATCCGCGAATCGCTGCTCCAGGCCCTGGAAGCGCTCTGCCCCGCGGGGCAGCCGCGCATCGCCATCAACTACTCCACGGCCAACGAAAAGGCCGACGGCCTGTCCCACGGCATGTTCCTGGTGCTGCAGGAGCACCTGAAGGGCACCCGCTTCGAAAGGTCCCTGGTGAGCGCGGAGGCCATCGTCACCGCGCTGCGCTCGCGCAAGACTCCCACGGAAGTGGCGCGGATACGGGAGGCGATCCGGTTGACGGACGGGATCTTCGCCGACGTGGCCCGCGAGGCGCGTTCCGGATGGAGCGAGCGGAAAGTGTACGAATTCGTCCAGGGCAGGATCGACGACGCCCGCCTGGGCTACGCCTGGAGCCGCCTCGGCGATCCCATCGTGAACAGCGGGCCTCATTCCATGGTGGGACACGGCGTCCCCTCGGAGAGCATCCGGCTGGAGCCGGGCCACGTATTCCACATCGACCTGGGCGTTCAGAAGAACGGGTACTGCTCGGATATCCAGAGATGCTGGTTCGTGCCGGAACCCGGGAAGGCGGGGATTCCCGGGGAGGTGCTTCGGGCCACGGCCGCCGTGGCGGGCGCGATCACGGCGGCGGCATCCATTCTGCGGCCGGGCGTGGAAGGCTGGCGGGTGGACGCCGCCGCCCGCGATTTTCTCACAGGCGCCGGATATCCCGAGTACCCGCACGCGCTGGGCCACCAGGTCGGCCGGGTGGCCCACGACGGGGGAGCGCTCTTGGGGCCGAAGTGGGAGCGCTACGGCCATTCCCCTTTCATGCCCATCGAGAAGGACCAGGTGTTTACGCTGGAGCTGGGGGTCATGGTGGAGGGCCGGGGCTATCTGGGTTTTGAAGAGATGGTAGTAGTGACCGATGCCGGGATCGAATGGCTCACCAACCGGCAGACGGAGATGGCCATCCTGGGCTGAGTGGCGGGCCGGTCACAATCCCGGTGTCCGGCCGTATCCAATGGGACGACGCGGGGCCGACGGCGCCCGTGATTCACCCGAGGAGGCGATTCCATGAAGTTCATTTCAATCCGCCATGCCGCCGCCGCTGCAATCCTGGCGCTCAGCCTGGCGGCATCCCCGGTCCGGGCCTCCGAGCTCAGCGCCCGTTTCGAACACGCGGCGGTGCAGGTGAGCCTGCCCGGGAGCTACCTCAAGTTCTCGGTGTACCGCTCCAGCGGTCCCTCCGGGCCGTGGACCCCGCTGCTGCGGGACAACACCGACTGCCTGGCGGGCTGCGGATACCAGGACCTGCTCGTGAGCCCGGGGGACCTTTACTACTACCGCCTCGATGCCCTGGGAGCGGACCGCCACGCGGGCACCTACGGGCCCCTGGCGATCCGCGTACCTTCGGACCGTATGCGGGCGACCCCGTCGCAGAATCCCTCCCGCGGTCCCCTCCGGTTCGATCTGCACGTGCCGCCGTCCCCGCTCGGCAGCCGCGCCTTCCAGTTCAGCGTCTTTGGACCGGATGGCCGGATGATTTACCGCGCGGATGCCGGTTCGCTGTGGCCGGGCGAGCGCAGTTTTCAGTGGGACGGCCGCGACGATTCGGGTCGGCCGCTCGGTTCGGGCGTCTACTTCTATCGCTTTCGCGGCGAGGGCGCGGGCGCCACGGGGCGCATCCTTCGCGTGAACTAGCCCCCGGCCCCGGCCCTGAAAAGCAAAGCGGCGGACGCCTCCAGGCGCCCGCCGCTTTCTGTTTTGTCCTTCGGAAAGTTTACTTCACCGGCTTCTTGAACATCTCCGCTTTGTACACCTCGTTGACCTTGGCCGTGAGAAGGCTGGATTCCAGGAACTTCTGCCCGTCCAGGAGCACCGTCTGGGAGTAGGGATACTTCAGCGGGCCCAGGGTCTTCCAGTTGGAGTAGACCACCGTTTCCAGGGCGGGGCCCTGGGGACCCTTGCCCTGGAACTCCATGCGGGCCAGCTGCCCGGCGGGGTTGAAGTACAGCAGCCAGTCCTTGACGTCATCGGACGCGACCGCCGCCACGTTATAGCTGACGCCGTCCACCGCCCTGGGGTCGGCGAGCGCCTGCACGCTCAGCTTGTCACCGTGGCCGAACAGGTTGAACAGCGAACGGGTCCACTCCTCGTGGAACGACTTGGCCCCATCGGGCTGGTCCTTGGTCCCCTGGGGTGACTGGACCCAAGCGGTGGTCCCATCGAAGCCCGAGGACATTTCGCCGAAGGGCAGCTGCTGCACGGCCAGGCGCTTTCCGGAGAAGTCCCACGAGATGCGCGAGCCGATCTTGAGCGACTGGCCCTGGATGGAAAGATTGGCGTCCTCCTCCATGTGGACCGTCTTCACCGCGGCCCACGCGGTGGCCCCGCCGGCCAGGTCGGCGGCCTTCTTGAGCCACTGCCGCCCCTTGGCGAGCGACTGCGGCGTGGCCTCGCCAGTCTTCACCTTGGAGGCGGGCGGCGGAATGGAAACGTCCATCCGCTCCACCGGCATGCCCAGGGATGTGAGCGGCGCGTCAAAATCCTTTTCCTTGCCAATCAAGAGCACCTGGAAGTTCTCCGGCTTGATCTTGCGCTGCGCGGCTGCCAGCACCGAGGCCGGGGTCACCGCCTGCAGGCCCGCCTGGTACTTCTGGAGGAAGTCCTGGGGGTAGCCGTTCAGCTCGTAGTAGGCCGAGCGAAACAGGGTCTGGTCGGGCTTCTCGAACTCGAACACGAACGAGTTGAGCGCCGTCTCGCGGGCTACCTTGATCTCTTCGTCGGTGAACGGCTCGCGGGTGATCTTTTCGACGTCTTCCCGCATCAACTTGGTGGCCACCATGGTGGACTCGCTCTTGGTGAGCGTGTAGGCCAGGAACACGCCGGGCCGCGCAAAGTCCACGCCGGCATTGGCGCCGGCCGCGTAGGCCAGCCCGCGCTCGGTGCGGATATGGTTGAACAGGCGCGACTGGAAACCTCCGCCCAATGCGTTTTCAAGCACCGTCATGGCAGGGTAATCCGGGTCGTCCGCGCGCGAGCCCGGAATGGCGATGATCGCGCCGGTCTGGGTCACGTCGTCCTTCTGCGCGTAGACCACGCGCTTGTCCCTCGGCGTGGCCGCGGGCGGCAGCGGCGGCAGAGCGACTCCGGTCGGCTTCCAGTCCCCCAGGGCCGAGGCCACCAGCTTCTTCATGTCCTCCGAATGGAAGTCGCCGTAGATGGCCAGGATCATCCGGTCCGGAGAGAAGCTCAGCTTGTAGAACCGGATGCAGTCGGCGCGGGTCACCGCCTCCACCGTGGCGTACTCCGGCTCGCTGGCCCACGGGCTGTCCTTGCCGTAGATCGTCTTCCTGGCCACGCGCCCGATCATCCCGAACATGTCGTCGTTTCGGGAAGCGATGGAGCGCCGCAGGCCCACCTTGGCTAGCTCGATCTTGTCCTCGGGGAAGGCCGGGTTGCGGAGCATGTCCCCGAACAGCCCCACCACTTCCGAAGTGTTCTCGGTCAGGCAGCGGAAGCTGGCGGAGGCGTTGTCCTGCCCGATGCCGGTGCCCAGGCTGGCGGCGATCGAGCCGAGGTGGTCGTCCAGCCAGTCGCCGGCGTGGGCGGCCGTGCCGCCCCGGCGCATGGTGGAACCTGTGATGCCGGCCAGCCCGGCCTTGGCGGCCGGCTCGTAGGCGCTGCTGGCCTTGAAGTAGGCGGTGCCCGAGACGATCGGCAGGTCGTGGTCCTCCAGCAGGTACACCACGATGCCGTTCGGCAGCGCGTACCTCTCGGGCGTGACCTTGTGGATCGGATTTAACGGCGGAATGGCGAGGTTGCGCGGATGCAGCGCGCCGTCGGCCATCGCCGGAGCCGCGGCAAGGAGCAACGCCGACGCGGCCATGGCCGCTTGAAGATTCAACCGGAAACTCTTCACTGCTTGCCTCCTTCCGCGCCGGAGGCGGCGGTCTTCTTGTTGAGGATGAGGCCCACGGTGCGGTTGCTGCGCACGCAGGTGGTCTTCATCACATCCATCAGGTCCGCCGGGGTAAGCGCGTTGACCCGCTCGATCTCCCGGAAGAACTCGTGCCAGTCGCCGTAGTAGGTCTGGGCCTGCACCAGCTCCCCGGCCAGCTCGGCATTGGACTCGGCGGCGCCGATCTTGGCGGCGCGCGCGCGGGTCTTGTAGCCGTTCACCTCTTCATCGGTAAACGGGTGGCGGGCCAGGATGGAGTCCATGGCGTCGTAGATCGCCTGCTCCACTTTCTCGGGTTCCTGCCCGGAGGCGGGCACGGCGAAGATCAGGAACAAATTGGGCCACTTTACGCCGGGCTCGCCGGCCTGGGCGGCCACCTGCACCGCGATCTTCTTTTCCTTGACCAGGAGCTTGTTCAGGCGGGAGTAGTTCGCCCCCGCCAGCAGATTGGCCATGGCCTCGTAGGCGGGGAACTTCGGATCCGTTCCCGCCGGGCAGTGCCAGCCGATCAGCACGATGGGCTGTCCCGGATCCTCCAGCAGCACCCGGCGCTCGGCCTTCTGCTCCGGCTCCACGATGTCCATGGGCGCCGGGCATTCGGCGGCGGAGACCCCGCTCCAGTACTTCTGGGCCACCTTCTGGGCGCCCTCCAGGGTCACGTCCCCCACCAGCGCCACGCACATGTTCTTGGCCACGTAGTTTTTCCGGTAGAACTCTTCGCCCTGGGTGCGGCTGAAACTCTTGAGATCGGACGGATTGCCGATGCCGCCGTTGCCGTACGGGTGGGCCACGAAGGCCGCCTGGATCCACTCGTTGAAAAGTCGTCCCACTGGGCTGGACTCCGTGCGCATGCGCCGCTCCTCGTACACCACGTCGCGTTCCTTGTAGAACTCCCGGAACACCGGGCGGGCCATGCGGCTGCCTTCCATGAGCGCCCACATTTCAAGGCGATTGGATGGGAGCGAGTAGTAGTAGTTGGTGACGTCCTCGGCGGTGCTGGCGTTGAGCCCGGTGGCGCCGTTCTGCTCGACGATGCGGGTGTACTCGTTCCCGACCACGAACTTGCGCGAGGCCTCCTGGGAGTCCTTCCAGGCCCTTTCCAGCGTTGCCAGCTTCGTGGAATCGGCACGGATCCCGCGGCGGCGCTCGGTGAGGTAGTTCTGCCAGGCGGTCTCCTCGGCGGCGATCAGGGGGGCTTCGGCCTTGAAATCGGTGCTGCCGATGTCGGCGGTGCCCTTGAAGGCCATGTGTTCCATCATGTGGGCCAGCCCGGTCGCGCCCTGCAGGTCATTGGCGCTGCCGGCATTCACCATGGTCTGGAAGCTGAACACCGGCGCGTCGTGCCGTTCCACCACCATGAACTTGAGGCCGTTGGGGAGCGTGAACTCCTTGACCGACTTTTCGAGCTCTTCGAGGCCGGTGCGGGCGGGCTGAACGGCCGTGCCCGCAGCCAGGGCGCGGGGTGCGGCCGCGGCCAGGAACATCAAGGCGAAGGTAAAGGCAAGCCCGGCGACAATTCGCAGGCCAGGGGGTCGGATACCCGGTTTGGACATGATTCCTCCGTGAATGTTTCGGGATTCCTGCATGAGTGAAGATTGGGCGCAGTATCGCACAGGGTCACCGGAGGGGCAATCCGGTCCGGTGTGCCGTCGAACGGGACCTAGGCAGGCGGGCCCTGGTCCGTGGGCGGGCGCCGGCGGGAATTCATCCGTATGCTGACCAGCAGGCTGCCGATCGAGACGCCAAAGAGAAGCCCGGTGATGCCATCCACCAGTGTTTCGGGCCATGCGGGCGTTGGATGCGCCATTCATCGCCATAGCATGGCCACGAACAGGAACAGCATTCCCGCGCGCATGAAGGTTCTCGGACTCTTCGACAGGTTCATTGGGCTCATTTGCGCACTCTCCCTTCAGGGCTCAATCGGTCAGGTAGGACCAGATCATGATGGACAGTTTGACCACCACCATGGTGGCGATCACGGCGAACAGGTCCCAGCTCCAAACATGCCGGGCGAAGTAGCGGTAGAAGAAGATGCCGAGGGCCACGAAAGCGCCGGCCAGGCCGGCGATACTGGTGGACTTCTGCCGGTGGGCCAGGAAGCGTTCGTCGATGACCCTGCCGAGAATCTTCATGGTTCGATCTCCAGCGTGAAAATGTCGTCGGTGGAACAGGCGAAGACCCGGGAAAAAGTCAGCGCCAGCATCAGGCTCGGCACATAGCGATTGCGCTCGATGGAGTTGATGCTCTGCCGCGAGACTCCGACCGCATCGGCCAGCTGCTGCTGGGTCCAGCCGAGGTGGGTTCGGAGTTCCTTGACTCGATTCCGGATGGTGGGCTCCATGACAAGTGGACTTTACAGCATCGGTGGGTAGATGTCAAGCAGGCTTTACTTCTAAAAGTCGCCCGGCAAGCTGCGAGACCCAACCGCCCACGGGATTCGCGCCCGGCCACCCGCGTTTGAGGGGGCGTCGGCCGAGGCGGGTACGCTATGATCCGGCCGCTCGATGGTCCCCAAAGCTGCCTGAATCGACCGGAGGGATTTTCCAGATGAAATCCGTGCGCCACCTGTTCGTCCCCGCGCTGCTCGCCGTCCTTGCGACATCTCCCGCATCCGCCCGCCCGATCCCCGGCACAGCTCCGCCGGGCACCGAAAGACGGGCCGTGACGGACGATTTCTTCGGCACCAAGGTGACCGAGGAATATCGGTGGCTGGAGGATTTTTCCGATCCGGAGGTACAGAAGTGGAACGAAACCCAGAACACTCACAGCCGCGCGTTCCTGGATGCCCTGCCCCACCGGGACGCCATCCGACACCGGGTGGAAGAGCTGTCCAAGGACCCCTCCCCGGATTACAGCCAGCTGAAGTGGCGGCCCGGAACGCTATTCGCGATGAAGAACCAGCCTCCGAAGCAGCAACCCTTCCTGGTGGCGCTCCGGAGCCCCGACAAGCCCTCCGCGGCCCGCACGCTGGTGGATCCCAACAAGATCAATCCCAAGGGCACCACGGCCATCGACGACTACTTCCCGTCCGGCGACGGCAAGCTGGTGGCTGTGGCACTGTCCGAGAACGGGAGCGAGGATGGGGACCTGCATATCTTCGAGACCGCGAACGGCCGGGCCCTGCCCGATGTGATCCCGCACTTCGACTACCCCACCGCCGGCGGCAGCCTGGCGTGGGCCCGGGACGGCAGCGGCTTCTGGTACACCCGCTACCCCCGCCCGGGTGAGCGCCCGGAGGCGGACCTGCACTTCTTCCAGCAGATCTACTACCACAAGCTGGGGACGAAGTTCGAGGACGACACCTACTCCATCGGCAAGGAGTTTCCGCGCATCGCCGAGATCGCGCTCACGAGTTCGGGCGACGGCCGGTACATCATGGCCAACGTCTCCAACGGCGACGGCGGCGAGCACGCCTTCTACGTAATGAGCCCGCCCGGCCCCTGGGTGCAGGTGACGCGCTTCGAGGACAAGGTGAACGACGCCGAAATGGCCGAGGACGGCAGCCTGTTCCTGCTCTCCCACGAGTACAGCCCCCGGGGCAAGGTGCTGCGCCTGCCGCTGGCCTCCCCCATGCTGGGCAAGGCGCAGCTGGCCATCCCGGAAAGTGACGCGGCCATCGAGGGTATCACCACCACCCGGTATTACCTGTACACGCGCGACATCGTGGGAGGGCCCGAGCAGGTCCGCGTGTTCAACCTGGAAGGCGCGCCCAAGGGCCTGGTCCCGCTCAAGGCCAACTCCGGTGTGAACGAAGTGGTGGCGCTGGATGGAGACGAGGTGATCCTGCACGTCAGCAGCTACCTGGAACCGCCGGCGTGGTACCGGTACGACCCGTCCAGCGCCAAAGTGACCCGCACCGGGCTGTTCAAGACCTCCCCGGCCAGCTTCGCCGAGTACGAGGTGCGGCGCGAATTCGCCACCTCGACCGGCGGCAAGCAGGTTCCGCTCAACATCATCGTGAAGAAGGGCGTCGCGCTGAACGGCAGGAACCCCACGCTGCTCACCGCCTATGGCGGCTACGGCGTGAACATGACCCCCGGATTCCGGCCCAAGCTCAAGGCATGGCTGGAGCAGGGCGGCGTGTACGTGGTGGCCAACATCCGCGGCGGCGGCGAGTACGGCGAGGAGTGGCACCTGGACGGCAATCTCACGAAAAAGCAGCACGACTACGACGACTTCATCGCGTCCGCCGAGCACTTGGTCCGTCGGGGCTATACGTCCACGCCGAAGCTGGTCATCGAGGGCGGAAGCAACGGCGGGCTTCTAATGGGTGCGGTGATGACCCAGCGGCCCGACCTGTTCCGAGCGGTGGTCTCGCATGTGGGCGTGTACGACATGCTGCGAGTGGAGACCACCCCCAACGGATCCTTCAACACCACCGAGTACGGCACGGTCAAGGACTCGGCGCAGTTCCGGGCGCTGCTGGGATACTCCCCCTACCACAACGTGAAGGACGGCACCGCCTATCCCTCGACGCTGCTCCTGGCCGGCATGCACGACGGCCGGGTGGAGCCCTACATGTCGCGCAAGTTCGCCGCGCGCCTGCAGGCCGGCAACACCGGGCCCAACCCGGTGCTGCTGCGCACCAGCGCCAGCTCCGGCCACGGGATCGGCAGCTCCCTGGACGAGCGCGTGGGAGAGGACGTGGACGTGTACTCGTTCATGTTCAACCAGCTGGACGTGGACTATAAGCCGGTGGCGAAGAAGCTGCGGCGGCGGTAGAGGGGGAATCGCGCCAGCGCGCCGGGAAGCTGGAAGACCGGACGCAAACGGAAAAAGGAACGCAGCGTGAGTGGGGCGGGCCCGGCGAGGGTCCGCCCCTTCTTGTTTCGATTCCGCCTTAGAAGTGGATGTCGCTGGAAAGCCGCCCCACCAGCTGCGTGCGGTTCTGCCCTTCCAGGTGGTCGGCATTCTTCGCGCGGCGCACGCCGAGCTCGGCCTCCAGCCGAAAGTTGTCGCGCAAGAAGTACCGCGCGCCAACATCCCCGCCGAGGGTCTTCTGCACCACACCGGCGAGGGATGATGAATTGTAGGGAACGGTTGGAATGTTCGGAACGCTCTCCCCCAGCCGTCCCTCCCCCTTGGCTTCGTAGGAGCCCGCGAGCCACAGCCGCAGATCCCTGCAGGCGTCAAAGTCCACGCGGGTGGTGAGGTTGCGCACATCCGGACCCAGCGGGTAGGCCAGCGATGAGCCCTGGAACTCGTAATTCTCCCCGTAGAACACCGAGTAGACGTAGTTGCCGACGGAGGTGAACTCCGCCCGGACGCTCACCGGATGCGGCGCATCGACCTGGGTCACCAGCACATTCAGCTGATACCCGTAGCGGGCCGGGATCTTGTCGTCGATGTGGGTCTCGTCCACCATCAGCGATCCCCCGAGCTGCACGCCGGCTCGCGGGCGCCAGGCCGCCTCCACGCTGGTCATCAGGTTGTTCCGATTCTGGGAGAAGACGGCCGTGTCGGGAAGTCCCTGGGCATTGTTGATCTTCTGCAGCACCTGGTAGGGCATGAGGCCGATCAAGTAAAGCGGGTCGGGCTGCCTGGAGGTGTAGCGGGCGGTCTCGGCAAAGGTCAATCTCAGCCTGGGAATCGGGAGCCATTCGATGCGGTGCCCGGACAGGTACTGGTTGTGCAGGATATCCAACTGGCTGGTGAACACCTCGCCGTGCAGCTTGTGCCAGTGCGCCCCGTACTCGATGTAGCTCATGAGCGGAGCGGCATCGCCCAGCAGCAGGCTTCCGGACTGCCCGATCCCCCAGTACATCCGGTCCCGGCCCAGCGTGATGTGGAAGGGCGCAAAGGACCACGAGGCGTAGACCTGCCCGGCCAGGGTGGTGATCTCGGTGCCTTTGATGAGCGGCTCGGCGTAGTTGCGGCTCCCGTCCACGCCCTGGCCGTACATTTCGATGAAGAATAGAAAGTGCGAGGCAAACGCCCACTCGCCCTGGAGCGAGAGGCGGGTCACGGGATCGGAGCGCCAGTAATCCCCGAACTTCCGCACCATGCCCGCCTCGAGGCGCGGGCGAAACCGGATGTGCCCGTCGGGCCCGTCGATGGTATACACGGGCAGAGTGTGGGGAACGCTCACGGAAGAGTCCATGAGCTCGATCTCCTGGCCGAATTCGCGGCGCAGCCGCTCGGTGCGCGGATCGATGCGCGCCGAGGCCGGCGCATCGAGCAGCGCCCGGGCCGCATCGCTGCGCGCGATCGGGCGGGTGTAGATCGAAAGCGAATCCAGGCACCCGGCCACGGAGAGCTCCTCCAGCTCCCGGTAGCTCCAGTGGCGGGTCTCCAGGTTTTCACGCGGAAAGCTGGTCTCGGAACGCGAGCGGCCCGTGAAGAACACGAGGCCCATCACGGCGAGCGCAATGAGACGCTTCCTTACCACCTGACCTCCATGGAAAAACTCCCGATCATCTGGCTTTGTCCTGCTCCCTCGACGTGGCCCGCGTTGGCCGCGTGGAAGAGCCCCATCCTGCCGTTGAACTGCACATTGTCCCTGGAAAGCCACCGGGCCGAGGCGGCGAGAGTCGAGGTCTTTTCGACGACGCCGCTCAGTTCGGGGGGCGGCGGCTGCGATGCGCCCGCAGGGCCGGTGTCCAGGGGCTCCCCGAGCCGGCCCTCGCCCTTGGCGGTGTAGTCGAATTCGATCCCGGCCCGCCACGCGCGGTCCAGGTCCACCAGCACCTGCGCCCAGGCCCGGGCGACATCCGGCCCCGAAGGATACCCCAGCGCCCGGCCCTGGTGGATGAAGTTTTCGCCGTACTCGACGGAGTACACGTAGTTGTCCACCCGGGTGAATTCGGCCCGCACGGTGAAAGGCCGGACGGCCCCGACCTGCGTCCACAGCCCCGACAGCTGGTAGCCGACGCGGTTGCGGGTGCGCTGCGGGGTCGTTTCGATCTGCCCCAGGTCGTCCAGGAGCAACGTGCCGCCCAACTCCAGGCCGGTGCGGGGGCGCAAGGCAGCCTCGAATGCGACCATCAAGTTGTTGCGCAGGCTGGCCGAAGCGGAGTCGTGCCCGGCATCCGCCTCCTGCATGCGCTGGACCAGGGTGTACGGGACCACGCCGGCCAGATAGAGCCACTCAGGCTGGTTCGAGTGGTACCGAGCGGCCTCCGTCGCGGCCAGCATTAGGCGGGGCGAGGCGGCGACTTCCACGCGGTGCGCGGACAGGTATTCTCCCGAGCCGGGCTGAAGCAGGGATGTCAGCGAGCGAAATCGCAGACCATGCCAGGAGAGTTCGTATTCGAGAGAGGTCATGGACGCGGCCCCATCGCCAAGGATCAGGCTTCCCGTCTGCCCCAGTCCCCAGCGCGACCGGTCCCGCCCGACCGTGAAGCTGCCGTGATCGAAGTCGATCTGGGCGTAGGCCTGCTCGGCCAGCATGGTGATCTCGGTGCCGCGAAACAGCGGATCCGCGTACGCTGCGCTGCCCGGGTACTTTCGCGCCACCACATCCAGGGAAAGCGCCAGCCGGGGCCGGAGGACAAACGTGGATTTGAGACCCATCCGGGTCACCCCATCGGAGCGCCAGGCCTCGCCGGGATCGCGCGATTCGCCCGCGGCCAGGTCGGGCGAAAGCCGCAGGTCGCCCGGTCCGTCCACCACCCGCACCGCGGGCCCCGTGAACTCGGAATCGGACGAGGGCTGCAGTTCGCGCACCTCCAAGGCAAATTCCCGGCGCAGCCGCGCCACCCGCGGATCCTTCGATGCCGCGGCGCCTGACCGGAGCAGGGCCGCGGCCACTTCTCCCCTTCGGACCGGGAGCGTGAGCGTTCCCAGGGAATCGAGGACGCCGGCCACCTCCAGCTCGCGCAGTTCCCGGCAGGCCCAGTGGCTCGAGGGCAGACGTTCCGAAGGCGGAGCAGGTTCGGCGGCCGAAGGTAGGGCCAGCGCGAGGCCGGCGAGCGAAGCCATCCACGAAACCCACCGCCGGCTCCGGGTCCGAACGCCCATCGGGATCAGTTCGCCGGGGGAATCAGCGGGGATTCGAGCGCGGCGAGCATGTCGTTGCGGGTGAAGTTCTCCAGCACGGCGATCCTGGCCGCTTCGGCCCGGGGGCGCGCGGATTCTGGATCTCGAAGGATCGAGACAGCCGCGGCGGCCAGCGAAGCGTCGGTCTCGGCCACCCACAGCTGTGTGCCCAGTGAGTCGCCGAGGCCCTCGGCCGGCTTGCTGGTGGTCACCACCGGAAGCCCCATGGAAGCCGCTTCCAGGATCTTGGTCTGCACGCCGGTGCAGTAGGTCAGCGGCGCCACCAGGGCGACCGCGCGTGAGTACTCCACGGAGAGGTCCGCGACCGAGCCCGTCACTTCGACGCCGGGGAGGCGCGCCAACCGGAGCACGCTGGGGGCGGGGGAAGCGCCCACGATCCGAACCCGGACCTCCGGCACCGATTTGCGAACCAGGGGCAGCACGTCCTCGCACAGGCGCCGCGCGGCCTCCATGTTGTGGGGCACATCCATCCGTCCCACCAGTAGCAGGGTGCGGCCATCGGGGTTCCAGATCGATGCCGGCGGCGGCGTGACCCCGACTCCGTGCCGGACGATCCGCAGCCGTTCGCGATGGGGCGTTGGATAGTGGTTGGCGTCCACGTCGGAGACGAGCCACACCTCATCGGCCCACTCCGCGGCTTCCTCCTCCGCCCCCAGCAGTCGGCGCGCTTCTTCCACGAGCAACATTTTCCGGGGCCAGGGGGTCCACTCGGAGGCCCTTCGGAGCGAGAGCGAAAGGGTGTCGATCGCCATCAGGATCTTGCGGCCGGAAGTGAGCAGCCGGCCCTCCGGCAGCATCCGCACCGTGTGCAGGGCCACGCAATCGAAGGCCGGACCCGAATTGATTTCGCGCAGCGCGCGCTGCATGGAGGGGCTGCGGAAATAGGCGACCTGCAGCGGCTCCCTTGCCAGCATGGCGAACCCGGCCTGGAACAGGGACTGGATCTTCGAGACCGGGAAATAGTGCACCCGGGCCCCGAGCGCTTTGATGGCCTTCAGCGCTTCTGCCTCCGGCGGGCGCTCGCACATGGCGAACAGGTGCACTTCGTGCGTGGATGCCACTTCGCGAAGAAAATTGAACACCGTGAGCCGGTCCCCGCGATTGGGCGGGAACGGAAACCGGTACGTGAGCAGGGCGATCCTCATCAGGACGACACTTCCCATTCATTGGAAATCACTCCGTTCGCCTCCCGGACCGGCAGCAGAAAGCCCCACAGGAACGATAGCGGAATGGCGACGAAGACCTCGTTGAGGGAATAGTTGGTCGCGCAGATCACCGCGACCATCACCGTGTTGGCGAAGATGGAAGCAGCCGCCGCGCGTTTCCACCACTCCGTGCTTCGGCGAGTCTCCAGGAGCGACTCGCGACAGGAAACCCACAACAGCCAGAACATCACGGCGAGCCCGGCGAGCCCGAACTTGAACCACTGCCACAGGATCATCTGGTGCACAAACGGCTGCCGGATCTGGATTCCGATGATCGGGTCCTTGACGTTGAGCATGGCTCCCGGGCCGTAGCCGGTGACCGGACTGGCCAGGATCTGCTTCCAGGTGGCCGCGTATTCCGAGAGGCGCACGATGTTCGAGTAGGTGTTTCCATTCACCTGGGAACTGAAGCTGGAGCCGAAACGCCGGGCCACCGAACTCCCGATTTCGCCCCCGATGAACCTCTGGGAGAGCCCCAGCGCCAGCCCCCCCGCCAGGACGGCCACCGCGAGAAAGCGAAGCAGCGTCCAGGCCGAGCCTCGCTTTTGCTCCCCGTAGAGGTAGGCCGCTCCCAGCGCCGCGAGGCCTGCGATGAATCCCAGCCAGTAGCCGCGGGTGAAGCTGAGGAGCAGGTTCATGAGCGGGACGAAGCTCAGCAGCGCCGCCCCGATCCGCACCCACCCGCGCGGCGAGTAGAGGCTGACGCACAGCAGCACCATGGCCCCCATGGGCGGGATGGGCGAAAACCACGCGTCGCCCAGCCTGCGCTTGTAAAGGAAGAAGAAGAACAGCCCGAACAGCGCGCTCGCATAGGTCAGCACGATCACGGCCGCCAGGGCCGTCTTCGGCGCCCCCCTGCGCGCGCGCCACAGTGGCGAGAAGAACGCAGCCATCAGCCCCAGGGCGCCCGCCATCTCGACCCCCATGTCCTTCAGGGAGTTGCCCCGGGCCAGGCCGTAGAGGCAGCCGAGCAGCGTGACGGCGAGCCACAGCGCCAGGGCATCGGCGAGCGGCGAACGCGGAATGGTCCAGCCGCGCCGACGGTACTCGCGCAGCGCCAGGACCAGCGCGCACAGGCCGAATGCGAACATGATCCCGAGATCGCGCGTCAGGTGCCCGCCGGTGTAGAGCGTGAACGCCGAATACACCATGCAGGCCAGGAAGGGAGCCCGCGAATCGGGTCCCATCTTCCAGAACAGGAATATGGCTGCGCCCAGGCCGAACGCGAGCGGCCATCCCACCGCAACGCCCAGGGTCACCAGCAGGATCTCCGAGAGGACCAGGAGCCCCAGGGCCCATCCGCCCTGCGGGACGCTCACTCCCACCGCCTCAGGCATGGGAGCGCTCCACCGGAGGCCATGCGGGCGGCGGAACCGGGCCGCAGGCGCGGACGTTAAACCCCAGCAGCCATCCGGCCAACCCGAGCCACAGCCCCGGGCGCGCGCCACGCGGGCCGGCGCCCGCCATCCGGCTCGCCGATTCACCGAGGGCGTGCGCCAGGAAGAAGGCCAGCAGCGCCGCCCCGGCCACGCTCCGCGAGAGCCCCGAGAATTTCTTCTGGTAGAGCCACATGCTCCGGTAGTAGTGACACCGGATGAAGGGGCTCCGGCCGCCTGATCCCCCCACTTCGTGAAAGGCCCGCCACGCGGGCAGCCAGCGGCACTCGATGCCCGCGGCGGCGGCCCGGCGGCACCAGGCTTCATCCTCGCTGTACATGAAGAAGTCCTCGTCGAGCGGCCCCGCGGCGCGCGACGATTCGGCGGAAACCAGCAGGCAGGCCCCCGTCACCCAGTCCACCCGCCGCGGTTCGGCCCCGGCGAAGCGGGTCGAGACGTAGGTTCCGATCGGCCCACCCTTCCCGCCCCACACGCGGGCCAGCGCCCCGCGAATCCAGCCCACCTTTGCCAGGCCCCGGACACCCAGCACATGCAGCAGTACCGAGGTCGGGGTGGTGAACGAAAGCGCGGAAGGCTGCCGCTCGCCGGCCGAACTCACCAGCATCGGTCCCACGATCGCGGGCCGGCCCTGGGAGTCCAGGTGGCGCACCGCCCCCTCCAGAGATCCCGGCTCCAGGCGGCAGTCCGGATTGAGCCACAGGTGCACGCGCCCCGAGGCGGCGGAGCGGGCGAGGTTCATGGCGTGGGCGAATCCCAGGTTGGCCGGGCCCTGGATGAGGCGCACATCCGCGCGCGAAACGAGCCAGGCGGGCGATCCGTCCGTGGATCCGTTGTCGACCACCACGATCTCGGAGCGCAGCCCGGCCGCGGCCGGCCCGATGGATTCCAGGCAGGCGGGCAGCACGTCCATTCCGTTGAAATTCACGATCAGCACCGAGATGTCCGGAAGGAGTGTCATCGGCCTTCGGCCCCTTCGCGGGAGCCGTGGAAGCGGATCTTGGCCAGCTCGGTCATGCGGTACCAGGAAAGCAGCGAGGCGAGCACCCAGCCGTGGGCGCCGTCCAGAAAGCCCCTCTGCCACAGATACTTGTACGCGAAATAGGCGGGCGGCTCGAACACCAGGCGGGCGAACGACACCCGCTCGCCCGCGCGGTGGCGTTCCGCGGCCGCAACGGATGTGTAGCGGTTCAGCTTGGCGATGAAGTCCGACACTTCCAGGTGCGAGCGGTGCAGGATCGGATGGCGAAGCGTGCCCACCGGGCCGTCCGCGCGCCACGCCTCGTGCACCGCGCCCTGCCAGCTCCCGCGCTTCTTCTGGAACAGCCGGATGTGGTACTGGGGATACCATCCGCCGTGGCGGATCCACTTCCCGAACATGTAATCGAGGGTTGGGATCCGCCAGGCGACCGGCCCGGGGGATTCGGCGGCCGCGCGAATCTCCTGCGCCAGTTCGGGGGTGATTTCCTCGTCGGCGTCCACGCTCAGCACCCAGGGGTGAAGTGCCAGGGACGCGGCGTGCCTGCGCTGCGAAGAGAAGTCCGAGAAGGGATGGACTTCCACGCGCGCCCCGTGCGCGCGGGCCACTTCGCAGGTGGCGTCGGTGGAGCCGCCGTCCAGGACCAATACCTCGTCGGCAAACCGGAGGGAATCCAGGCACCGGCCGATGCGCTCGGCCTCGTTTCGGGCCACCACCACCGCGCTCAACACGGCGGCCTCCCGGCTCTGACCCGGGCGAAGGCCGCCGCCTGCGAGCACACGCGGGCGCCGGCCTCGCGCCAGGTGATCCGCCCGACCAGCGCGTTCACCACGGCCACGGCCAGGGCGACCGGCAGCGAAGCTCCCAGCAGCGCGCGGAATGCCATCGCGGGAATCGAACCTCCATGCTTGAGGAAGTAGAGATGGCGGCTGCGGTGGACGTAGGCATCCAGCGGCACACTGGAGGCGGCCGCGCTCGCGCCTCCGTAGTGGAGGAGCCTCCAGGCGGGCAGCACGGCCAGGCGCCACCGGTGCTCGCGAAAGCGCCTGCACCAGTCCACTTCCTCGGCGTACAACCAGAAGCGCTCGTCCATCGGGCCCACCGAACCGGCGGCGGCAGCACGCACGAGCAGTGCCGCCCCGGTGATGCCCTGCACCTCGAGGGCCCCGTCCAGCAGGCGGATCGGACCGGGCTCGCCGGCCTGGCGGAATACATACATGGAAACCATGCGCCCCAGGGTCGGTTCGGCGAAGTGCGAAGTCTGCGCCCGCCCGTCCATCCCCTCGAGCCGGGCGCCGGCCATTCCAAAGTCCGGGTGGGCTTGCAGCCAATCGAGCGCCAGTCGAACGCCGGCAGCATCCACGCGCACGTCGGGATTCAGCGCCAGCACGTAATCGTGGGGAAGCGCGCGCATCCCTTCATTCACTCCGGCGGCATAGCCCAGGTTCCCTGGCAGGGCGCGCAGGCCGACCCCGGGCCAGAGGCGCGCGGCCTCTTCCAGCATGCCGTCGCCCGAAGCGCTGTCGACCACGACGACCGAAGCGGGGGGCACGAGCCCGCGAAGTCCTTCGAAGCAGCCTTCGAGAAAGTTCCGCGAGCGGAACGTCACCACCACCACGCCGAGATCTGCGCGCTGCGCTGGACTCATGGGCGGCCCTCGAAAGGGGCTGGCCTTACGGGCGGGCGGCGGGCCCGGAGCGGCCGAGGCCGACCCACGCCAGGCTGCCCAGCAGGCCGATGGCGAAGGCGCCGAGCCCGAAGTAGCGCTTGCGGGGCCAGGAAGCCTTGCGCGGAGGGACGGCCCGGTCCAGAACATCGAAGGCGACCACGTCACGCGCCTCCTCGATGCGGGCGTCCTCGTACTGCGCGGTCAGGAATCCGTAGGCCTGCTCGTGCGCCTTCAGGTCCCGGGTCATGCGGGCCATTTCCATGCCTGCGTGAGGCAATTGGTCGAGCTGCTTGTCCAGCGCCTCCAGGCGCGTCTCCAGGGTGCGGACCTCCTGGCTGTTGTCGGAGGCGTAGGTCCGGGCCAGATCCAGCTGGAAGCGGGCGTTGAGCCGCTCGGCGTAGAGCCGGGCGCTGGCATCCACGCTGGTGGCCGCGCTCGGGGAGAGCGGCGCGGCGCGGTTGGCCTTCTGAAAGGCGGATACGGACTTGCCGAGACTGTCCAGTATGGCCCGCTCGTCGGCCACGCGCTGCTCGATGAACACCCGGACCCGGTGCCCGCGGGTCATCCGCTGGCTCCGCGTGAAGCGGTCCAACTCCTCGATGTAGCTGTTGCAAAGGTCGGCGGCGTTCTGCGCCGTGGGCGCGACCACGCGCACCTCCACCAGGCCCAGCGGCGTCACCGAAAATCTGGAGTTCTTGCGAAGCTTTTCCCGGGCGTCCAGCGAGTCCTTGATGCCGTAGACCGTTCGTGGATCGATGCGGCGGGCCACCGCGGACCGGATGCGGTCGCTGTCCAGGACTGAGAGCACCATGTCCGATGGGGTCACCGTGAGCGGAGTACGGACGCCCGGAATCGTCAGCCCGCGCAGCAGGCTCGACATGCTCAGGCCCGTCTGCTCCTCGCTGGGCGGCAGGATCGTGGCCGTGGCGGTGTACTTTCTGGGCAACACCACGGCGAGCAGGATCCCGAGCGCGGTGACCAGCAGGGTGTTCCAGATCACGAAGCGCAGGTGCGGCCGCAGCGGGCGCAGCGTGTCACCCCAGGAGGAGTCGAGCATTACTTCTTGATCACCAGGTAGATGGTCGCGATCTGGGCGGTCACGGCGATGACGTCCTTGAAGACCGACCAGAACGGCGTGCCGGAAGCCTTTTCGGGCACCCACAGATAGTCGCCCGGCGAAAGCCTTCCGGCTTCCTTCGCCGGCACGGACTGGCCGTCGCCGGCGCGGATCACTCGCACCGAGCCGCCATCCGCGCGCGGGGTGAATCCCCCGGCCAGGTCGAGATAGTCGGACACTTCGAACGCGGGGTGGTGGGCGATCAGTCCCGGCCTCTTCACTTCCCCACCCACGCGAACGGTCCTGGCGGCCGACTGCACGATCAGGCGATCACCGTTGCGCAGGAAGAAGTCCCCCAGGGATCCTGCCGCGGGACCGTTGGAAAGGTCGATCTGGAAGGCGTCCAGGTGCCCCTCGGTCCGCATCTTCAGGTCGTGGTACTCGCTTTCGGTCATCTCCGCGCGGGTGAGCCGGCGCAGCCGGTCCAGGTCCGGATCCTCCAGCATGCGGTTGTCGCTGTCGCGCAGGAACATGGCGTTGCGAAGCGAGGCATCCGGCGTGAAGCCACCCACCCATCGAATCAGGTCGGAAAGCCGGTCACGCCCTTCGCGAGCCGGGAAGGCGCCCGGGAGCCGCACTTCGCCGGAAGCAAAGACATCGGCCATCGGGTGCCACGGCCCGCGGATCCAGGCGAACACGCGGTCGTCGGGGCGCGGCACGATGCCGGCCGCGTCTGCCACCGAAAACCACGTCGAGTCCACGTCGTGCGTGCCCCGGAACCTCACCAGCAGGACGGAATCACGGGAGGCGCCCGGCAGGAGCCCACCGGAGATCCTGAAGAGCGTCGAAAGGCTGTCCCCGGGCGCAATTTCGTATGGGCCGGGGCGGTCGAAGGAGCCGTTCAGGAACACCAGCTCGCGTTGGCGCGGAATCAGGATCCGGTCGCCGTCGCCGAGCCAGGGATTGTGGGACTGGTCCCCCAGGTTCAGATAGCTCTGCAGATCTACCCGCACGATGCTCCCCGACCGGCGCTGGATGGTGATGTTGCGCAGTGAAGATGTCTTGAGCAGCGAGCCCCGCTGGCTGAGCGCCTCCACCGCCCGGTTGGCCGCGGTCGCAATCACCGCGCCGGGATTCCCCGTCTCTCCCACCAGGAACACTTTGAAGGATCGCGGACGAAGCAACCGCAGTTCGAGCCGGGCCCGCGGAAGGTACTTGTGCAGGTCCTGGAGAATGTTGGCCCTGACCGATTGAAGGGTCTGCCCCGCGACCAGCCGACGTCCCAGGTCCGGGAAGTACACCGAACCTTCCGCATCCACCAGCACGGTGTAGGAAGCGGTCGGGGCAGAACCGTTTTCCAGCGCGAGCAGGTCCCCGGGACCGAGCGTGTATTCGGCCGGATCGACCGGGCCGCCCAGGGTGAGCGGGTTTCCCTGGAGCGTCGGGGCCGAAAGGCTGTCCGCGGGCATTCCCCGCCCCTCCAGCTCGCTCTTGAAGGGCTCGGGTTCCGCCAGGCGGCCCAGGGTGACGGGAGCTGCCATCGACCGGGAGCCACCGACCATGACGGCCAGCGCGGCCAGCACGGCTGCCAGCCGCGAACGTAGATGGAAGCGATTGGAATAATGGACTTTATGGAACACTCGTGTGGGTTCTCCAAGAGTGGACGCGCAGCGGATGGGCGGTCATGCAACCTGAAAAGGCAGTGTACCCACTCCCCCCCGAGGGGTCAACGCTCGTCCGGGGACGGGGTTCCGGGCGTGCCGGAGCGCTCTCCGGGCTCGGCGGACCCGCTGCCCCGGCGCACAAATCCCAGGAGCAGCCTGCGGTCCTCGGAGCGGAAATGGCCCGTCCCCAGCAGGAACAGCAGGCCGAGTGCCGTCCCTCCCACCAGCAGACCGCCCCCCAGCAAGAGCGACACCGGGCGCGACAGCATCGCCGGTCCCGGAATGCGCCCAAGCACCATCAGCGCCGCGGCGATCCCTGCGGCCGCGCAAAGGCCGGGGCGGGCGAGGTTCCGGAGGAATTCTACGGCAGTCGCCAGTTTGGTGCGCGCCACGAACAGCCCGAGGAACAGCGCCACCCAGAACAGATTGGAGACCACCAGCGCCGCCAGCGCGCCCTGCAGCCCGAACCTGGGCACCAGCGCGAAGCACAGGGAGGCGTGCAGCGTCAGGCAGGCAAGCAGGCATCCGAACTCCAGCTGCGGCCGGCCCTTCCCCCTCAGGATCGAAGTGCCGAGCCCCGTCAGCGCCTGGAGCCCCAGGCCCAGGGCAATGAACCTTGCGGCGCCCACCGCTCCAGCGGGAACTTCGCCCAGCCAGCCGCGCATCAGCCAGGGAGCGGCCATCCACGTGGCACCCAGCAGGGGCAGTGCCAGCCCGGCGATCCATCGGAGTCCGCGGCCGTGGAGCTCCCGCACTCGGGGCAGGTCGCCCAGCGCGAAGAGCTCGGCGGCCACCGGCGCCACCGGACCCAGGGCCAGGATCGGAAGGGCGAACAGGCCGTTCGCCACCCGGAAGCCAAGCTCGTAGCCGGTGACCGAGCCGAGCCCCGTGAAGCGGGCCAGGAAGAACTTGTCCAGGTGCTGGTGCATCGCCACGGTGAGGTTGGTCAGCTGCATCCACGCGCCCAGGCTGAAGAGGTCCCGGGCCGCGGAACGGTTCCATGCCAGCGGGCGGAGAGGAAGACCGGGCGTGGAGCGGTAGAGCCAGATGGAGGCGAGCGCCAGCGCGACGAGGGTGGCGACGATCTGGGAAGTCAGCAGACCAGGCAGTCCCCAGCCGTTCCTGAGCGCGAGCGCGATGCCGATTCCCGAGGGCACCAGCGCCGCCAGGGCCACCGCGTTGACCGCCACCAGGCGCTGGAATCCGGTTAGAACTCCATTGGTGAGGGATAGAAAGCCCGCCAGCCCGGCCACCACGGCGCTCATGAGCAGCACCTGGCGGGCCTCGCCGATCTCGCGGGGGATGTGGAGCGCGGCCAGCAGCGGGTCCGCCAGCGCCCAGGTGCCCAGCACGAACACGATGCACAGGCAGCCGTAGAAGAGCCCCGCCGTGCCCACGTAGTCGCCCAACAGCGTCATGCGGCCGCGCGCACGCAGGTCGGCCGCATACCGGGCCAGCGCGTTGCCCACGCCCAGGTCCATGATCAGCATGTAGGTGGTGAACACGAAGAGCAGCGACCACAGCCCGAAGCGCTGCGGCCCGAGGTGGTGCAGGATGAAGGGCGTGAAGGCGACCCAGAAGACGAGCGAGCCGGCCCGGCCCGCCATGTTGGCGAGGGAATTTCCGGCCAGCCGGCCACCCCGGGACCGGGACGACCCGCGCGGGGGTTCGGCTTTCAAACCGCGCCGTTCCCGTTCCCTGACGATGACATCGACACTTCCAACCCCTCGCATTCCATTGGCCCGGCTGCAGCAAGTCTGGTCCCGGGCGCGATGGAACCACGCCCCGTGGAATCGCGCAAGGAGCGGGGCTCACCGCGGTCGCGCGGGAAGGCAGTAGAGCGGCACCATGTCCCCGTCTTCCAGCACCGTGAACACGGCCGGGCCCGGAAGGTCTGCCGGAAACGGATCAAAGTGGGAAGTGTTCCGCACCGCCACGTCACGCCGGCCGGTGAGGCGAAAGAACTGCTCCGGCGAGAGCGCGGCGCCGCGAAAGCCCTTCATCTGGAACTCCGAGTAGTTGGGCGCGTCCAGTTTCGGATCGACGAGAACCAGCGTGGAGCGGTGCGGCATGGCCCGGATCCGGCCGAGAATCCGCTCCAGGAGCCTTCCGCTGTATTCCCCGTTCCGGTTCATGGCGGATGCGTCCCAGCGGCTCGAGAGCGCGTTTCCGCCCAGGACGACGACCAGGAGCGAGCAAGCGCCGAGCCGGCGCGCCAACCGGTCGGCGCGTTCCACGACGCTTCCGGCAGCAAGTCCAAAGAGAACTCCCAGCACGGGCACCAGCGAATAGGCGTAGAGCTCCGACACGTGACGCAGCGGAAGCGTGGGTGCGATCGAGACAAGCCCCGCGAGGCCCCAGACCCAGGCCCTCCCCCGGCCAATCCCCGAACGAACGCCAACGGCCAGGAACGTGGCCAGCAGGACCGCGGATAGCGCCCCGAGGGCCGGCCACAGCCACCGGTGAAGCGTGGCCCCGGTGTAGATCCAGGTCGTGGGCACCGGAACCAGGGCGGCCAGGCCCAGCTGGGCCAGGTTTCGTGGGATGTTGGCCCCCAGTTGCATGCGAGGGTCGGCGTGGAAGAGCGGTGTCGAAGCCCCCACGTGAGACCGCCATCCCAGGTAGAGCAAGGTGAT
>JANXVU010000065.1 GCA_025351485.1 Candidatus Eiseniibacteriota bacterium | reverse complement strand
GTTCTTCGAGTAGACGTAGATGCCGCCCTGCTTCGACGGCATCGCGTGCGCGGCCTACAACCCGCGCGATGGCGTGCTGTTCGCGCGCGCCATTCCGGAGCCGAAGGCGCTCGGCATGGGGTGCCACGGGCCGGCATTGGCTGTGATCGTGTTCAGCGCCGCGCCGTAGGTGCAGGGTTGACCGCCGATGAAGGTGAACTTACCGCCCACGTAGAGCTTGGATCCGACCAAGGACATGGCGTAGACATAGTCGTTGGCGCCGGCATCCCAGGTGGTGGCGTTCCCGTTGGTGTTGTCAAGCGCCGCGATGTAGGTGCGCGGCTGGGTTCCGATGTTGGTGAAGTAGCCGCACGCGTACACCGTGGATCCGCTCACCAGCATGCTGTAAACCACGTTGTTCGAGTTGGGGTTCCAGGCGGTGGCAAGCCCGGTGGTGGCATCCAGAGCGGCGATGAAGTTGCGGGGCTGGCTCCCGATGTTTGCAAAGAAACCGCCCGCATAGACGGTCGATCCGCTCACGGCGATGCACTCGATGGCGTTGTCCGAGTTGGGATCCCACGCCGCCACGGCTCCGCTTGCCAGAATGTGCGCGATGTTGGAGCGGGGAAGTCCACCGACGGCGGTGAAGGCCCCGCCGATGTACCAGCCGCCCGAGCCGTCGGGAGCGATGGCAAAGACCTGTCCCGTGACCTTCGGAAACGGCCCCGAGATGGCCCCGGTCGCCAGATCCACCGGCGCGCCGGGCCCGGTCACAGGGCCCACATAGGTGAACTTGCCGCCGATGTAGACGGTGTTGCCCCAACGGACCAGCGCACTGACCTCGCCGTTGGCGGTCCAGGTGGAGGTGTCCACGGTCTGGGCGGCCGCTGCGAGCGGCAGGGCCAATACCAGCGCGCACAGCGCCAGCAGGCCCCGCCATTTACAAATTCCCTGATGCAGTTTCATGGATACTCCCTTCGTGGCTCCCGGAGTAAGGCCAGGATCATCGGACCAGCGAGACCTTGCGCGTGACCGCTGCGCCATCCAATTCCAGGCGATAGAAATAGACCCCCGAGGCCGCCCTGCGCCCCGAGGCGTCCCGTCCATCCCAGGCCAGCTCGTGCCGGCCCGCCGGGCGCACCCCATCGGCCAGCACCCGCAGTCGGCGGCCCGAAAGATCAAAGATCTCCGCGCGCACCTCGGTGGGGCGACCGATCTCGAACGCCAGCCGCACGCTCTCACGCGAGGGGTTGGGCGAGGGGAGCCCGACGATCCACGGGCTCACGGCGGGCGAGGGGCCCACTCCGACCACTCCCGGAACGAACTGCAGCCCCCACACATCCTGGCGGCCGAACGCGAACGGCGTGGGCCCTTCGATCAGGCTCACTCCTCCGATTTCCATCATGCGGTCGTTGAGCGAGTCGTAGAACGCGGCCGCCATCGAGCGGGCACCGATGGGCGTGTCCGCCGGGGAGAGCCGCGTCCACACCGGGGTGGCCGGCACCACGTTCAGCTCCCAGGTGTCGGTGGAGTCGCTCAAACCGACTTCGCCGCCGTGCATCAGCATGCGGCTGCGGCGTGAATCAAAAACGGCGACGTGCCGCCAGCGGCCAGCGGGCAGCGAGCCGCTGGGCGTCAGCTTGCTCCAGGTCGCGCCGGGCAGGTTCAGCGCCCAGGTCTCGTTCTGGTAGTTGCCCAGGGTGTCGTCTCCGCCAAAGAACAGGATGCGGTGGCGGGGCCCGTCATAGACCGCGCTGTGCCCGGAGCGCCCGGTGGGCCCTCCCGCGGAAAGGAGCTGCGTCCAGGCGGGCGAGGGCGTAAGCGCCAGCTGCCACAGCCCGGTGCGGAAGCCAATGCCGTCCAGCCCGCCGAACACCAGCAACCGGTCCCCCACGAGGTCGTAAGCCCCGGCCATGCCGAGCCGGGGCGGCGGGGGCGTGCCGCTGGGGGTAATCGGGGTCCAGACCAGCATGCCGCCACTGTCGCGCAGCGCATACACGGAGTTGGTGCGGACGCCGCCATCGGTGGTGCCGCCAAATACCAGCATGCGGTTGTGCTTGTCGTCCCACGTTGCCACCGGGGATTCCAGGTTGGGTGGCTGGAAGTCGCCCAGGGGCGCGGGGGCCCAGCCCTGAGGGTTGGTCAGGGAATAGGTCCACACATCGTTCAGGTAGCTCCGGGTGGTCCAATCGTATCCGCCGAAGAGAACACCCCGGCCCTGGATGTGGTCCGCCACGAAGGAGCCGCCGATCCGGGCCGCGAACGGGGCCAGCGTGACCCAGTAGTCCTCTGCGCCGATCTTCCAGAACACCCACGGCTCGGCGCCGGTCCCGCCGGAGAGCATGACGATCTGGTCGCGCTGCGTGTCGTAGCCGCCGATCGGGCGCAAGTTGGACTGCGAAGGACCGTTGTAGTACTGCAGCCCGGCCCACTTGCGCGCCGGAAACTGCAGCGCCCGCACCGAATCCTCCACGGAACCCCCGTTGGCGGTTCCGCCGAAGACCAGGAGGTGGCGGTTGTTAGGGTCCCAAACCCCCAACTGGTCGTGGCGCACGTCGGGCGGATTGCCGGTGGCGGGAATCAGGGTCCAGGTGGAAATGGCCCTCTGGTACTCGTAGGTGTCGTTGTGGTCAGCGTCACCGATGTTGGGGCCGTCGTTGCCGCCAAAGAGCAGGATGCGGTTGCTGTCCGGGTCAGCAGCCAGAGAAGCGCCGAAGAGCGTTGGGGGAAGATCTCCGCTCCCCGCTTCCTGGATCCAGTGCGGCGGGCTGGCG
>JANXVU010000047.1 GCA_025351485.1 Candidatus Eiseniibacteriota bacterium | reverse complement strand
AAGCAGAAGCTGATCGACACGGCCGGTCGCGTGGAGCGTTTCCGTCGCAAGTACGAGAAGAAGGACGCGAAGAAGGACGAGGCGGCCAAGGCCACCTCTTAACGACGCAAGTTCCGGGCGCGCGGGGGGAGACCATCCCCTCGTGCGCCTTTTTTTGGGCGGCCCCCCGGGGGAGCCGCGCCGTGGAGATCCATGGGACGTTTTCTGCCGGTAGGGGGACAGGCGGTCATCGAAGGCGTGATGATGCGCTCCCCGGGCCTGGTTGCGACTGCCGTGCGGCAGCCGGACGGAGGCATCGCCATCAAGACCGAGTCGTTCCGCTCGGTCACCCGGCGGATCCCGCCGTTGGGCTGGCCCGTGCTGCGGGGCGCCGCCGTGCTGGTGGAGTCCATGGCGCTCGGGGTGGAAGCTCTCAGCTATGCCGCGGACAAGGCCACCGAAGAGGCGGCCCCCACACCCGGTCCGGGGCCGGAGGGTGCGCCGGCGAAGGGCAACTCCATGTTCGCCTCGCTGGCGCTGCCGCTCACGGTGGTGGTTTCCCTGGGCCTTGGATTCTGCGTCTTCTTCCTGCTGCCGCTGTGGCTCACCGGGCTCTTTCACCTGAAGGGGAGCCTGGCGTTCAACCTGGTGGACGGCGTCTTCCGCATGGCCATCTTCCTGCTCTACATCTGGGGCATCGGGCAGTGGGGCGAGATGCAGCGGGTGTTCGAGTACCACGGCGCCGAGCACAAGACCATCCATGCCCTGGAGGCCGGGGTGGAGCTGACCCCGGAAAATGCCCAACAGTTCAGCCGCTTTCACCCGCGCTGCGGGACCAGCTTTCTGCTCATCGTGATGCTCATGAGCATCCTGATCTTCGTCTTCCTGGGCCGGCCGGTCACCTGGACCGACCGCCTGGTGAGGTTCATGTTCATCCCGGTCATCGCCGGGCTTTCCTTTGAATTGATCCGCCTGTCGGCCCGCTACAACCACGTGCCGATCGTGGCCTGGCTGATCCGCCCGGGGCTGGATCTCCAAAGGCTCACCACCCGCGAGCCCAAGCTGGACCAGCTGGAAGTGGCCATCGCCGCCATGAACGCGGTGTGGAACGACGAGACCGCGCGGATGGTTCCGGATGCCGCGCTGGCAGCCGCGGCGGAGGGGACTCCGTGAAGAAGGCTTTGGAACAGGCGGTATTCCGGTTCAACGAGCTGTCGGAGCGACTGATGGACCCGGCGGTGCTGGCCGACCACCGCGAGGTGCAGAAGGCGGCCCGCGAGCGCGCCGAGCTGGAGGAAGTGGTCAAGCGGGGCGCGGAGCTGGCCGGCGTGGAGCGCCAGATCGCCGACGACGAGGCGGTGCTGCGCGGCGGCGACCCCGACCTGATTGAGTTCGCCAAGGCCGAGCTGCCGGAGCTGCGGGCCAGGCAGGCCACGTTGCAGGCTCGGATCCAGGAGCTGCTGCTCCCTAAGGACCCCAACGACAAGAAGAACGTGATCGTGGAAATCCGCGCCGGCACCGGGGGCGACGAAGCCGCGCTGTTTGCCGCCGACCTTTACCGGATGTACACGCGCTACGCGGAAAATCTGGGCTACTCGGTGGAAGTGCTCAGCTCGAGCGCCCTTTCCGGGCTCAACGGATTCAAAGAAGTGATTTTCCAGATCAACGGCCCCGAGGCCTACAGCCGCTTCAAGTTCGAGAGCGGGGTGCACCGGGTGCAGCGCGTGCCGGCCACCGAGGCCAGCGGGCGTATCCACACTTCGGTCGCCACGGTGGCGGTGCTGCCGGAGGCCGAGGACGTGGACATCCAGATCAAGAACGACGACCTGGAAGTGGACGTGTTCCGCGCCGGAGGCCCCGGCGGACAGGGCGTGAACACCACCGACTCCGCGGTGCGCGTGAAGCACATTCCCACGGGCATGGTGGTCACCTGCCAGGACGAGCGTTCCCAGATCAAGAACCGGGCGAAGGCCATTCGCGTGCTGCAGGCGCGCCTGCTGGACCAGATGCAGCGCGAGCAGGCCGAAAAGCTGGCCAAGGAGCGCAAGCAGCAGGTCTCGACCGGGGACCGCAGCGCCAAGATCCGCACGTACAATTTCGCCCAGGGGCGAGTGACCGACCACCGGATCGGGCTGACCCTGTATCGCCTTCCGGAATTCCTGAACGGCGACGTGGGGGAGATGAACGACTCCCTGCGCGCGGCCGACGTGCAGGCGCGCCTCCAGGGCAAGACCCTCGCGGATATGAAGGCCGCCGCCGCGGCCGATGCGGACTGATCCCGCTCCTCCCATGTCCTCCCGCTCCGGGATCCGCCGGCTGCTGCAGGAGATCCCGGGGATTCCTCCCCATGAAGCCGAACAGCTCGCAGCCCACGTGCTGGCAGTGGAGCGCTCCCGGCTCTACACCGATCCCGTGGAACCCACCGACGACCAGCTCGAAGCGCTCCGCTCCATGGCCCTTCGCCGGGCCGCCGGCGAGCCGCTCCAGTACCTGATCGGCTGGGTGCCGTTTCTGGACGTCCGGATCCTGGTGGGACCGGGGGTCCTGGTGCCCCGCCCCGAGACCGAATACCTGGCCCAGACCGCGCTGGAGGTATGGCGCTCCATGGGGGCGCCGGAGCCCCGAGTGGCCGTGGACGTGGGCACCGGGTCCGGCTGCATCGCCGCGGGGTTGGCGCTGGCCGAGCCGCGGCTCCGGTGGATCGGCCTCGACATCTCTGCCGAGGCCCTCGGCTGGGCCGGGCGAAACGTGCGGGAAAACGGACTGGATTCCCGGGTGGACCTTTACAACAGCGACCTTTTTGCCGCGCTCGAATCGATCGAGTTTCCGGAACACGGGGCCTCGCTGGTGATTTCCAATCCCCCCTACGTGGCGCACTCCGAGGCTCCGGCACTTCCGCGGGACGTGGTGGACCACGAACCACACGAGGCGCTCTTTTCCGGTCCCACCGGGCTCGAGCACGTGGAGCGAATCCTGGGGGAAGCTCCGCGCTGGCTTTCCTCACCGGGCCTGCTGGCCCTTGAAATCGGCGAGACCCAAATGGATAATGCCCTATCATGCGTCCGGGAGACCGGGCGGTACGCCTCGTGGGAGGGCCGGGCGGATCTCGCCGGCCGCCCCCGAATGGTGTTCGCAAGGACGTAGGCGCGGCCCCGCCGCTCCGGCCCGGCCCACCCGCCCCGCTCCATCCGAAAAGAGAACTCATGGATCGATTCGTCGTCACCGGAGGAGCCCCGCTCCGCGGCACATTGCCCGTGAGCGGCTCCAAGAATGCCGCCCTGCCCATCCTGGCCGCCGCGCTGCTGGTCGAGGGCCGGAGCGAGATCCGCAATGTCCCCGACCTCAAGGACGTCCACACGCTGCTCACCGTGCTGCGCACGCTGGGCGCCCAGGCCAGGTTCGAGAACAACACCGTGTGGGTGGACGCCACCAATATCACCTCCACCGTCGCTCCCTACGAGCTGGTGAAGACCATGCGGGCCTCGATCTACGTGCTGGGCCCGCTGCTGGCGCGGTTCGGCGAGGCCAAGGTCTCGCTCCCGGGCGGTTGCGCCTGGGGGCCGCGGCCGGTGGACCTGCACATCAAGGCCATGGAGGCCCTCGGCGCCGAGGTCACCGTGGAGCACGGCTACATCCTGGCGCACGGCCGGCCGCTGAAGGGCGGAACTTTCTTCTCCGAAGTCTCCAGCGTGGGCGCGACCGGAAACTTAATGATGGCCGCGGTCCTGGCGGAAGGCCGCACGGTGATCGAGAACGCCGCGCGCGAGCCGGACATCGAGGGTCTGGCCGAATTCCTGGTCAAGTGCGGGGCCCGCATCACCGGACACGGCACCTCCCGCGTGGAAATCGAAGGAGTTTCGAAGCTCTCCGAGCAGACCTTCGCAGTCATGCCCGACCGGATCGAGGCCGCCACCTTCCTGGCCGCCGGGGCGGTCACCGGGAGCACCCTCAAGATCACCGGGGCCCGCGCCGACCACATGCGCGCGGTGATGAACAAGATGGAGGAGGCCGGCGTGCACCTGATGGTTCAGGGGGACGACATCGTGGTCTCCAGTCCCAACCGCCTGAACGCCATCTCGGTCACCACCGCGCCCTATCCGGGCTTTCCCACGGACATGCAGGCGCAGATGATCGCGGTGCTTTCCCTGGCGCACGGGCAGAGCACCGTGACCGACACCGTGTACTTCGACCGCTGGACCCACGTGCCCGAGTTGCAGCGCATGGGCGCGGACGTGCGCGTGGACCGCAACGTCGCGGTGATCCGCGGCGTGCGCAAGCTGACCGGCGCCCAGGTCATGGCCACCGACCTGCGGGCCTCCGCGGCGCTCATCCTGGCCGCGCTGTGGGCCGACGGGGAGAGCGTCATTTCCCGCGTGTACCACGTGGACCGCGGCTACGAATCGATCGAGAAGAAGCTGCAGGCCGTGGGAGCGCAGATCCGCCGGGAGCGCGAGCCTTGAGCGGACGCTTCGCCGTGATCGGCACGGCCGGCCACATCGACCACGGCAAGACCGCGCTGGTGCGGCGCCTGACCGGAGTGGACACCGACCGGCTCAAGGAGGAAAAGCAGCGGGGCATCTCGATCGATCTCGGGTTTGCCCCGCTTTCGCTGTCGGAGGACCTGCTGGCGGGCGTGGTGGACGTGCCCGGCCACGAGCGCTTCATCCGCAACATGCTGGCGGGCGTCGGGGGCATGGACCTGGTGCTGCTGGTGATCGCCGCCGACGAAGGGGTGATGCCGCAGACCCGCAAGCACGCCGCCATCCTGGATCTGCTCCGCATTCCCCGTTGCGTCGGCGTGCTCACCAGGATCGACATGGTGGAAGCCGACTATGCCGACCTGGTGGAGGAGGAATTCCACTCCTTCCTCTGCTCCACCCGCTTCAAGGGCTCACCGGTGGTGCGTTTTTCCGCCCGGACCGGCCAGGGCGAGCCGGAGCTGCGGGGGGCCATCCTGGCGGCGCTGGAGGGTCTCGAGCTGCGGGACTCCGCGGGCCCCGCGCGCATGCCCGTCGACCGTGTGTTTACCATGGATGGCTTCGGCACGGTGGTGACCGGCACCCTGTGGCGAGGAACCGTCCGGGTGGGGGATACGCTCGTGCTCGAGCCTTCCGGCCGCAAGGTGCGGGTGCGCACCGTGGAGTCCCACGGCAGTCGCGTGGAGGAGGTGGGAGCGGGGCGCCGGGCGGCCATCTCGCTGCATCCGCTTTCGCGCGAAGAGGCCGGCCGGGGCGACTGGCTGGTGGCGGAAGCGTCCGGAGCTCCGTCGCGGCGCGCCTCGGTGCGGGTGGAACTTCTGCCTGACGCGCCGCGCGCTCTCACCTCGCGCACCGGGGTGCGCTTTCACCTCGGGGCCGGGGACACGCTGGCGGTGCTGCGCCTGATCGGCCAGGACACACTCGAACCGGGCCAAGGCTGCGTGGCCCAGTTGGAACTGCGACACCCGGTCCCCGTGGAGCGCGGCGACCGGTTCGTGCTGAGGACGGCTTCCGCGGAGCATACCGTTGGGGGTGGAACGGTGATCGAACCGCGGGCCGAGCGCGTGCGCGCGCATGACGGCGAAGCGCTGGCGGCGCTGCTGCGCTCCGAGGCCGGCTCGCCTGCGGAGAGAGTGCTGGAGGCGTTGGAAAAGGCGGCCGGACCGAAGCGGGTGGAAGAACTCGCGAAGCAGGTGGGGATGGAGCCTGCAGAGGTCGCCGCGGCGCTGGCGGAACTCCGATCGGGGGGGGGGGCGCGCGAGGCGGGGGATGGCGTGGTCTCCTCCAGCCACTGGGAAGGCGCGTTGGCGCGGATGCTGGCCGAAGTGGAGCACTACCAGGCGGAATTTCCGGTGCGATTCGGGATCGGAAAGGGCGAGCTGAAGAGCCGGCTGCAGCGGGAATTGCCGGCCTCGCTATTTGACCCGCTGCTGCAGGGCGCCCTGGGGCAGGGAGCCCTGCACGCGCGCGAAGACCGGCTGGCGCGCGCCGCCGAAGTGCCGCTTCCCGCGGCGGCAGCCGTGGGCGCGGCAAGAATTCTTGAAGTCGCGAAGACGGCCGGCCTGGAGGCCCGCGGGCTGGCCGAGCTGGCCGCCGAGGGTGGCGTTTCCGGGCAGGAGACGGTGCTGCGGCTGGTCTTTGACCGCAAGCTGGCCAGGCTCGCCGGGGACCTGGTGTTCGACGCCGGAGCCCTGGAGCAGGCCGCGGGGCGCGTCACCGAAGCGCTCCGTTCGAAGCCCCGCCTTGCGGTGGCCGACTTCAAGGAGATCTTCGGGCTCTCCAGGAAGTACATGATGCCGCTGCTGGAGCACCTGGATTCGCTGGGCGTCACCCGGCGGGAAGGCGAAGGGCGGGTGGCGGGAAAATCCTCGACGCCCTCCGCCTGACCCGCGTCCCCGGCCGGTCTACCCCGCCGGCTTCACCGGCCGCGCCATGATCGTCTTGCCCCGCTCCACGGTGACCTTCCCCGGCGCGCCGCGCGCCTTTCTCACGTGCTTCTTTTCCGCCACGATCACCGGCGCGCGTGAAGATGTCCGGGCCTTGCTGAAGAACGCCGCATAGCCCGCGACTTCTTCCAGCGTGCCCTTGCTGGGCTCTCCGGGCTGGCTGTCCCGGCGCAGCACCACGTGCGATCCGGGCACATGCTCGGCGTGGAACCAGTAGTCGTTCTGGCGCGCCAGGCGGTGGGTCAGGAATTCGTTCTGGGCCGCGTTCTTTCCGATCAGAACCGCCCAGCCTTCCATGCTGGTCACGCGGTACACTTCGCCCCGCGCGGCGTCCTCGCGGTCCTCTTCGCTCTCCGGGGCTTTGCGCTCTTCTTCCAGCACTCCGAGTTCCTCCAGGCGTTGCCAGGTTGCCGCCGCGATGATCGAATCCGCCATGCCCGCCTGCTTCGCATGCTGCTGCGTCACGTCCGCACGGCGGCGCTCCAGCGCGTCGTGCCGGCGGCCCATCTTGGCCGCTCGCTTGAGCAGCACGGTGGCATTCTCGACCCCGGTGCGGGTGGGGTCCAGCTGGATCTCCAGCTGCACCGCGGGATCGCTCGCATCCGGAAGGGAGGCGTTCGAGGAGCCGCGGCCGATCCGTGCGCCAAAGGCCAGCAGCGAGTGGGCCTGGCGCTCCAGCAGCGGGGCCTCGGCCATTTCCATGCGCTCCACGTCCAGCTTTTCCAGCGCGCGGGCGAGCCGGGCCGCCTTGATCTCGAACGGCCGGGCGGCCGCCCTTCGGGCCACCTGGAGCCGCGCCGGTTCCAGGTCCCCGGAATCCAGGGCCGCGGTGGCTTCCGCGACAGTGCCGAATCGTGCCGGCTCCCTCGGATCGTGGCCGAGCTTCACCATGGACACCAGGCCCGGACGATCGCCGGGGCGATAGAGCCACACCGGTCCGGTGCCGCGCGCCTCGGCCAGCACTTCGAGGGCCGCCGAGCGCACCGCGCCGGGATCGTCGCCACCCGCGCGGTGCAGCACCTCCCTCGCCAGCGGTTGCGTGAAGCCCAGCGAGAGCCGCGCGAGCGCGGTGACCCGGAGCGGCTCCGGGTGCGTGGCGCGCCACTTTTCGAGGGCCTCCACGGTCGGGGCATCTTCCGGGGCTCCCGGCTCGAAGGCCGGCAGGTGGGCCTGCCATTCCCGGTCCATGGGGCGGCGGTATCCGGCCCGCGCCTCGCCGGCCACGAAGGCGATCAGGAAGGATCTCGGGGGGCCGATCACCGAAAGCTCCACTTCGCCGGCGCGCGAATCGGCGAGCACTCGGATCCGCCCCGGCTCGGCCAGGATTTCGCGCACCGTCGAGCCGGCCAGGGCCTCTTCCATGTAACGGAGCGACGTGGTCAGCTTGAGCCGCGGAGAGGCTTCCTGCTCCAGCCATCCCGCGCACAGGTTCTCGTCGAATACCAGCACCAGCCGGCGCCCGCCGGCGGAAAGCCGCATCCGGCGGGGGTCCAGCCGCTCCACCGACTCCAATCGGGCGCCGCGCAGCGGGGCGGCGAGTTCGGCGCACAGCCTTCGGAGGGTGAATAGGTCCACCCTAGGATCCCAGTCCCAGGCGGGCGAGGTCGAAGGGCTCGCTGCGGAGCAGCGCGGTGCGGTCGCCCAGGCCCGACACGCCCAGGAACATGCGCAATAGGGAGCGGGGGATGGAAAGCCCGGCCTCTTTCTCCGAATCCGATTTCACTTCGCCGCGCAGCCAGCCCTCCACTTCGTTCAGGTCGTGCAGGGTGAGGGTCTTGATGTCGGCGCGGATCACCAGGTAGTAGCGGCCCTCCGTGCCGAGCCGGGAGAGCTCGCCGGCCTTCAGGTGAAGATGACTGCTCACCACGGCCTGCGCCTCCTCCGGCGTGAGGACCTGCCGGATGTCGGGGCCGAGCCCGGCGACGGCGTAGATTTCCTGCCACGGATCGTAGCGCAGCCGGATCTCCACCACCCGCGAGGAGACCAGCGAGTCGAACCAGTGCGCCCGCTCCCGCCACAGCTCCACGGTGTAGAGGAAGGTGAGCGGGCGGCCGTGGCGCAGGTCGTCCCAGGTCTTGCCTTCCAGCGCGTGCTCCAGGCTGAAATCCACCCAGGCCCATCCGGAGCCCGCCTCTACCTGCTCCAGGCGCAGCGCGAGCAGGTTCCTGTCGCCGTCGTCGGCCGGCGTCATGGATGGCGCCAGCAGGACGAGGGTGGCCACCATGGCGGCCAGGACGTGGGGAGCCCGCATCAGAAGCTTCTCCGCAGGCGCACGCTCAGGCGCGGGCCGTTCCCGGGCTGCTGCAGGTTCTGGGAGAGATACAGGTGAAATCCGTCCCCGGAGGTCTGGAGCCCCGCGCCCACGTCCCACGCGGGACCCGAGCCGCGGGCCGCGCCATGGTCACCGGAGTCCCAGGCCTTTCCGAACTCGGTGAAGATCACCACCTCGATGCCGCGCAGGAGCTCATCCTGGTCGAAGGCCGCGACGTGCCGGCCCAGGTTGGCCGCATACTCGAGGTTGTAGAGATAGTAGCGGTCGCCTCCGAATTCCTTGTAGTCGTAACCGCGCAGCGTGCCGACGCCGCCCACGTAGAAACGAAATTCCGGCGGCGCCGTGCCGGAAAGCACGTCCCCCGCCGCGAACCGCTGGTTTACCCACACGCCCGGGGCAATCTTGACCGTCCAGCGGTGTTCGGCCTCCAGGCGCCAGTACCGGAAGTCGCCGCCCAGGCTGCCGCCGGCCTTTTCCAGGGTGGCCCGAAGGTCCATGCCGGGCCGCGGTGCGGGCCGGCCGGCGCGCGAGGAAAGGCGCAGCGTGGCCTCCGCCAGGTGGAGCGCGCCCTCGGGGATGACGGGATTGGGCCGGAACTGCCGCGTGCCTCCGAACAGGCTCCATGTGCCGCGCTGGGCATCCAGCGACTTGAGGTCGTCCGCGCGGAGCGCGGCCAGGATCGAGGCCCCATCGCCCCAGGTGAGGCGCGCGAATCCCTGCGCGCCGCGGCGGCCGAAGTAGTCGCGGTAGTCCTGGCGCACCAGGAGCGCCGACAGCGCATTTTCGGCGCGGCTGAGCAGGTCCCAGTCGTCGGAGTCGGTCAGGCGGTAGACGCGTGCTCCAAGGGACAGGCTGGGGCCGCGCATCACCGGTTGCTCCACGCCAAACAGATAGTTCCACTGCGAGCGCCCCAGCGAATACGAGCCTTCGATGTCCAGCCGCGGCAGGAAGGGATCCGCCGGCAGGGGCGAGGTGGCGAGTCCCAGAAGCAGCTGGTCCACCCGGTTGTAGTCGATGCGGGCGCGCAGGTCCCGCCCTTCGCGGGCGTGCAGGCGCGTGCCGGAAGCGTCCAGCGACCAGTCCGGAGATTCCGTCGCGGACGGGGGCGAGGGAAAAGTGTCGGACGGCGCGGACAGCTGCGAGGAGGAATCCGACGAGTCCGCGACGGCCGCGCCGGGGCTGAGGGCGGCGGTGCTGTCGCGGCTCTTGCGCACGATGCCCGCGAACCAGTCCCGGCGCTGCGCCAGGGTGGCGTGCGGAAGCGCGAGCAGCGCCAGCGCGAGCAGTCCGGAGAGCCTGGGTGGGCGGAGCATCAGGATTCCCCCCTGCTGAGGCCGTACTTGCGGATCTTCCGGTGCAGGCTGGCCCGATCCAGGCCCAGCCGGTCCGCCGCGGCGCTCACGTTCCACCCGGATTCCTGCAGTGCGCGCGAAATGCTGTCGCGCTCGGCCTCCTCCACCTGCGAGCGAAGATCGCCGGAGCCGTGGGGGTCCGAAGCGGGGATTGCCTGCCGCACCTCGGCCTCCGCCACCGCCGGCGCATCGGAGAGGATGACGAAACGCTCCATGAGGTTGCGCAGCTCCCGCACGTTGCCGGGCCAGGGGTGTTCCTTGAGCAGCGCAGCGGCCCCCTCGGTGAGCTCCCGCAGCCGGCGCCCGTGCAACTGCGCAAACACTCCCAGGAAGTGGCGGGCCAGCAGGGGAACATCTTCGCGGCGCTCCCGCAGGGGCGGCACCCGCAGCGGCACCACGTGGATGCGGAAGAACAGATCTTCCCGAAAGTCGCCCTTGCGGATGAGCGCCGGCAGGTCCTTGTTGGTGGCCGAGATCACGCGCGCGTCGCTTCGCATCGAGCGGTGGCCGCCCACGCGTTCGAACTCGCCCGTCTCGAGCGCTCGCAGGAACTTGGCCTGCGCCTCGGCGGAAAGGTCCCCGATTTCGTCCAGGAAGATCGTTCCGCCCTGGGCCAGCTCCAGCTTGCCGGGCCTCGCGGCACCGGCTCCGGTGAAGGCCCCCTTTTCGTGGCCGAACAGCTCGGTCTCCACCAGGTCGCGCGGCAGGGCCGCGCAGTTGAGCTTGATGAACGGCGAGGTCGAGCGCGGGCTGGCCGCATGCAGGGCCATGGCCACCAGTTCCTTGCCCGTGCCGTTCTCTCCCTGGATGAGCACGCGTCCCAGAGTTGGACCGATCTTCTCGATGCCCGAGCGGAGCTCGCGCATGGCGGGGGAGTCGCCCAGCAGTCCGGGGGCGGAGATTCCGCCGCGCAGGCGCGAGTTTTCGTGGCGCAGCCGGCGCACTTCCAGCGCGTTGCGCACCGAGAGGCTCCAGCGCTCCGGGTCGGGCGGCTTTTCCAGGAAGTCGTGCGCGCCCAGCTTGGTGGCCTGCACGGCGAGCTCCACCGAGGCCTGGCCGGACATCATGAGCACCAGCGGTCCTTCGGCGTCCCCGCCCATCTCGCGCAGCAGGGTCAGGCCGTCTTCCCCGGGCATCCGCACGTCCAGGAGCACCAGGTCGAATCCTCCGGAGCGCGCGGTCTCGCGCGCCTCCGAGACGCTGGCGGCTTCCTCCACCGCGTGCCCCTGGTCTTCAAAGAACGTGCGGATCGCCCGGCGGACGTTGGCCTCGTCGTCCACCACCAGCAGGCGTCCCTTCATGACCGCGCCTTCACGGGTATCCAGATCTCCACCAGCCCGCCTCCGGCCGGCGCATTGCCAATGGCCAGACTGCCGCCGTGCCCTTCGGCGATGCGGCGCACCATGGCCAGGCCCAGGCCCGTGCCGTGGGTCTTTTGCGTGAAGTAGGGTTCGCCCGCGCGGGCCAGTGCTTCGCTGCCGAATCCCGGGCCCGCGTCCCCTACTTGCAAATAGACACCGTGCACGCCCGAGCGGGCTTCGCGGCCCGCGCCGATGCGCACCGGGCCCCGTCCGCCGGTGGCATCGGCGGCATTCTGGATCAGGTTGTGCAGGGCCTGGCGCAACTGGCCTTCGTCCACGTCCGCCTCCAGGTCTCCGTCCACGCGATGTTCGAGCTCCACTTCGCTGCCATCGTACATCTCCGCCACCGACTTGACGATGGGTAGCAGGGCGGCCCGACGGCGGTCCGGCTCGGGCAGTCGTGAAAATCGCGAAAAGGTGTCCGCCATGTTGCGCAGGGTTTCGACCTCGCGGTCCACGGAGTCCAGACTCTCGGCCAGGCGTCCGCGTTCGGCTCCGGGGAGTGAGCCTTCCAGGGAGCGCAGGCGGTGCACCGCGAGCCGGATCGGGGTCAGGGGGTTCTTGATCTCGTGGGCGATGCGCCGGGCAACTTCGCGCCAGGCCGCGGTGCGCTCGGCCCGGGCCAGGCTCTCCTGGCTGCGCGCCAGGTCGTCGCGCATGGTTTCAAACGAGGCGGAGAGCTCGCGGACCTCGAGCTCTCCGGCGGGCTGCATTTTCACATGCTCGCCGCGGCTGAAGGCGGCCATGGCGCGGGCCAGGGCTTCCAGCGGCCGGGTCACGCCCGAGGCCGTGCCGCGCGCGAAGAACCACGCCACCACCAGGAGCAGCGCCAGAAGGCCCAGGGAAGCCAGTCCGATCGTGCGCCGGGTCACGGTGCGGTAGTCGTCCAGTTCGTCGTAGAAGGACCGGGCCTTGAGGATTTCCGCCAGCGGGCCACTCACTTCGGAGGGCAGCGGGGAGAGGGCGATCCAGCGGCGGCCGTTCCGCACCCGGACCAGCGCCAGGTGTTCGGGGCCCGCCACCACCAGGGTATCCGCCTCGATGCGGGCCAGGCGGCGTTCCAGCAGGGGGATCAGCTCCAGGTGGCCTGGTCTTGTCGACCAGACGGGGTGGTCCCGGTCGGAGGCGGTCGCGAGTCCCACCGCCTCGAACCGCGTGCCGCCGAGGAGCCGCGGGGATGGCAGCACGCCCCCGGCGATCAGCGAGTCCAGCGCAACCTCCATCGCCGGCCGGCGGTCGGCGAGAATCTGCCGGGCGACCTGGACGGAGCCCTCCAGGGCCCGGCTCACCGCCGGTGTGCGCCACAGGTCCAGGCTCGCGTCGATGGAACGATACGCGATCCAGGTCAGCAGCAGGCTTGGAAGGACGGCGAACGCGAGGAAGGAAAGGAACAGCCGCTGACGCAGGCGCCGCGGGGGCCGCCCGGTCTTCATGGCCGCGTCAGCTCCCGGCTTTGGCCAGCAGGTCCGCGCCGAGCTGGCCGCAGGCGGCGTTCACGTCCTTGCCCTGGCTGTAGCGAAGCGTCACCTGGTGACCCTCGTTCATCAGGATATCGCGGAACACCTGGGGCTTCTTGCTGGGATGGTAGGGAGCCCCGGGGGTGGGGTTCCAATTGATCAGGTTGATCTTGTGCGGCAGGTCCCGGGTGAGCTTGGAAAGCCGGCGCGCGTCCCCCGGGGTGTCGTTCACCCCGCCCAGCAGCACGTACTCGAAGGTGAGCCGCCGCTGGGTGTTCTCGGTGTAGTAGCGCGCAGCCAGCATCAGGTCGGCGATGGGCCAGCGCTTGTTCACCGGCATGAGCTTGGTGCGCTGCGTGTCGGTGGTGGCGTTGAGCGAAATGGCCAGGTTGACCTGCATGGCTTCCTTGGCCAGCTTGCGGATCCCCGGCACCACTCCGGAAGTGGAAATGGTGAAATGTCGCGCCCCCAGGCCCAGCGTGCGCGGGTCGTTCGCCACCCGGATCGATTCCAGAACCCGGTCGTAATTGACCATGGGCTCGCCCATCCCCATGAACACCACGTTGACGTGCCGGTCTTCGGGGGCCCGCATCCTCAGTTTCAGCAGCTGCGCCAGGATCTCCCAGACTTCCAGGTTGCGCAGCAACCCCATTTTCCCGGTGGCGCAAAACGTACACCCCATGGCGCACCCGACCTGGGAAGAGACGCACAGGGTGTGGAGCCGGGGGGTCTGGAGGTGGACGCACTCCACGATCCGGCCGTCCCGCAGCCGTAGCGCCAGCTTGGTGCTCCGGTCCATCTCGGACTCGGATTCCTTGACCGTCAGCGGGATCGAGAACTCATAGGTATCGTCAAGTCCCTCGCGCAAGTGCTTGGGAATATTCGGGATCTGCATGGGATCCAGGACGCCCCGGTAGACCCATTTCAGGATCTGGGCCGCCCGGTACTTCTCCCAGCCGTGCAACACGAAGTCGCGTTCCAATTGGAGAGGGTCCCGGCTGAGGATGTGGGGCCGCAGGGAGATCAATTGTGGGCTCCGGAGAGTGAGAAATAAGGAATATTTGTTGGACTGTGGTAAAGGAAATGGTACCATTGATGCCTAGACCCGTCAAATGAGGGAAACAAATGCCGAATTCCGACCCATCCCAGAAATCGGAAGAGGTTCGCTGGGCCCGCGTTTTCAAGGCGCTTGGCCATCCGCAGCGCTACCGCCTCTACCTCGAAGCCTGTCTTCGGCCGCTCACCGTGAGCGAGCTGGTGGCCCTTTCGGGGCGCAGCCAGCCGGCCGTCTCCCAGTACCTGAACGCCCTGCGGCGCGCGGGGCTGGTTCGCGTGACCCGCAAGGGCCGGAATATGATCTACGAGGCCGTGGCCATGGAATGGTCCGCCCGGCGCAGCCTGGAACTCATGGGGCTCGCTGCCGGCTCACCCCGCGACGGCGCCCTGGCGGCCGATTCCGACATCTTCCCGGAAATGAACCAGGCCGGTGTGCCCGCTGCCGTCAATCGCGACGGCAGCGAAGACTTCCTCCTCTAGGGACGAATGGCGCGCCAGGTTTCCGAGCGCCGCGCCTCCATCGACATAGGGACGAACTCCGTGCGGCTCCTGGTGGGAGATGTCCACCCGGACGGCCGGGTGTGCGCCCTGGTCCGCCGCGGAATCGTCACCCGGCTGGGGGAAGGCCTCGAAGCCACGGGCCTGATCGCCCCCGGCCCTGCCGAACGAACCCTGAAAGCCATCCGTGAAGTCGTTTCCGAGGCCGGTTCCACCGGCGCCTCGCGCATCGTCATGGCCGCGACCAGCGCGCTTCGCTCCGCGACCAATGGCCCCGAGCTGGCCCGCCGCATCGAGCAGGAAACCGGTCTCAGCCTGAGGATCCTGTCCGGCCTGGACGAAGCCCGCCTGGTGTACCGGTCGCTCCAGCACGGGCGCACCGGCACGGACCGGGTCATCGCCATGGACGTGGGGGGGGGCAGCACCGAGTTCGCCGCGGGGTACGGAAGCGAACCCAAGGCGCTGCTCAGCCTGGACATAGGGTGCGTGCGGCTCTACGAGCGCGCCGCCTCCCGCGGGGGGGTGGAATCCGACTCCGGGTACGAGTTCGCGAGGGGCATCCTGGAAGAGGCCCTGGGTGGGGCCGCCAGCTCATGGAAGGCCGAGTTCACCGGCAGCCCGATCCGGGGGGTGGGTGGCACGCTGACCGCCTTCGCCATGGTCCACCTGGGAACCCGCCATTACGACCCCGACGAGCTGGACGGCACCCGGATGAGCCGGGAGGACGTCCAGCGGGTTTCCGCCCGGATCCGCTCCATGGACCCCGTGGAGCGGCGCCACTGGGTGGGGGATGGCAGGGCCGACCTGGTGGCGGCCGGGGCGGCCATCCTGGACGAAGCGGTCCGGTTCTTCGAGGCGCCCGAGGTGCAGGTCTCGACCCGGGGCCTTCGATATGGACTCCTGCATGAGTTCCCCGCCGCGCCTGGGGTCGCCTGAGCGACCCGTCATATTTCGACACTTCTTCCCAGCTGAGTCATTCTTTCCCACTCGACAGAACTGGCAACTCCTTTTATAATTACCCTGATGTCCGCCAACCCTAGTGGACATTTACTGTAGACCCATGATGCGAAAGGAGTACAAGCCCATGCATCGCCCACGTGCTGCATTCATCTTTGCAGTAGCGCTGGCGGCGGCCTGCCTTTCGTCCCCCCCCGCAGTAAAGGCCGGTCTGGGTGTAAACGACCCTGACTATCCGCCAGACCGAAAGGTGAGCACGACACCGATTTCACCCTTCGGAGATTCCGACCAGTACAACCACACGCCGAACACCAAGTCTGCGACCCCGCCGCCCGTCACCCTGGTGCCGGGACCGGGAAGCGTCGACAATCGCAACTCGCTGAGCGGGCGGATTCCATCCGGTCACGTTCTTGGAACGCGGACCACGGTGGGCATCATCCGGCTCATTGCCAAGGCTCTCTTCGGAATCACGGCGTAAATAGCACGGCGTCCCCCTAGACCCAAACCGTCGAGATTGCTATGGCCCCATCGAGGGATCCAAAGAACCGGTCCGCCATGGAAGCGGGCGCAAGTACGCAGCAGCAGCCGGGTCAGCCCGAATCGCTAGGCGACGTTCATTTCGCCGGCGCCAATTTCGGTGACGCGGTCGCGTACTACGAGAATGCGCTCCGGGGTCTGCCCGTGCAGGCCGAGCCGTCCGATCGCGTCCGAATCCTCCTCAAAGTGGCGGAAGCTCACCGGCAGCACGGCCAGTACCAGGCCGCGCTGGAAGCCGTCGCGCGCGCGGAAGCGCTGCTGGCCCCCGAGACTCCCGGCGCTCCGCTGGGCAAGGTCCTGGGGCGCAAGGCCGCGCTGCTCAATCTGGGCGGCCTCTACCGCGACTCCCTTGAAACCGCCGGGATCTCCTACCGCCTCCTGCGCGATTCCAACGAGAACCTTGAAGTGGCGCACCTGGAACTGGCCATGGGAGTCAGCCACGCCAGGCAGGGCGACTTTGCCACGGCGCGGGACTTCTTCGAGCGGGCGCTGGCCTCCTTCAAGCGCATCGACAGCGAGGAAGGCGCGGCACTGGCCTACAACAACCTGGGCCTGGTGGCGAAGAACTCCGGCGATCTGGCCGGGGCGCTCCGCTTCCTGGAGCGGGCGCTGCGCATCAACGAGCGGCTCGGCAACTACTCCCGCGTGACCCTGAACTGCCTCAATCTTGGGATCGTGCGCTTCAAGCTGGGCGAGTGGGATATTGCCCGCGAGTACCTGGAGCGATGCATGGTGATGGCGCGCGACACCGAGGACTATCTGGCGCGTGCCTCCGCCCTCAACTCGCTGGCCTGCCTGCTCCGCCGCAAGCGTTCCTATGAGGCCGCCGAAGCCGCCCTGCGCGAATCCCGTGAACTGTGTGAAAAACACGGCTACCGTCGCGACGGCATCCTGTCCCTGGAGTTCCTGGGCGAAGTCGAGGCCGACCGCGGCCGGCTTGAGCAGGCCGATGCGCTCTACGAAACCGGATTGAAGGCCGCCGAAGAGCTCGCGCCCGAGGGCGATGTGACCCTTGAAATCGTGCGCCGGCTCGGTGACCTGCGCCTTCGCCAGGGCCGCCTCGCCGATGCGGAAGCCTGCGGACGCCGCGCCCTGGACCTGGCCCGTCGCCAGCACGACCGGCTGGAAGAGGCCGCTTCCTGGAGGCTGCTGGCCCTGGCCGCCGGACGCCGCGGGGACATCTCCGGCTACACGGCCCTGATGGACCAGGCGATCCAGCAACTGACCGAGGTGGGGGAGCGCTTCGAGCTGGCCTCGGCCCTCTACGCGGCCGGTTCCCTGGAAACGGAACTCTACGAAGACCGCCGGGACGGCCACATGGCCGACCGCGCCGGCCGCCACCTTCGCCGTGCCAGTGCCCTGTTCGTCTCCTTCGATTGCGAGTACTACCTCGCGCACACCACCTTGAAGCTGGCCCGGCTGGATCTGGCGCAGGGCCGGCTGGACCAGGCGCTGACGGAGCTCGAGGAAGCGCTCAATTACAGCGGCTCCTTCCGATCCTCGATCGAGGAGCGCGCCGCCGAGCTGCGTTCCAGCCTGGAAGTCAGCTATCTGCAGGGGTCGGCGTCCTCTTCCAACGACTTCCGCCTGCTCGAGGACGTGAACCGGGTCTTCCGCGAGGCGGGATCGCGGGACTGGAGCGAGGCGCTGGTGCAGCTCCTGGCCGAGCGTTTCCCGGCCGATGTGGTGTTCCTGGCCGAGCGTGAAGGCGGCGACTGCCTGCTCCGCGCCCATCTCGGCCTGCGGGCCGAGTCGGCGCTCGACATCGCGGTGGCCCTTTCCGAGCAGTGCATGATGGTCGGCCGGCCGGTGTTCTCCACCCGGGCCGCTTCCGACCCGATGCTTCCGGCCAGGGCCGCGTCGCTCTTGTCCGGCATGGGTTCGATCGCCGCCCTTCCGCTCGGCGCGGGCGACCAGGTTCATGGAATCCTGTTCCTCGGCCGGGGCCTGAAGAGCGCCACCGGCCCGCTGCGCCAGCGGGAACTGGACCTGCTGGTGGCGTTGAGCAGCCTGATCGCGGCGGCTTCCGTGGAAGCGCGCCGCCAGGCGCTGTGGGAGGAGAACCGGAGTCTCAAGGAAGGTCTCAAGCTGAGCGGCGCCGCCGACGGCATCGTCACCCAGAGCCCGCAGATGCTCGACATCCTGCGCCTGGTGGACAAGGTCAGCGATGCCACCGCCAGCGTCCTGCTGCAGGGCGAGACGGGAACCGGCAAGGGCTTGATCGCCCGGGCCATCCATCAGAGAAGTCACCGGCGCGACAAGGCTTTCGTGCCGATCAACTGCGCCGCGCTGCCGGAGCCTCTGCTAGAGAGCGAACTGTTCGGGCACGTCTCGGGCGCCTTCACGGGCGCCAGCCGGGACAAGCTTGGGTTGTTCGAAGAGGCGGAAGGCGGCACGGTGTTCCTGGACGAGGTGGACCGGCTCTCGGAGGCGGTGCAGGGCAAGCTCCTGCACGTGCTGGACCGCGGCGAGATCCGGGCGGTGGGATCCAACCACTGGAAGACGGTGAACGTGCGCGTGATCTGCGCCACCAATGCCGATCTCAAGATCCGCATCGCCTCGGGCCGATTCCTGGAGGACCTCTACTACCGGCTCAACGACATCCTGATCCAGGTGCCGGCCCTGCGCACCCGGCGCGAAGACATTCCGTTGCTCGCGGATTTCTTCCGCCACCAGTTCGCGGCCCAGTTCACCAAGGACGTTGGGGAGTTCACGCCCGAAGTCCGGCAACACTTCCTGGACCATCCGTGGCGCGGAAACGTGCGCGAGATTGAAAAGGTCGTGAAGCGCATGGTGGTGCTCGCCGATCCGCGCCATCCGCTGGGGGCCGATCTTCTGCCCGAGGAGTTCTACCTGGACGCTCCCCCGGTGACCACCGGAGCCCGTGGAAAGCTGTGGGCCCAGGTCGCGGAAATGGAACGCAAGGCCATCGGCCAGGCCCTCGAAGCATCCCGCTGGAACAAGAGCCAGGCTGCGCGCGAGCTGGGTATCTCCTACCCTTCGCTCCTCCAGAAGATCAAGATGTTCGGACTCGACCGCCGGGTGAGGGTCAAGAGTCTTAATAGTTAGGTATTAACTTTCTTTACAACCGCAATTCCAATACCCGCCTCGAATCTTGTTCTCATTTCATTCTCGTTGTAAACACTCTTCATAGTTGAACAGCCCGGGTCGTCGGGGTACGCATTCGTGCGCGTCCGGGACCTGATTTGTATCGCATTGTCTTGCAGCGGCTTGCGCTGTGAAACGTGAAACTGGCCGAATTCCGCGCCATTGGCACGCGGGTTGCGATGCTTGGATTGCGGAGGGGGGGGACCTCCAAAAACAAACTCCATCTGGGCTAGTCGGGTGTCAGGTTTCCAGATCAGGCTTAGGCCCGGTCCACAAGACGCATCCGGAAAGCTGTACCGACTAGCCCGGAGGGTTTGTTCCCGATTTTCGATTTGAATCGTTCTTTGAAGTCTTAAGTGCGCGCAAAGACTCCACGCATCCTGATCAGCAAGCATCTCGAGGAGGGTGGGCGAGTGGGCCGCTTCGTGGATAGGGGATCCCGGCCTGCTGGCGGGTTCGAAATGCGCACGGCGAATCCGTTGACGTCTGCCACCGAGCGCGCACCTTCTTCGTGAAGGCTGAAAGTGTTCCGTCCCGAGAGGCGGCGTTTGGGATAAGAGTTTGTTGCGGGTGAGACATCAGCGATTGGCGGGCTTCAGACCACCAATGGGCAAATGTCCAGGCTGAGCCTCCGGTGTGGAGGCTGATGTCCCACCTTTTTGGGCAAGGCCGCGGTTCTCACGAACCGCGGCCTTGTCGTTTTCGTCCCTCAGTGTGGCGCGCCTGCCACACGGTCTGCCGCGGTGTCACACCTGTGGGGCCTTCCGGCCCTTGTGGGCGTGCGCGGGCCGGGAGGAGTTCCCGCCGCAAGCCCTTCCGTCGCAGGCTCTTTGGAGGGACCCTCGCGTTGCTTCCTTCCGTGGCACGGGCCATGCAGTTGTGTGGGGCATGGAAGGGGGAAACCGGCGAATGAAATCAACACTCCTGGCTCTGCTCCTCCTGGCGCCATTTGCGGCCGGGTGCGGCTCCGACAACAATCGTGCTCCCGCGACTCCGCGGGGCGTCTACAGCGTCACCGGGGACCACAAGGTCACCCTCTACTGGCTGGAGAACACCGAGAGGGACCTGGACCACTACGAAGTGTATTACTCGGTGAAGGGCGCCACCGGGCCCTACAACCCGCTGGCTTCGACCCGCAACACGAGCTACGTGGACTCCGACGTGCAGAACGGCTCCACCTACTGGTACGCCGTGACCGCGGTCAGCTCCTCGGGGCGGGAAAGCGAACTCTCGACCGAGAACGTGCACGACACGCCTCGGCCCGAAGGCCGCGACCTGGAAGTGTTCAACGCCTACTTCGAAACCGCCCGGCACGGGAACTACGAGTCCGCGAATGGTATTCACTTCGCGACGTTCAGCCTGGTGGGACGGAACTCGGGGCATGCGGATGTCTACTACCTGGCGCCCCCGGGCCACAACTATCTGGTGGCCGGCAGTGGCCAGACCGGGATCCAGGATGCCGGGGTGACCACGGGCGGGATCTCGCAGTACGACTTCGCTCCGACCGCAGGCTGGCTTTTTGGCGGCCAGCTGGAGCTCGTTCCGCAGCACACTTACGTGATCTGGACCGACGACGACCACTATGCGAAGGTGTTCGTGAAGCAGGTTACGACCGATTCGGTGGTGCTCGACTGGGCCTACCAGGTGGACAAGAGCAATCGCGAACTCAAGGTGGGCCCGCCCGCGCAAATCGCCCGGGCGAGCCGCTGACAATGGCAGAAAGGTCAGGCGGGATCATGCGACCCAGGATTGTGTGGCTCCTACTCGCGCTGTCCGCGCTCCTCGCGGCGCCGGCGGGCGCGGTCGCGGTCAAGGCATCCTCCTCACCGGACAGGGATGTTCGCCGCATTCACGCGGATGGGGAACTGGTCATGGATGTCTGGACCGACCGGGGTGATGGGGCGGTCTATCACACGGGAGATCCCATCCGCGTTCACTTTCGCGCCTCGGGGGACTGCTACGCGGTGATCTACAACGTGGACACCCAGGGCAACGTCCACCTGCTCTATCCATACCGGCCCCTGGATCCGCACTGGGTCGAGGGTGGCCGCGAGTACGTGCTGCCGGCGCCCCGGTCCAGCTACGACCTGGTCGTCGACGGGCCCCCGGGCATCGAATACATCCAGGCCCTGGCCAGCCGGGAGCCCTTCCAGCAGTTGCCGGACTACATGGACCCCGAGTACGACCCGTCCCAGGACGGCGTGGATTCGGAGACCGGCTGGCGGGAGGGCGGGCACATCGTGGGGGACCCGTACCTGGGAATGGAGCGCATCAACCGCTCCATCCTTCCCTACGATTGCGATGAACAGGATTGCTACGCGGCGGCCTACACCAGTTTCTACGTGGAACGCAAGGTCGCCTACCCGCGCTTCCTGTGCAACGACTGTCACGGCCCGAACGCGGACATGTACCATGATCCCTACCAGTCCGTATGTTCGGTGTTCGAGATCCGGGTGGACTACGACTGGCGTTGGCGCCGCGGATACCCTTACTACCACAACCCCTATTGGTACTACTTCCGGCGCGCGGACTGCGCGCCGCGCTTCTACGGGTACAAGCAGCGCTGGAGCAGCGACGACGGTTGGGTGAGGTTCAAGGACACTTTTGACCGGCGGGTGCTCTGGAAGAAGAATCCCGGCGAAGATCCCAAGGCCGGGGGAGGCTCGGGAGGCTACTTCACGGCGCCCCGGGGAGGCTCGGGCAAGCCGAGGAGCCCCTCGAAGGACGAGCGCGACCGCGTGCGCCAGCGGCCGGTGAAGCCGCCGGTCGGCAAGACTCCGAGCGGCGACGAGACGGTGAGATTCCGCGACCGCAGCCACGAGGTCCCGGGACCGCCGCACTACGACCGCCGGCCTCCCGTGGAAAAGACGCCGCCCGCCAAGCCTGACGACGGCGGCATCGTTCGGCGCCGCCGGGAGGATCCGCCCACCGATCGCAAGGGCGAGGGTCGTGTTCGCGACGAGGTCAAGCCGCGGGAGGAGCCGCGCAACCCTCCGCGGGACGAGCCCAGGCCGGCGCCCCGCGAGGAGCCCAAGCCGCCTCCCCGGGATGAGCCCAAGGCAGCCCCACCGGCTCAGCCGGACCAGCCCAAGGCGCAGCCCCGGGACGGAGCCAGCGCCCGGGACAGGGGCGAAGGCCGCAGGTTCTACGGGAAATAATCGAAACACAACTCATTCCAGGCGCAGGGGCTCGGGCTTTCGCCCGCGCCCCTGTGCCATTTGTGGCATCCAAACGCTTGGGTCTTGACTTGCCGATTAGGGTGAAGTATGTTCTATTTTGAATCTGACCCATACGTAAGGGTATGAATGAGAGCGAAGGATTCGACGATGAGCGCTGAACGCAAAGACGCCCTCCTGAAGATCGGAGACCTGGCCAAGCGGTCGGGCAAATCCGTGCGCGCGCTCCATCTCTATGAAGAGATGGGGCTGCTCCAGCCGGTGAGCCGCACCACGGGTGGGTTCCGGTTGTTTCACGAAGACGTGCTGGTGCGCATTCACTGGATCGAGCTGCTGCAGGAGGCCGGCATGTCCCTGCACCAGATCCAGGAGTTGCTGCACAGCTGGTGGAGCCAGGACGACGGCCCGCAGGCCATGGATCGGCTCCGCCAGGTGTTTGCCGAAAAGCTCGAGGAGTCCAGGGCGCAGGCGCGCAAGTACGAGATGCTCGCCCGCGAACTGGAGTCGTCCATCCAGTATCTCCAGACCTGCCGCTCGTGCCATCCGGCGCCGGCCATTTCGGCCTGCGCGGCGTGCCCCATGGACCGCGATGCCGAGGACCAGCCGGCGCTGGTGGCGGGACTTCATCGTCAACCGGCCTCCGGCGCCGGTCGCGTTCCCGAATTGATCCAGATCGAGCCCGGCCCCGCCGCGGGCAGCCCGGAGGAGAACCGCACATGATCACCATGACTCCGTCCGCCGCGCAGCGCATCCGCGAGGTGCTGGAGCGGGAGGGCAAGTCGGAGTGTTCCGTGCGCCTGGGCGTCGCCGGGGGCGGCTGCTCCGGCATGAGCTACAAGATGGAATTCGACAACAAGGAAAAACCGGGCGACGAGGTGTTCGAGCTGGACGGCATCCGGGTGCTGGTGGACCTCAAGAGCTATCTATACTTGAACGGCACCGAGCTCGATTACGAAGTTGGGCTGCTGGCGGGCGGATTCAAATTCCGGAACCCCAACATCAAACGAAGCTGCGCCTGCGGCGAGAGCTTCGGGATCTAGCGCCATGGCGGAAACGGGCGTGAAATTCGACCTGGGCGAAGTGCTTCCGGGGCTGCTGCAGGAAGCGCCGTTCAAGCAGGCGCTGGAAGGGCACGACTGGACGCAGTATCGCGGCCAGGACGTGACGCTCACCGGGTGCGCCCCGCTGTGGGCCTACGTGTACGTGGCCAGCCGCATCGCGCAGCACGCGGCCGGCCTGGTGGTGACCGACGGAAGTGAAGAAGGCGTGCGGGTCAAGTGATCCCGGCATGCGTTGATGTGAATAGCAAACCGAAGAATAGGAAACGAGCCTCATGAGCCAGCCAGACCTGATCGTCAAGGACCTCCAAGTGAGCGTGGACGGCAAGCCCATCCTGAAGGGCCTCAGTCTAGAAGTGCGCAAGGGCGAGGTGCACGCCATCATGGGCCCGAACGGGTCCGGCAAGAGCACGCTCGCCAACGCGCTGATGGGCCATCCCAAGTACACCGTCGACTCGGGCCAGATGCTCCTCGCGGGCGAGGACATCGGCGAGCTCGAGGCCGACGAGCGCTCCCGCAAGGGGCTGTTCCTGGCCTTCCAGTACCCCACGGCCATCCCGGGCGTGAGCGTGGCCAACTTCCTGCGCACTTCGCTCAACGCGCGGCGCAAGGAGCAGGGCGAAGGGCCCATCCCGGTCAAGGAGTTCCGCACCCTGATGCGCTCCCACATGGCCACCCTCAAGATGGACGACTCGTTTGCGGGCCGCTACCTGAACGAGGGCTTTTCGGGCGGCGAGAAGAAGCGCGCCGAGATCCTCCAGATGTCGGTCCTGAAGCCCCAGATCGCGGTGCTGGACGAAACCGACTCCGGGCTGGACATCGACGCTCTGCGGGTCGTGTCCGACGGCGTCAACGCGCTGCGCGGCCCCGACCTGGGCATCGTGCTCATCACCCACTACCAGCGGCTGCTGAACTACATCAAGCCGGATTTCGTGCACGTGCTGGTGGCCGGCAGGCTGGTCCGCTCCGGCGGGCCGGAGCTTGCGCTGGAGCTCGAAGAGAAGGGTTACGACTGGCTGATCGAGCCCGAAGCGGCGAACACGCAGGCCTAGGCAGGGTTTCCCAACGCGCGGCCCCGGCCGCGGTGGAGATAAGAACCATGGCAGAAGCAGTCGACATCTCGCGGGAAACCTACACCGAAAAGTACGGTTTCCACGACACCGAGCAGCACGTATTCAAGATCCGCAAGGGCCTCGACCACTCCATCGTGGACGAGATCTCGCGCATGAAGGGCGAGCCCGAGTGGATGCGCGACACCCGCCACAAGGCGCTGGACATCTTCCTGGCCAAGCCCATGCCCACCTGGGGCGGGGACGTCGGGGCGATCAACTTCCAGGACATCTACTACTACGTGAAGCCGACCGACGAAGAGGCCAAGACCTGGGAGGACGTGCCCGCCGACATGAAGCGCACCTTCGACCGGTTGGGCATTCCCGAGGCCGAGCAGAAGTTCCTTTCCGGCGTCGGCGCGCAGTACGACTCCGAAGTGGTCTACCACAAGATCAAGGAAGACTTGGAAAAGAAGGGCGTGCTGTTCCTGTCCGCCGACCACGGGCTCAAGGAGCACGAGCACTTGTTCAAGGAGTACTTCGGCAAGCTGATCCCCTCGGCCGACAACAAGTTCGCCGCGCTCAACACCGCGGTGTGGTCGGGCGGGTCGTTCATCTACGTGCCCAAGGGCGTCAAGGTGGACGTGCCGCTGCAGGCCTACTTCCGGATCAACACCAAGGACATGGGCCAGTTCGAGCGCACCCTGATCATCGTGGACGAAGGCGCCTACGTGCACTACGTGGAGGGCTGCACCGCCCCGACCTACAGCAGCGACTCGCTGCACTCGGCGGTGGTGGAGATCTACGTCAAAGAGGGCGGCCGGTGCCGCTACACCACCATTCAGAACTGGTCCAACAACGTCTACAACCTGGTGACCAAGCGCGCCGCCGCCTACAAGAACGCCACCATGGAGTGGGTGGACGGCAACCTGGGCAGCAAGCTCACCATGAAGTACCCGTCGGTGTACCTGATGGAGGAGGGCGCCAAGGCCGAGGTTCTCTCCATCGCCTTCGCCGGCAAAGGCCAGCACCTGGACGCGGGCGCCAAGGCCGTGCACCTCGCCCCGAACACCACCTCCAGCGTGGTCTCCAAGTCCATCTCGCAGCACGGGGGACGGGCCGGCTACCGCGGGCTGATCAAGGTGGCCAAGGGCGCCGTGGGCTGCAAGTCCACCGTGCGCTGCGACGCGCTGATCCTGGACGAGGAGTCGCGCTCCGACACGTACCCGTACATGGAGATCGAGGAGGACGACGTCTCGGTGGGCCACGAGGCCACGGTTTCCAAGATCGGCGAGGAGCAGTTGTTCTACCTGATGAGCCGCGGCCTTTCGGAGCCCGAGGCCTCCGCGATGATCGTGAGCGGCTTCATCGAACCGATCGTCAAGGAACTGCCCATGGAGTACGCCGTGGAAATGAACCGGCTGATCCAGCTGCAGATGGAAGGATCGGTGGGCTAATGGCGACGCCGACCCTGGAAAAGACCACCGCGCTGCCCGCCTCCTTCGGCGCCGAGGCGCTGGGAGCCGTGGCCGCCTCCGATCCGGACTGGCTCAAGCAGCTGCGCGCCGAAGCGCTGGTGCGAGCCGAGGCCACCGCGTTTCCGACCCTGAACGACGAGGCGTGGCGCCGCACCAACCCGTCGCGCTTCAGGCTGGACCCGTTTACCCTGCCCCGGCCGGGCGCTTCCGCCACGCCGCAGGCGGCCATGGCGGCCGTCGCAGCCGCGGGCCTGCCGGAGCTCCGCGAAGCCCTGCTGGTCACGGTGGACGGGGCGTTGGCCCACCACGACGCGCAGGCCGGGCTCGCGGAAGCCGGTGTGATCTTCACCGATTTCGCCACCGCCGCCCGCAGCCACGGGGAGGCGCTGAGAAAGGACCTGTTCCACGGCGCGTCCATGGACACGCTGGACCGCTGGAGTGCGCTCAACGCCGCGTTCACCACCTCGGGCGCCTACATCCGGGTCCCGAAGAACATCGTCGTCGAACAGCCGCTGGTGGTGCTGCACCACCTGCAGGGCACGGATTGCGCGGCCTTCCTGCACACCGTGATCCACGTGGAGGCCGGCGCTTCGGTGACGGTGCTGGAAGTCACCTCGGGCACGGACCAGGCCACTGGCCTGGTGCACTCCGCGGTGGACGTGATCGCCGGGGCGGGCTCCAATGTCCGCTACCTGCGCATGCAGGAGCTGGGCGTGAAGACGCTGCACCTGTCGCGCGAGCGCCTGTACGCCCACCGCGACTCCCAGGTGGACTGGTCGTGGGGTGCGCTGGGCTCGGCCATGGCCAAGTCGGACATGGAAGCCAACCTGCTGGGCGAGGGCATCCACGCCATGATTTCCGGCTTCTACCACGGCGAAGGCACCCAGCACCTGGACCACCACACGTTCCAGAACCACGAGAAGGGCAACACCATCTCGGACCTGCTCTACAAGGGGTCCCTGACGGGCCGGGCCCGCTCGGTGTACATGGGCCTGATCAAGATCCACAAGGAAGCGCAGCGCTCGGATGCCTATCAGGCCAACCGGAATCTACTGTTGTCGTCCACGGCGCGCACCGACTCGATCCCCTCGCTGGAGATCGAAGCCAACGACGTGCGCTGCACCCACGGGGCGACCATGGGCCAGATCGACGAGGAGCAGCTGTTCTACCTGCGCGCCCGGGGCATCACCCGCGCGGAGGCGGTGCGGCTGATCGTGGAGGGGTTCTACGAGCCGGTGTTCGACCGGATCGGTTCGGAGACGCTGCGTTCCCACGCGCGGACCCGGCTGGAGAGAAGGGTCAAGGTTTGAAACTGGCGCAGGCCTCGAAGTTTTCCGCGGCGCGGCTGCGCGAGGAGTTTCCGATCCTCGCGAGGACCGTGCACGGCAAGCCCCTGGTCTACCTGGACAGCGCCGCCACCAGCCAGAAGCCCCGCGCCGTCCTGGAGGCGATGCAGGACTACTACCAGCGCACCAACGCCAATATCCACCGCGGCGTCTATCAGATCAGCGAGGACGCAACGACCCTGTACGAGCAAGCCCGCAAGCGCATTGCAGCCTCGCTGGGAGCGAGCCCGCGGGAACTGGTGTTCACCGGCAACGCCACCGCCGCCGTCAACCTGGTGGCGTACTCCTGGGGGCGCAGCCGGCTCAAGCAGGGCGACGTGGTGGTGCTGACCGAGATGGAGCACCACGCCAACCTGGTTCCCTGGCACATCCTGCGTGACGAGCGCGGGATCGAGATCCGCTACATCCCGGTGACGCCGGAAGGCCGGCTGGATCTGTCCAACCTGGATGCGCTCCTCAGCGGCGCCAAGCTCCTGGGCCTGACCCACGTCTCCAATGTGCTGGGCACGGTGAACCCGGTGGCGGAGATCGCCGCGCGGGCCCACGCGGCCGGCGCGCTGGTGCTGGTGGACGGGGCCCAGAGCGCTCCGCACCTGCACTTTTCCGTGGCCGACCTGGGCTGCGACTTCTTCGTATTGACCGGCCACAAGATGTTCGGGCCGACCGGGATCGGCGGCCTGATCGCGCGCCGGGAGCTGCTCGATTCCATGCCGCCCTTCATGGGCGGCGGAGACATGATCCGGGAAGTGAAGCTCTCCGGGTCCAGGTGGAACTCGGTGCCGCACAAGTTCGAGGCCGGCACTCCGCCCATCGCCGAAGCCATCGGCCTGGGCGCCGCCGTGGACTTCATGGAGTCCGCGGGCCGGGACAACCTGGAAGAGACCGAGCGAGCCCTGGTGAACGAGGCGCACGAGCGGCTGAGCCAGGAGCCCGGCGTCCGGGTGCTGGGGCCGCCGTCCACCGAGCGGGTGTGCCTGGTTAGTTTCGTCATGGAAGGCATCCATCCGCACGACGTGGCCGCGGTGCTGGACCGCGACGCCGTGTGCGTGCGCGCCGGCCACCACTGCGCGCAGCCGCTGCACGAGGCGCTGGGCGTGGACGCTTCCGCCAGGGCCAGCTTCCACGCCTACAACCAGCCCTCGGACATCGACGCCTTGATCGCCGGGCTGCACCGCGCCCGAGCGCTGTTCGGAGTCTGACATGGAAGATCTCTACCGCGAACACATCCTGGACCACTACAAGAACCCCCGGAACCAGGGCACCCTCGAAAACCCGGACATCACCTTTCAGGACTCCAACCCGCTGTGCGGCGACGAACTGCGGATGGACTTCAAGGTGAAGGACGGGGTCGTCGAAGATGTGCGCTTTTCGGGCAAGGGCTGCTCCATCAGCATGGCGGCCGCCTCGATGCTCACCGAGCACATCAAGGGCCGGTCGGTGGAGGAGCTCAAGAAACTGACCCGGGAGGACATCCTGGAAGACCTGGGGATCGAGCTCGGGCCAGTGCGTCTGAAGTGCGCGCTGCTGGCGCTCAAGGTGCTCAAGGCGGGCGTCTATGGCATCCAGGGTTGGCCCGGGGAGGACGAATAGCGTGGCGGACGCAAACGAGACTGAGAAGTGGACCGACCTGGGTCCGGCGGACCTGCTGCCCGGCGAGCACAAGAGCGTGGAAGCCGGCTGGCGCAACCTGGCGCTGTTCAACCTGAACGGCACGTGGCACGCGATCGAAGACGTCTGCACCCACGACGGCGGAGAGCTCTCCACCGGTTCCTTCGAGGGGACCACCATCACCTGCCCCCGGCACGGCGCGCAGTTTGACGTCCCGACCGGCAAGGCCCTATGCTTTCCCGCGGTGACCCCCACGGCGGTGTTTCCAGTGCGAGTGGAAAACGGCCGCGTGCTGGTGTCGCTGGACTGATCGAGAGGAATTCATGGCCACTGAAGCCGATGTTCGCACCGCCCTTGAAGAGGTCATGGACCCCGAGATCCTACTTTCCGTGATCGACCTGGGGCTGATCAAGACCGTGCGCATGGGGGAGAACGGCAAGCCGACCGAAGTCGACATGCTGCTCACCACCCCGTTCTGCCCGTACGCCCCGATGATGGTCCAAAACGTGACCGAGGCGGTGGAGAAGGTGACCGGCGGCCCGGCCAAGGTGGAGATCCTGCCCGATGCCTGGGACCAGAGCATGATGCCGGACCCCTCGCTGCTGGGGCACTGGTAGAACCGTGACTGCCGGCGGGAGCCGGAGGACCACAGAATGAGATTCGCGACGAAGCCTCGTCCCCTTCCGAGGGTGGCGGGGTTTGTCTTTTGGGAATGGTTGCTGTGCGCGCTGCTGTGCGCGGCGGGAGAGGCGCGCGCGGAAATTGTTCCCGGCGTCGTCGTCGTGGGCTTCGACGGCGCGCCGGCCGCGCGGGAGTTCGCACGGGGGCGGGCCGCCTCGCTGGGGCTTGGCTCCGGTCGGCTGATCCGAAAGCTGGGGATACAGACTCTGACGGTGCCGGTGGGGCAGGAACGGGCGTGGGCGGACCGGCTGCGCCTCGAGCCCGGGGTTCGGTTCGCGGAGCCGGAGGCGGCGTTTCACGCGGCGAGGGTGCCGGATGATTCGCTGTACTCCAGCAACCAGGCGATCTATTACCATTCCAATTCCTTCTACGAGCAGGAGAGTTCGACTCAGGGGATCAATCTCGAGGATGCCTGGAACTACAGGACTGGCGCCGGGGACATCATCCTTGCCATCCTGGATTCAGGCATCGATTTCGCCCACCCGGACCTTCGAACCAACATCTTTCACCGTCCATACCGCCACCCCCAGAGCCGCGACAACCCGGGCGACGAATTCACGGATGACACCCTCGGTTGGAACTTCATCGCCAACAATGACGACCCCAGGGATGACGCCGGGCACGGGACGGCCGTCGCGGGCATGCTCGGCGCCGTTGGTAACAATGGAATCGGGATCTCGGGGGTTCTTTGGAAGACCCAGATGTTGGCAGTGAAGGTGCTGGACAGCGGACTCAATGGAACGGGGAGCGGCATCGCCGCGGGGGTCATCTATTCTGTCGATGCCGGAGCGCGGATCATCAATCTCAGCCTTTCGGGAGACGACTTTTCCACTCCCCTCTACGAGGCGATCCGCTTTGCCCGCGATCACCGCGTGATCGTGGTCTGTGCCGCCGGGAACAACGGCAGGGACATTCGCTTCACGCCTGCTTATCCGGCTTCTTTCGACCTCGACAACATTGTAGCGGTGGCGGCCGTGGACGCGCTGACCGGGGGCCGCACGAGCACCACCAACTTCGGAGGGCCGATCCATGTCGCCGCGCCGGGTGGGGGTGTGATCACGACGCTCCTCGGCGGATCCTACGGAACGGAAAGCGGCACCTCGTTCGCCGCGCCGATCGTCACCGGCGCAGTCGCCATGCTCTGGGATCGTTGGCAAGATTGGACCTATCCCCAGGTGATCGGCGCACTTTATGCCGGAGTGAATCGGACGCGCGGAGACGTGGGCGGTTTTCGAAGTGTCGACTTCCGAGAGATCGTCCAGCAGTTCCTCGGCGATTCATTTCCGCCGGCTGCGCTCCGGGACCTGAAACTGGTGCCCGTGGGTGGGGGCACGGCGTGGGCCATCTTCACTGCATCTGGAGAAGACGGAGGGCTTGGCAGGGCGGAAAGCTACCTCCTTCGCTGGTCCGTCAATCCGATTGCCGCGGCGACATTCGACTCCGCCTCCGTCATTGAAAACACGAAGAAACCTTCCTTCAGTGGGGTTCGTGATTCCATCCTGGTCAGCGGGTTGCCGTTCGACCGCGCGGTGCACGTGGCCATGAAGGTACGGGATCGGGTCCACAATCTATCACCGGTATCCAACGATGCGACGATCGTGATCGGAAGCCCGGCCACGATCCGTCTGGACCCGGAAGTATTGTTTCTCTCCGTGCTTCAGGGTGATGGTGGATCAGGTAGGTTCAGGATCCACAATCGTGGAAACGAACCCTTGGAGGGTCAACTTCTTCAGATTTCGGACCCACATTTCGGTTGGCAGACTTCGAAGAGCGGGGTGGTATTCCATATCGCCCCGCACGACTCCCTGCAGGCAACAGTTTCCGTGGATGCGAGCGACCTGAGTGCGGGCGCTCATTTTCAACTTCCCGGATACATCGACTCCAACGACCCCCGCACTCCACGGATCCATCTGGCGATCGATCTTCTGGTCACTGCCGGGAGCGCACCCGGAGATTCTTCCGGCAGGAGGATCTCACTGCCTCGTGTGCACGACCCTCGGGCCGGCGCGGAGGACTCCTACGCTGCCCGTTCCCTCGGGGGCGAAGGATCTGGCCAGCGCTTCGCCCTGGGCCCGGCGTGGTTCGAATCCGGAGCGGCTCCGCGCATCCTGGACGTGACCGGCCGCGAAGTGGCGCGCCTTGCGCGCCCGGCCACAATCGCGGGCCCGGTCACCTGGGACGGCATCACCATGGCCGGCGTCCACGCCGCCTCGGGAATCTACTTCCTCCAGCTCCAGGCCCCCGGCCGCTCGCGGGTGCTCCGCTTCGTGCGGATCCGCTAATCCGCGCCCGCGCGCTCCAGGGCTCCCTCCGGCGGTCGCCCGCCGCGCTCAAGTGATCCTGGCCCCGCTCCGATCCTCCAGCTTCGCCAGCTTGATTGCCGCGGCGGCGCGATGATCCACCTGCCGCACCAGTCCCACCTCGGGAGATCCGTTCGGAAAACAACTCTCGGATCCGTGCACCGCCGGGCCCGCGAGCACCGCTCCCATGCGCTCCAGCAGCGCGTCCAGGCCGCTCCGCGGGGCCAGGAGCTCTCCGGCGCCGTGCCCGGTGGTGAGCGCCACGGCGACCTTTCCCTCCAGCGAGCTGCGCGGGACCAGGTCCAGGAACACCGCCAGCAGGTTGCTGTAGCTCTCTCGGGCGATGGGGCTGGACGCCACCACGATGTCCGCCCCGGCCACAGCTCCGACGGCGTGGTCCACGCGCGGGTCGTTTTCCCGGCCCAGCAGCGCTCCGGCGGGCAGCTTGGCCAGGTCGATCAGCTCCACCTCCGCGCCGGCGGCACGCAGTTCCGACAGGGCGCGCAACAGCAGGGTGCGGGACTTGGAGGAGTAGGGGGACGGGTTGCCGGAAATCCCCACGGCCTTCAGGGCACGGTGCTGGTTCGGGTTCGTCATGTTCTTCTCCTTCGGCTCGGGTTGGATGTGGGGGTAACGAAAGAGCCGCGGTCCCTGTGGGAACCGCGGCTCTGGATTTTGCGTCGGCTGAGGTCTGGTTCTAGCTGATCCGCTCCCTCGAGCAAACACCACCAAGCCGCAAGTCCCCATACGGGAACGTGCAACAGAATCGCGTGGTAGTGTTTCGCATGAAGGTCGCGCTCATGACTTCGTTATCGTCTCCAAGTCAAAAAGGTTTAGCCGGAACCAATATTTGATACTACGCGGAGCGCGGACGTTGAGTCAACGAAAAGCTTCGGAGCATTAGATAACCCCTTCCGCGCGAAGCGAATGCAGTTCCTCTTCCGAGATTCCCAGGTCGCCTCGCAGCACCGATTCGGTGTGCTGCCCGAGGAGCGGCGGGGCGCTCCGGGGCGCGCCCGGGGTCCCGGACAATTGCACCGGCACGCCCACCATTCTCCACGGCCCGATGGTCGGATGGTCCACCGTGACCACCATCTCTCGCGCGCGGGCATGCTCGGATTCCAGCGCCTGGCCCACGTCCAGGATCGGCCCGCAAGGAAGCGCCGCGTCGCCGAGGAGCTTCAGCCAATCGGCAAGGGTGCGGCCATGGAAGTACGGGGCAAGCACGGTCTCCAACGCATCCCGGTTCTGGAGCCGATCCGAAATGGTGGCGAACCGTGAATCTCCCGCGAGACCCGGAATCTCCACCACGGCGCAAAACTTTTGCCAGAAGCTCTCGTTCCCCAGCGCCAGGTTGAACCACCCGTCGCTCGCCTTGTAGCTCTCGTACGGGCTGATGCTGGGGTGCCGGTTGCCCATGCGTCCACCCGGTTTGCCGGTCGCAAAGTAGTTGGACGCCTGGTAGGTGTGCAAGGATAGCTGCCCGTCAAAAAGCGAAGCGTCCACGCGCTGCCCCACGCCGGTGCGTTCGCGGGCATAAAGAGCGAGCAAGGTTCCGTTCAGCCCCCATATGCCGGCCACCACGTCCGCCTGCGAGACTCCCACCTTGGTGGGAGGTCCGTCCGGGTCTCCCGTCAGGCTCATCACGCCGCCCTCGCCCTGCGCCACCAGATCATAGCCCGGCCGGTGGCTCCAGGGGCCGTGCTGGCCGTACCCGGTGATCTGGGTGAGCACCAGGCGCGGGTTGCGTTCGTGCAGCGCAATCCAGCCAAAGCCCAGGCGTTCCAGCGTTCCCGGGCGAAAATTCTCCACCAGCACGTCGGCCCGGTCCAGGAGCGACC
>JANXVU010000029.1 GCA_025351485.1 Candidatus Eiseniibacteriota bacterium | reverse complement strand
CGAAGTCGCAGGGTATCCGTGGGTATCGGGATAGGTGTGGCCGGGCGGGCGAGACAGGGGAGAGGCGCCGCGAGAAGCAGGGCGCACAGGGCGGGGAGCCATCCCGGAAGATATCGAGTCATCATGCCTCTGCGCCCGCAGCGGAATGGGCCTAGAAAGCCTTCGAAGGCACGTACTCGCCCCACTGGGAGCGGAGCGAATCGCTGATCTCGCCCAGGGTCACGCCCGCGCGAACGCACTCCAGTATGAGCGGAAGCAGGTTGGCCGTGCCCCCGGCCCCGGCTTCCAGGGCGCGCCGCGACAATCCGGCGGCCGCATCGGAGCGCGCCGCGCGATACGCCCGCAGCCGCTCCACCTGCCGCTCCACCGCATCCCCGGACGGATGGAAGCTCGCGGGACGGGCATCCTCACCGGTTTCCTCGCGGTACTTGTTCACGCCCACCACGGTCAGTTCGCCGTCCTCGATCTTGCGCTGCGCGGCGTAGGCGCTGCGGTGGATCTCGCGCTGCACCCAGCCCTGCTCGATCGCCCGGGGCATTCCGCCCATGGCCTCGACCTCCGAGAGGATCTTTGTGGCCTCCGCCTCCAGCGAGTCGGTGAGGCTCTCCACGAAGTAGGAGCCCGCCAGCGGATCCACCACGTCGGCCGCGCCGCTCTCTTCGGCCAGAATCTGCTGGGTGCGAAGCGCGGTGTGCACCGCGCCGCCCGAAGGGAGCCCCAGCGCCTCGTCCATGGAGTTGGTGTGCAGCGACTGCGTGCCGCCCAGCACCGCGGCCAGCGCCTGCAGCGTCACCCGCACCACGTTGTTCTCCGGCTGCTGCGCCGTGAGCGTGGAGCCGGCGGTCTGCGTGTGAAAACGCAGCATCCAGGAGCGGGGATTTTTCGCCTTGAAACGTTCCTTCATGTACCTCGCCCACATGCGCCGCGCCGCGCGGAACTTGGCGATCTCCTCGAAGAACTCGTTGTGCGAGTTGAAAAAGAACGACAGCCGCGGGGCGAACGCGTCCACGTCGAGCCCCGCCTTGACGGCCGCTTCCACGTAGGCCAGCCCGTCGCCCAGCGTGAACGCCAGCTCCTGCGAGGCGGTCGCGCCCGCCTCGCGGATGTGGTAACCGGAGATCGAGATCGTGTTCCACTGCGGCACCCGATCGAAGCAGAAGGCGATCAGGTCGGTGGTGAGCCGCATGGAAGGCTCCAGCGGGTAGATGTACGTCCCGCGCGCCGCGTACTCTTTCAGGATGTCGTTTTGCACCGTCCCGTTCAGCCGGTCGAACGCCACGCCGCGCTTTTCGGCCAACGCCAGGTAGAAGGCCAGCAGGGTGGAGGCGGTGGCGTTGATGGTCATGGAAACGCTGACCGTCTCCTGCGGAATGGAATCCATCAGGCGGCCCATGTCCTCGGCGGTGGCGATGGCCACGCCCACCTTGCCCACTTCGCCCTCGGCCCGCGGGGCGTCCGAGTCGTAACCCATCTGGGTGGGCAGGTCGAAGGCCACCGATAGCCCGGTCTGGCCCTGTTCCAGCAGGTAGCGGTAGCGGCGGTTGGATTCCTCGGCGTCGCCGAAGCCCGCGTACTGGCGCATGGTCCACGGGCGCGAGCGGTACATGGCCTCGTGGATGCCACGGGTGAAGGGGTACTCCCCGGCGCGCCCGAGCCGCTCCCCGAGTCCCGGGGCGAGGCTCCCGGCGGTGTACGCGGGGCCGATCTCGATCCCGGAGGAAGTCTCGAACCGGCTCTTGCGGCCGGCGGGCTTCTTCCCGCTCACGATCCTTCTCCGGCAGGGGCCGGCGCCGCCAGCGTCACCAGCGCCTGGCCGCTCTCCACCGACTGGCCGATCACCACGTGCACTTTTTCCACCCGCCCGCTCCCCGGCGCGGCCAGCTCGTTCTGCATTTTCATGGCTTCCATCACCACCAGCGCCTGGCCCTCTTCCACCGCGTCACCCACGGCCGCCTTGAGCGCCACCACCAGGCCCGGCATGGGCGCCTTGAGCTGTGCCGGGCCGCTCACCGCGGCGCGCTCGGGGCGGCGCGTGCGCGCGTGGACCTCGTCCATCACGATCATGTCGTAGGTGGCGCCGCCGAGTCGCACCCGGAACTGGTCACCGTTGCGGTCCACCGCCACTTCGCGGCTGCGGCCGTCGGTCAGGAACGAGTAGGCCCCCGGGGCGATCTCGGCGGCGTCGATCACCGCGGGCTCGCCATCCACCAGGATGTTCCAGTTGGAGCCCTCGGGCAGCACCTCCACCCAGTGCTCGTGCTCGCCGATCTTCACGTTGTATTTCATCGGCGTGCTCCTGCTGCGCCCGGGCGGCCCGCGAACTTCCACGGGGAACCGGACGGCGGGCCTTCCACGCGAGCGGCGGAGGCGCCCGAGGGGTGCAGCAGCGCGTGCAGCGCGGCCGCCCGCACCGCCAGGGCCTCGTCCTCGGGGGAGGGCGCAATGTGCCGCGGATGGTACTCGGCGCCCACGAAGCCGGTGTCGATCGCCCCCGCCACGAACGCGGGATGCTGCAGCGCCCAGCGGTGGAAGGGGATGGAGGTCTTCACGCCCTCGATCACGTACTCGTCCAGCGCGCGCAGCATGCGCCGGCGCGCCTCGTTGCGGTCGCGGCCCCAGCTGATCAGCTTGGCCACCAGCGAATCGTAGTACGGCGTGATCTCCGCGCCCGGGTAGATGCCCGCGTCGTTCCTGAGCCCCGGCCCGCTGGGGAGCCGGAAACGATGGATCTTTCCGATGGAGGGCATGAAGTCGCGCTCCGGATCTTCCGCGGTGATGCGGCACTCGATGGCGTGGCCGCGCGGCTGGATGTCCGCCTGGACAAAGGGCAGCTCTCCCCCGGATGCCACCAGCAACTGCAGCTTGACCAGGTCAAATCCGGTGACCATCTCGGTCACCGGGTGCTCCACCTGCAGGCGCGCGTTCACTTCCAGGAAGTAGAAGTCCTGCTTCGCGTCCACCATGAACTCGGCGGTGCCGGCGTTCACGTAGCCCGCTGCCAGAGCCAGCCGGCAGGCGCACTCGCCCATGGCGCGGCGCACTTCGTCGCGCAGGCCGGGGGCCGGGGTCTCTTCGATCAGCTTCTGGTGGCGGCGCTGCGCGGAGCAGTCGCGCTCGCCCAGGTACACCGCGTGCCCGTGCGAGTCGGCCAGGAGCTGGATTTCCACGTGGCGGGGACGTTCCAGGTAGCGCTCCAGGTACACTTCGTCGTTCGAGAAGGAAGCGCGGGCCTCGCCCTGGGTCAATTCCAGGAGGGATCCCAGCTCGTCTTCCGAGCGGACCACCCGCATGCCCTTGCCCCCTCCGCCGTGGGAAGCCTTGATCAGCACCGGGAAGCCGATTTCCTTCGCGGCCGCGCGGGCCTCGTCCAGCCCGCGCACCGGATGGTCCAGCCCCGGGACCACCGGCACTCCGGCCTTGTGGGCTGCCGCGCGCGCCAGCAGCTTGTTGCCGAGCGCGTTCATCGCCTCGGGCGGCGGGCCGATGAAGCTGAGTCCCGCGTCCCGGACGGCCGCGGCGAAATCCGAATTCTCGGAAAGGAAACCGTAGCCGGGATGAATGGCCTGCGCCCCGGTGGAACGGGCGGCCTCGAGCAGCCTGGGTACGGACAGGTAGCTGTCCCGGGCCGGGGCCGGCCCGATGCACACGGCCTCGTCCGCCTGCAGCACGTGCAGGGAGCGCCGGTCGGCCTCCGAATAGACGGCCACGCTTCCAATTCCCATTTCCCGCAGGGCGCGAACCACCCTGACGGCGATCTCGCCACGGTTGGCGATGAGGACCTTCTGGAACATGGTGTTCCTTTCCTTGGTGAGGCCTTAACCCGATGAATGATAAGGAATTTGGCAGGCGCGGGCAAGCCGGGGCGGGGGCGGGGGGCACCGGTAAGCCCGCCGAACTCCCACGGCCCGCCCGCTCCGGCCAAACCGCGTCCGCATTGACACTTCCACGCCTGCCCGCGTAAGTTTGTCATCAGATCCGTGATATTCCGGCCCTGCCAGAGGCCTTCTTCCCCCCGTTTCAGGAGGATTCATGTCGTTTCCGCTTCTTGCCGCCGGAGCCCCGGCTGCCGGCCCCGCAGGCGCGCCCGCCGGTGGGACCCAAGGCTTCTTGTTGCAGATGGCGCCCATGCTGCTCATCTTCGCCGTCTTTTACTTCGTGCTCATCCGTCCCCAGCAGCAGCGCCAGAAGGAACTGGCCCGGATGGTCGGCGACCTGAAGAAGGGCGATGAGGTGGTCACTTCCGGAGGCATCGTGGGCACGGTGTGGGCGGTCAAGGACGACCGGGTGGTGCTGCAGGTGCAGGAGACCAAGCTGGACTTCATCAAGTCCTCGATCGTCACGGTCAACAAGCCGGGCGCGTGACGTGGCCCGTCGTCCCATCCGGCTCTATGGCGACCCGGTGCTCCAGGCCCGCGCGAGGGACCTGGTAGAGATCACCGAGGAAACCCGCCGGCTCGCCGCGGACATGTTCGAAACCATGGAGGCGGCCCGCGGCGTCGGGCTCGCAGCCAACCAGGTCGGCTCGCTGGAGCGCCTGCTGGTGGTGGACGTGCCGGGAGAGACCGAAGACGCCCCGCACTTTCGCGCCGCGCTGGTGAACCCGGAGGTGCTGGCCACTTCCGGCGAGCAGCTGGGCGAGGAAGGCTGCCTCAGTTTTCCGGGCCTCTACTTTGAAGTGAAGCGCCCCAACCTGGTGAAGATCTCCGCGCAGGACCTGGACGGGAACGAAGTGGATATCGAGGCCGAAGGCTACCTCGCGCGCGCACTGCAGCACGAGGTCGATCACCTGAACGGGGTGCTGTACATCGACCGGATCAGCCCGATCAAGCGCGGACTGCTTCGGGCCAAGCTGGGAGACATCCGCAAGAAGGGCGCGGCCGGAGAGATGCGCGTGGACGAGTAGCGCCCGCCCGTCCCATTCGCTCCGGTCCGGCCCCGATTCCAATCCAGGAAAGAGAGAGAAGACCTTGAAGATCGCCAGACTCGCATGGCTGCCGGCTCTTCTCGCGCCGGCCTTGTTCCTGGCGGCGCCCGCCGGTGCCCAGTTGGCCCAGGGCGCCCCGCCGCAGCACCAGGGCAACTACAACATGTTCAAGAAGAAGCCCGCGCCCAAGCCGGTCGCCTGGGAGTCCTTTCCGGCTCCGGACACCTCCCTGGTGGGGCGGGGCGCGACCAGTCCCACGACCACCGATTCGCTGGCCGAGATCGTCCTGGATGACCGCGGGGTCAATTTCGGCCCCGACGGAATCATCGCCGTCACCTCCTGGCGCGTCTACCTGCCCAAGAGCCGCGCGGGGGCCAGCCAACTGACGCGCCTGCCCGCCGCGCCGGACACTCCCGGGAGTTCCACCTTCGCCTACCTCGTCCACCCCGACGGGGGCGTGGAAAAGGCTCTGCAAGTTTTGGGAGGGGTGGCCACGTTCGGCCGCGTGTCTCCCGGGGACCTGGTCTATCTAGGAGTCCGCTACTTCCAGCCCGCGGCCGGCCCCGGCCAGCGCCGCGATTTCTTCATGGCCCTTCCGTTCCGGGGCCAGTTTCCGGTTCGGCACGCCAGGATGTGGATCCGCTATCCGGTGGGCCGCCCGGCCACCCTGGCGGGCATGGCGCTCCCCTCGGCGGACAGCAGCGTGACCGACGGCATGGTGCTCAAGCAGTGGCGGATGAAGGACCTGGCCGCCCTGCGTCCCGAACGCGATGCGCGGGGCCCCTACGAGGGGCAGCCGGCGCTGTTCGTGGACTCGCACGCAGATCCCGACTGGTTCGTCTCCATCTGCCGGGGCTTTCTGAAATTGCCGGCCGGCCCGCGACTGAAAGCGCTCGCCGCCGCCATCCGCCAGGAAAGTCCCGACCGGCTCCAGCAGCTTGCGAGCGCGCGCGCTTTCGTGGCGCTTCGAATCGCCGCGGCCGCGCGCGAAAGTTTCGCCGCCGACTCGCTCCGCCGCCTCACGCCCGACGGCGTGCTGCTCCGGGGAACCGCCGGAGGCTACGGCAAGGCGGTGCTGCTGGCCGGCCTGCTCCGCCAGCTGGGCTTTGAGCCGGCCATCGCGCTGGTCGAGCCGCGCCGCCTGTGGAACGGGATCCCGGCGCTCACTCCCGAATTGCTCAGCCCGGTGGTGGCGCTTCCCGAGGGCGGCCCGAAGACCTGGCTCGACCCCACGTCCTATGCGGCGGATCCCGCGCGGGTGCCGATCGCCCTGCAGGGGCTTCAGGCCGTGGTCGTGGGGCCGCGCAGGACGCTGCGCGCGGCGCGGATTCCCACGGGGCCCTCGTCCGCGCGGGGAGTGGACGCCGGCTTCAAGGGGATCGTGGATCCGAGCGGCGTGGTGGTCGGGGAAGTGCGAATCGCCCTGCGTGGGGACGACGGCGACCTGTGGCGGAGCGCCCTGCAGACCGGCACCAACTCCATGGCCTCCGAGGCGCTGCAGGCATTGGCCCGGCAGTTGCTCTTTACCGCCGAATCGGGCGATGCCAAGGGAGAGCACTTCGAGTCGCCCGCGGACAGCGCGACGCTCACTTCGACCTTTCGGGCGCGGGATCTGCTGGACCGCACCGGCGACTCGCTGACGCTGCACCTGCCGAGCCGGCTCGTTCCCGAAATGGATTCCCCGTCGCGCAGCCAGGCCCGCGACCTGCTGCGCTATTTCGGCGGGCACCGCGTGATCATGGACCTGGAACTTCCCGCGGCATGGACTCCGCTGCACGCATCCGACACCAGTTCGGCCACCGGAAGCTACCTGGCGTGGACCGATTCGCGGACCATCACCGGCATGCGGCTGCGCTTCGTCCGGACCGTCTCGGTGCTCAAGAGCGAGATCCCGGCCTCCGACTACACCGCCTACCTGGCCGAAGAAAAGGCCATGAACCTGGCCTTCGACCGGCCCGTCCTTCTGCGCGCTTCCCATTGAGCGGGGGCGTTCCGGCATGGGCCTGAAGATCGTTTTCATGGGGACGCCGGCCTTCGCCGCCACGGCGCTGCAGGCGCTCGTGGAATCCGGGCATGCCCCGGTCCGCGTGGTCACCCGCCCCGACCAGCCGCGCGGCCGCGGACTCAAACTCCAGCCCTCGGAAGTACGCGCCGCCTCGGAGGCCCTGGGCATTCCCGTGGACGCTCCGCCAAAGTTCCATGATCCGGAATTCCTCTCTTCGCTCGAGGCGCTCCGGCCCGACGTGTTCGCCATCGTGGCCTACGGGGTGATCCTCAAGGAACGGGCGCTGCGCATGCCGCGCCTGGGCTGCATCAACGTGCATGCCTCCCTGCTGCCGCGCTGGCGCGGCGTCTCTCCCATCTCCTGGCAGATCCTGGCCGGCGATGCCGAGGCCGGAGTCACCACCCAGTGGATCGACGTGGGGGTGGACACCGGCGACGTGATCCACCGCGACGCTTTTCCCATGCCCCCCGATGCCACCACCGGTTCCCTCACCACCGAACTGGCCGCGCGCGGCGCGCGGCTCCTGGTAAAGACGCTCCGCGAAGTGGAGGCCGGAAATGCTCCCCGTGAAAAGCAGGACCCCGCGCTGGCCACGCCCGCGCCGCGCTTCACCAAGGCGGACGGCTGGGTGGACTGGACCGGAGAGGCCGCGTGGATCGAGCGGGCCTCGCGCGCGTTCGACCCGTGGCCGGGCCTGAAGTTCCGATCCGCGTCGGGGCCGGTGCGCGTGAGGCACGCCGCCGCGCACCCGGGAGCGGGAACGCCTGGAACGGTCCTGGCGGTGGAAGGCGAATCGATGCGGGTCGGCACCGGCGCG
>JANXVU010000026.1 GCA_025351485.1 Candidatus Eiseniibacteriota bacterium | reverse complement strand
GCATGAACCATGCAAGACACATTCTTCGAAGCACAACCAATGCCTTCAGGCGGCGAATTCAGGTCCGGGGCTAACCGGGGGCCTCGGGCAGCCCCAGCAGCTCCCGTGCCTGGGCCCGGGTGGCTTCGGTGATCCTGGATCCCGCCAGCATCCGGCCCAACTCTTCGATCCGCCCTTCCGGGCCGAGCGGCACGACCCGGGTGTAGGTCCGGCCCGCCTTGACGCTCTTCTCCACCGAGAAGTGACGATCGGCCCGGGCGGCGATGGCGGGCAGATGGGTGATGCACAACACCTGTCGGCGCCGGGAGAGCTTGCGGAGTTTTTCCGCCACCACCTCGGCCACGCGCCCGCCGATGCCGGCGTCCACCTCGTCGAACAGCAGCGTGGTGAACGACTCCTCCTCGACGAACACGCTCTTGAGCCCCAGCATCACCCGCGAGACCTCGCCGCCGGAAGCCACCTTCGCGAGCGGGCGCAGTTCCTCGCCGGGGTTGGCCGAGATGAGAAATTCGGCCCGGTGCGGCCAGGCGCCGAATTCCGGTCCCGGGGGCTCGCCTTCCAGGAACACTTCGAAGCGCGCGCCGGGGAGCCCCACCTCGCGCCACTCCTTCGCCAGCGCCCGCGAGAGCGCGCTGGCGGCCTTGAGCCGGGAGGCGTGCAGCGCCCGGCGGGCCTCGAGCCAGCGGCCCCGGGCCCTTGAGAGATCCATCTTCAGCCGCTCCTCGGTCTCCTCCGGGTGATCGAGTGCGGAAAGCTTGAACGAGAGGTCCTCGCGCAGCGCGATCGCCTCGTCCAGCCCGCCGCCGTAGCGCTTCCTGATCCGGATGAGCGTCTGGAGGCGGTCCTCGATCTCCGCGAGGCGGGCCGGGTCGGCCTCCAGCGAGGCGGCGCGGCTGGCAAGTTCCCGGGCGGCTTCACCCGCCCGCGCTTCGGCCTCATCCACCATTTCCAGCAGCGGCAGAAGCGTCTCGTCCCATGGCACCGCGCGGGTCAGGGCGCGCCGGGCGGCGCCCAACCGGGTGAGCGCGCCAGTCTCGTCATCGTCCAGGTGCCCGGCGGCCTCGTCCATGGCTTCCACCAGACGCTCGGCGTGCGCAAGGCGGAGCCGCTCGCGCTCCAGCTCGAGGTCTTCCCCGGAGGTGAGCGCGGCGTCGGTGAGTTCCTTGAGCTGGTAGGCCCACAGGTCGCGACGGGAGGCTTCGTCGCGCAGCCCTTCCTCGAACCGGCGGAGCGACTCGCGCACCCGCTCCAGCGCGGCGGCCTCGGTGGCCTCGGCCAGCAGTTCGGAATGGTGGCCGCCGCTGCGATCGAGAAGTTCCAGGTGGGTTTCCGGGCGCAGCAAGCCCTGGTGTTCGTGCTGGCTGTGCATGTCGAAGAGTCTGCGGCCGAATTCGCGGGCCTGCCCGAGGGACAGGGCGCGGCCGTTCAGGTGGGACCGGCTGCGGCCGTCGGCGGAAATTTCGCGTCGGAGCACCACGTCGGAGGGATCATCCAGGGGCAGGTCACCGAGCAGCGAGGCGAGGTCCTTCACCGTGGACCAGTCGAAGCGCCCCTCCACCCGCGCGGCGGCGGCCCCGGTGCGGACCACTTCGGCGCCCGCCCGGCCCCCGAAAAGGAGCGCCACCGCCCCCACCAGGACCGACTTGCCGGCCCCGGTTTCCCCGCTCACCACGTTCAGCCCCGGGCCGGGCTCCCACGTGAGCGATTCCACGGTGGCCAGTGATTCCAGTCTGAGTTCCAGCAGCATGTCAGCCTCTTCCTAGGACTTCCAGCCGAGCTTGGTTCGCAGGAGCTCCGGGTAGGAGAATCCGGGGGGACGCAGGACCCGGGTGGCCAGCCTGGAGCCGGTCACGGCGATCCGATCGGTGCCCGACATGGGCAGCGTCTGCTGGCCATCAAGGGAAACGCGCAGGCCGCGCGCTCCCTGGGCCACCCGGATCTCCAGGGTCTGGCGGGGCGAAAACGCGATGGGACGCGAAGACAGAGTGTGCGGACAAAGGAGCGTGGCCAGCAGGATGCTGGCCCCCGGGATCACCACCGGTCCCCCGGCGGAAAGCGAATAGGCGGTCGCCCCGGTGGGAGTGGCCACCACCAGGCCGTCAGCCGTGAAATCGCCCAGGCGCTCGCCATCCAGCGCGAGCTTGAGGCGAACCACCTTGACCATGTCGGCCTGCTTGAGCGTAATGTCGTTGAGAGCGGTGCCGCGGGCGACGATCCGCCCCCCCGCGCCGACCACGCGCGCCTCCACCATC
>JANXVU010000165.1 GCA_025351485.1 Candidatus Eiseniibacteriota bacterium | reverse complement strand
CCATCCGTGCACGACAGCGGCCTCATCGGAGGACTCCCATGCCCTCGAAGCGCCTTGCCATGCCTGCTTTCACGTACATGATTGCGATTCTGTGCCTGTTGGCCGCCTCCCCCGCCCGGGCGGCCTGGACTTTCTTCGGGACGCAGGTGGACACCACGCCGACGGCCATCGGTTCCAGGACCCCCAAGTGCATCGCGGATGGCCAGGGCGGCATGTTCCTCGCGTGGGCGGCCGGCGACTCGGGCAACTTGAACATCTATGCCCAGCACCTGGACGCCTACGGCCAGAAGCTGTGGCCCGCCTCCGGCGTCGTGGTGTGCGCCGCGTCCAAGGACCAAACGGTGCCGCGCCTTGCCCTGGACGGGGCGGGCGGGATCTTCGTGGCGTGGAAGGATGCCCGTGGCCCCGACAACCGAACCCGCGTATTCGCCCAGCGGCTGAGCGCCGCCGGAGCACCGCGCTGGCTCGCGGACGGAATCGAGATCGTGAGCAGCGCCGCCGACAGCCTCAATGTTTCGACATTTGACGCGGCCCGCAGCGCCGGGCCGTACCTGTGGGTCGTGGGGTACTTCTCGAGCGGGACCTTCCCGGTGGTGGTGCAAAAGGTGGACACGACCGGGGCGCGACTCTGGGGGCCGGCGGGCGTTACGATCGGGCTCCTGCCGAATTCCTCCCCGGATGTGCCGCGGATCGCGATCGACGCCGGCGGGACCAACGCCTACGTCGCCTATTCGGCCAACATGGGCGGCACCGCCTTCCGGACCATCGCGGCGAAGGTCAATTCCTCCGGGATTCTGTTGTGGACCAATCCGGCCCACTCGAATCTGCTGAGGAACTTCAGTCCCCAGCCGGACGTGGCCCCCGACGGCGCCGGGGGCGCCATGGTTGCGTGGGTCGGGACATCCGGGGGCGTCGCGGACGTGTACGCGCAGCATTTCAATTCCGTGGGTGCCACCACCTTCAACCCCGACCTCCGTGGCGCGCTTCAGATCACGGCCACCAGCACCAGCGAGACCACCCCCATGCTGCTCAAGGGAACGCCGGGCCTGTCCCCGGCCTCGCCCCTGCTGCTGGCCTGGACCGGCTCCCCGCCGGGGGGGGTCGAGGCATTTGCTGCCCAACTCGATACTTCGGGCGCGATCACTCCGCTGGGCAACGGCGGGCAGGTGACATCGGGAATCCTGCACACCCTGGCGGGGCTCGAACCCGATGGTACGGGAGGAGCCATGCTGGTCCTCCAGGGGCTCGACATCAACCAGATCGTCCACTTCAATTCGATCCGGGTCCTCCGGATCAACCCCTCCGGCACGCCCACAGGGTGGAGCAACGGCCCGGCGGCGCTCATCGGCAGCACCTTCTCGATGGGGAACGCGTGCATCACCAGCGACGGGGCGGGCGGCGCGCTGACCTCGTGGGAAGACGCCCGTCCCTCCGGCGCCGGCGGCGCGGGTGTCTACGCGATGGCGGTCACCGCTGCCGGCTTGAAGGGCTCGGATCCGCACTGGCAGCCCGGCGGGACCGGGCTCAGCTCCAACGGGGCCGCCAAATTTGCGCCACACTCCGTAGCGGATGGAGTGGGTGGTGCGATCGTCGTCTGGCAGGACCTTCGCAGCGGGAACGCCGACGTTTACGCGCAGCGCGTGAACGGCGACATGCAGATCCGCGCCGGCTGGCCCTCGGACGGGGTGCTGCTGTGCGGATTGGCCGGACATCAATACCCCACCGACATCGTGAGCGACGGCGCCGGCGGGGCCATCGCGCTGTGGCTGGATGGCCGGGACAGCCTGGCCACCGGTTATCATCCCTACGTGCAGCGCGTGGATTCCACGGGCCTCCTGAAGTGGACCATCGGAGGCGTCGCCCTGTGCACCGCCGCCGGGGGACAGTCGCTGGCCCGCCTCGCATCCGACGGAGCCGGAGGCGCGATCGCCTCCTGGGCCGACGATCGCAACGGCCCTGCCAGCACCCAGATCTACGCGCAGCGGATCAGCGCCGCGGGAGCACTGCTGTGGACCGTGAACGGCGTTCCGCTGACGGGCGCTCCGGGCGACCGGGACCAGCCCACGCTGATCTCGGACTTTTCCAACGGCGCCATCGTGGTGTGGTCCGACTCCCGCGGGGCGGACAAGGACATCTACAGCCAGCGCCTGGACTCCAACGGGATTGGCCAGTGGACGCTGGGCGGCCTTCCGATCTGCACCTTCGCCGGTGACCAGACCAGCCCGGTGCTGTGCGCGGACAGCCTGAACGGTGCCATCATCGCCTGGGAGGACCGCCGGGGAGCCAACCTGGACATCTACGCCGTGCACGTCAACTCGTCCGGGGCGCCGCTCGCCGGATGGGCCGCCGGGGGGATCCCGATCTGCAACGCGCCGGGAGACCAGAGCCAGCCGACGTTGATCTCGGACTTTTCCAACGGCGCGTTGATCGCCTGGACCGACGCCCGGGGGGTGGACAAGGACATCTACGAGCAGCACGTGAGCTCCGACGGGACCATCCCGGGCGGCTGGCTGGCCAATGGCAACTTCGTGTGCATCTCGCCCGGGGACCAGTTCCAGCCCACGCTGATCTCGGACTTCTCCAATGGCTCGATCCTGGTGTGGACGGACAATCGGAACCTCAACACCAAGCCCTCGGGTGGAGCGACTCCGCTGTCGCTTTCCGGACAACGCGCCCGGGCGGCCGCCACCGGCGGAACCGGAGCCGATCTCTATGCCCAGCGCATCACCGGATACGGCCAGGTGGTGAGCGGCTGGCCGGTGAACGGCGCGGTGGTCACCAACATCACCGGCGCACAGACCGCCGCCAGCGCGGTCACGGACGGCAAGCACGGCCTGATCGTGGCCTGGCAGGACGGGCGGGACACCACGTCCTCGTCGGTGT
>JANXVU010000163.1 GCA_025351485.1 Candidatus Eiseniibacteriota bacterium | reverse complement strand
TTGCGCAGGTTGGCGGGGGTGACCCGGACCGTGGCGCGGAACGCGCCGCCGCGCAGGTTGAAGGCGATCGAGTCGCGCGCGAAATCGCCGTCGGGCAGGGCAAACCAGCCCGCGCCGATCCGGACCATGCCGGCCCGGCCTTCCACTGGCAGGCCGCGGGCGTCGGAAGCCTCCACCACGATTTCAAACATGTCGCCGCCGGAGCGCGCCAGCTGGCCCAGGTCGGGCGGGACGGTTCGCACCGAGAGCGCCGAGGCGGGCGCGTCCAGCACGAAGTGCCCGTTGCGCTGGGGGAGCGAATGTCCGTTGAGGTTGCGGGCCCCCACGCACCAGGTGTGCGGGCCGCACCCCAGATCGGCCGGCGGGGCCGCGCTCACGCGGATCCGGCCGGGGCGCCAGGTGGCCGAATCGGCGCCGGTTCCACGCGTGGCGTGCTGGAGGCGTTCCACCAGCGTGCCCTTCAGGGTGCGGTCGTCCAGGAAGGCCTGCACCGAGTTGGGATCCAGTTCCTGGCCCAATGGCCCGTCCTCGATCTCCGCCGTGAGGGAGGCCGGGGGGGCGTCCAGCCGGGTCGAATCCGGCGCCAGGGCCGCTAGGGCGGGGACGCCTCCACGAAAGTAATTCACCAGCGCGTCGTAGTAGGAGGAGGCCTCCAGCGCCCGGCGCTCGGGAGTCACCAGCGCCTGCTCGTTGGCGGGGTTGCTCAGGTAACTGGCTTCGCCGAGCACGGCCGCGCCGGCGGTGGAGCGGCGGAGCACGTAGTAGTTTCCCGGAATCAACTCGGCGCCCGGCAGGCCCTGGCGCTCGCGCAGCTGCCGGTGCATCTCCATGGCCGCATCGAAGCTGGAGCCCGGGTCGGTCATGCGGTAATACGTCTCCAGGCTGTTCCGGGAACTGTCGCGGCGGGCGTCGGCGTTGTGATGGATGGACAGGAACACTTCGGGGGCAAACCGGTTGGCCTTGACCGAGCGCGCCTCCAGGTCGTCCCGAAGCCGGGTGGAATCGCGCCCGACAAAGTCGGTGTCGTTCTCGCGGGTGAGCAGCACCTCGGCCCCGCTTCCGGCGAGCCGCCCGGCGAGGAGCCGGGCCACGTCCAGGTTGACGGCCCCTTCCCGTAGTCCCGCGGAACCAACGGCCCCCAGGAAGACGCCGCCGTGCCCCGGATCCAGGGCGATGCGGTGCCCCTGCAGCACGGCGCGGTCGCTGGGTGGCGGGGCGGGAAGACTCGATGGCACCAGGACGATGGGGGCGGGCGGTGCGGGCGCCGGCGCGTGGGCGCAGCCGACCACAATGAGCAGGAACGAAATCGCGGCCCGGACGCGCAGGGGCGTTCGGGCGATGGGCGCCATGTGCGGGGACCTGGAAAGACTGGGACCCGGGAGGGCGTGCAAGCCAGCTTTCATCACGCAACCAGCCTAGCACCCGGAGCCGACACCATCAAGGGCTCATGAAAAAGCGCCGGTCCCTGGAGGGACCGGCGCCTTGCAACGGACGATTCGAAGCTGCGAGCGACTAGGCTCTGTCTGAAAACGGGTTGAAGGTATAAGCTCCTGCCAGTCCGCCAAGGAAGTGCGGAACTGGAGGGCAGCAAGGATGCGTCGCTACGAACTCTCGGATCAGGAATGGGCGTTGATCACGCCCCAGATCCCCCCCCCGGCCTTGACCGGCCGACCCCGTCGCCCACCGCGCCAGATGTGGAATGCGATCTTCTGGCTGCTGCGAAGCGGCTCCCCATGGCGCGATTTGCCGGAGCGCTACGGTCCGTGGCAGACGGTTTACGAACACTTCAACTCCTGGCGCCGAGAAGGCGTCTTCGACAAGGTATTGGAGGCGCTCCAGATCCGCCTCGATGCCGAGGGCCATATCGACTGGGATCTGTTTTGCGTGGATGGCTCGAACATCCGCGCCTCCCGGGCGGCCGCAGGGGCTGGGAAAAAGGGGGGCCCAAAGAGCCCCGAGACCACGCACTGGGTCGCTCGCGCGGCGGATTCGGGAGCAAGCTCCACCTGGTTGCTGAAGGTCACGGAATTCCCCTCGCCGCCCACGTCACGGCGGGCCAGGTCCACGAGTCGACGCAGTTCGAAACGGTCATCAACCGAGTGAAGATCCGCCAGTCGGTGGGGGCGCCGCGCACGCGGCCGGGTTCGGTGGCCGGAGACAAGGGCTTCAGCTACGCGCGCATTCGCAGTTGGCTTCGTCGGCATGCCATTCAGGCCGTAATTCCGTACCGAGCGGACCAGCATCCCGAAGACGGCCGGCACCGGTTCGACAAGAAGACCTACCGCAAGCGTTGCACAATCGAGCAATGCAACGGCTGGCTCAAGGAATGCCGCCGACTGGGCACGCGGTTCGAGAAACTGGCGGTGAACTTCCTGGCGATGATTCATCTCGCCTTCATCGAGCGATACCTTCGAATTCTGTTTTCAGACAGAGCCTAGTGGATGTTGGCGCCTTCCGGGGAGCCGGACATGGACACTAGGTCCACGTCCTGCACTTCGAGCACCCTGATCACCGCGCGGCGGTTCTTCGCTTCGGCGGCCTTGCCCTCGCCTCGGGCCACCGGACGGCCGGCTCCGAAGGAGATGGTGGCCATCTTGGAGAGCGGAACCTTGTGCTCGTCGTTAAGGTAGCGTCGGACGGTCTCGGCGCGTTCCTGGCCCAGGCGCAGGTTGTAGCGAGGGCTCCCGGAGCGGTCGGTGGCGCCCATGATCTCCAGGATCCAGCGCGGGTGCTGCTCCAGCACGCCGGCCACCTGGTCGAGTGCCTTGCGGCCCTTGGTGTTCAGGTTAAACTGGTCGTAGCCAAAGTTGATCTCGTTGGTCTGGACCACCTTGTAGGTCAGGTCGCCGCTGGCGATCTTGGAGGCGAGCCGGCGGGAGGCCGCGGCTTCCTCGAACGCGTTGCGCGCCATGAGTTGGGCGGCTGTCGCGTGCGCATCGGCGGAGTCCGCCGTGGTCTTGACCGTGGCCAGTTCGCCCTGCAGGCGCGCGGTGGCGTCACGCTGGGGAGCGACCTGGCTTTCCACGAAGTTACGGACGAACCCTTTGGTGGCGCAGCCGGAGGTGAGAAGCGCAAGGGCGCTTCCCATGATGACGATGCGGCTCTTGGCGAGCCCGAAGCGGGTGATCATCCTGGTCACTCCTTTTGGTTTCAAGACGGCTTGGTTGCAGTCGGCCCCCACCGGGCGGTTCGAGGGGCTCCTGAGTTGGCATGCCCGGTGGCTGGATACAATCGGCCGCAGGTCTTCGGATTGAAGAGGGCTTCCATGCCCGCCCGACAGGATAGACGGGAGGAGGCCCAGTGTTCAAACTCAAATACCCGAACGGGCGCGGATCAGTTCCGCGCCCGTTCGGGAGTGTACATTATAAAACGTTGGTAGATAAAGATTTAAGATTCTAGAAGTTTCTTGAGGAGGCGATCACGGTATTGGCCATGGAGTACCTCCCACCATAGCCCTCGGCCACCATGACCAGGCGTATCAGGATTTTGCGGCCGCCTGTGGGGCCTACCACCATGGCCTCGAACCCGTTCGGGAACCCGGCCCCGGAGGAGCGGGCGCTGCCGTACGCCGGGACCACGTCCTGGATCGGATAGTGGGCCACGGCATTGAAGGCCACCGCGTAGCGGGTGTCGCCACCGTTCCCGAAGACGTGGGTGGCGCTATGGCTGTTGACCGGGGCCAGGACCGGGCTGGCCTCGCGCGTGAGGCCTCCGCTCGCGTCCACATCCCACACGGTGCTGTCCTTGGTGGTCGCCACGGAATTCCAGGCCCGGGTGAAACCCTGGGCCACCGCGGACGAGAATACCCCCACGGGCGCGGCGGCCATTTCCGTGTAGTCCAGGTAGGTGGGCCCGACCCACTCGATCAGGTCGTACGCATAGCTCTTGCCCATCATCTTCACCGAGTCGGACCTGGACAGGTAGTAGCCGCGCAGGCGGTACAGGTCGATCCAGTAGCCGCCCGCGCTGATGTGACCCAGGGATTCGGTAAAGAGAAGCGCGTTGCCCACGGCGGTGGAGTCGAACGGGGACGTGGCATCCCCGATCTCGCTGGGGGAGAGCGATCCGGTTTCCCGGATGATCGGCAGCTTGGTGCCGCTGATCGGGGTGTGTCCCGACCAGGTCATTTGTCCCCACAGCGCCTGGCCGTAGGCGTCGTCCTGGAACAGCGCGCGCGACTGCTGCAGCGGCAGCTTCGCGGCGTTCACGGCGAACTGCCCGTAGTTCTTCAAGTTGTCGCTGGACTCCAGCTGCACGCCCACCTTCACGCTGTGGGTGAACACGGCGATGCTCGTGCCCATGATCACCGACATCGCGATGCACACCGCCATGAGTTCGATCAGGCTGAATCCCCGGTTCCCGCCGGGGAAGGCCGCGCGCGCTTCCGCTCGAAGTGCTTTCATCACGACACCGTCCGTTTGATGTAGATCTGCACCTGGTGATACGAGTAGTGCAGGTGCGTGCTCTGGCGATAGGCCTCCAGGCGGATGATGTACGTGCCGCGGGCCAGCGCTGAAACATCCCACGCGAACGGCTGGGAGACCGTGTGCAGGTCGTTGCCGTTGCTGTCCACCGGGCGCACCCCGGCCTCGGCCGTGGAGTTGTCATCCACGTACTTCCAGGTCCGGCCGCCGTCGTTCGAGAACTTCATCACATAGTGCATCGCCACCGCGGTCGGGGTGTATCCCGGGATGTTGTAATTCTGCAGGTCCCAGCGCTTCCAGTCGGTGTTCCATGTGACGCTCAGGCTGGTCGGGTCGGTGATGTCGTCGTTCGGGTCGGGGGTCACCACCTGCACCCGCGGCAGCTGCGGCAGCCAGCCGGCATAGGAGGGATCGCCCGCGTCCATGAACGACTGCACCATGCTCACCAGGGCGTAGCGGGCCATCCAGGCCGAACCGCTCGAGGTCTGCGGCGAAAGGCCGTTCATCATGAAGTACGCGGTCTTCCCGCCCTGGGTCAGCCTGACGCTGGCGCTGGAGCGGTAGCTGGCCGAGTACGGCGCGTCGTAGTAGCCCTGGAAGAAGGCGGTGGTGGTGCGCGTGTTGACGTAGGCCGTGTCGTTCCACTCCACTGGCCAGGTGCTGTTGTAATTCAACGTAAACGGACGGGACGCGGACATGGACGACGGGAGACCCAGGTTGAACCGCCCGGACAGGTTGAGCCCGTTGCTGGTGATGCTGGCCATGTCATTGTCGCGGTACTCGTGGCGGAACGGCCCGGTGCTGCCCGAGCCCTTGCCGTTGAACAGCGAAGCGCATCCCGGGGCAGCGGTCCGGTGCTGGCGCTGGTAGGCGAACGGAGTCCCGGCGAAGTTGTACGGAGCCCGGTAGTAGTTGCCCGCGCCGGTGGGCAGGTTGCCCTTGGTGTCCCAGCCCGCGCCGGAGCCCACGGTGTAGTAGTCGTCCGGGTAGAGTTCGCCCAGCCACGGCTTGGAATACCAGGTCAGGTCGATCTTGGCCGGGATGCGGCAGTTGGTGACCGAGGCGCCGTTGGTGATTTCGTCCACGTTCTGGGAGCCGTTCAGGTTCCACGGGTCGCCCGAAATGGGCAGGCCGCTGCCGTAGCCGTTGGAGGCATCCGCCCCGAACTCGCCGCCCAGGCCGATGTAGTAGAAGGAGAAGCCGGTCATGTTGGTCCACAGCGACGTGCTGCTGAGCATGGCCTTACGCCACATCGAGAAGTAGCGCGGAATGTCGATGTCCGGCTGGCTCCCGGAGGAGCCCCAGCCGTTGACGGTCTTGTACATCTTCTTGTAGTCGTTGGTGTCCACCGATGCGAAGTACCAGTTGTAGCCAAAGTACTGGAACACATCGGCGTACGGAGAGTGCCTCGGATCGCCCATGAACTGGTAGCGCTCGGTGAGCGGCGGGGTCGCCGTCCCGATCCAGGTGTAGGTGCGGGAGAGGTTCGGGTAGTCGCTCCACGGCGTGTTGAGCACCGGATCCCCAAGGCGGGTCTCGACGGTCAGCATGCCATTGCCGGTGTAGTGCATCTTGATGCGCCATTCGGCGGTGTTCTTGGGGCGCGCGGTGGCTCCGTTGTCCCGAAGGTCCTTGAGGAAGTTGCCGCCGATCGGGCAGGGAATGTAGTCCATGCCGTAAAGGCGCTTGGTGGTGGGCAGGCCGCGCTTGGTCGGCAGCTGGGTGCGGCTCAGCTTGCTGCTCGGCAGATCGATCACGATGTCGGAGCCGCTGGTGCTGGAGAAGGTCGGATGGTTGACCCACACGCTGTCGGCGGCATCCAGCTGCAGCACGGAATCGATGGTCACGTTGCTCGACACGTTTTTCAGGACCACGAACGCGTGCGCCGTGCTCGGCACGCCCACCGCGCCCGGGTTACTAAGGAACGTGTACACGCGCAGCGCGACCGAGTCGCCGCCGGCGTAATAGAGACGCTCGGGGTGCGTGACGGCCCGCACGTAAGGGAGCCCGCCCGAGACCGACGGACGCGGATCCTTGGCCGGGTCGGAGAAGTTCCTCATCGGGGGCAGCGGCAGCAGCTCTCCGTGCAGGTTCACCACCAGCGCGTTGGTGTACTTGCTTGGATTGGTGTTCATCTCTTCCAGCAGCATCCGCAGGCTGGGCTCCAGGTTCGGGTCCAGCGCCAGGGCCGCGTTGTACTTGGCCACTTCTTCCGGGTAGCGCATGCCGTGGTTCCAGTTGTCCGCCAGCGAGTACGGGGTGGTGGTGTAGCCGGTGCTGGGATCCGTGGTCGAGTTCGCGTTGGTGACGGTCCCGTCCAGGTTGATGCGGCCGGTCATGTTGGCCGGCTCGTAGTACTTCTTGTTGTTGGCCAGGTCCAGCATGCCCGGGTAGAAGTACACCTGGCCGATCGAGCTGGCGTTGGCGTTGGCGGCCACGTTCACGTGGGGCGTGTAGAACGGGTCGCGTCCGTAGGCCACGCGGGTGATCCAGTGACGGCGGATCTCCAGGCCCGGGTTGCGGCTTTCCAGGTCGGTGATGCTGTTGTCGAACATCGGGCGGAGCGTGGCCAGGTTCGACCACCACCCCGGCACGTTTTCCAGCGCCAGGATGTAGACGTCGAGGGACTGGGTGGGCACGCTCACGTTTCCCACGGTTTTCAAGATCGACGTGACTTCGGCCAGGGATTCACCCTGCTTGGTGACGTCCCCGCCGTTGGCGTAGTAGACCCGCACCTGCACCCAGCGCGCGTTGGGTGCCTCGGGCAGGCGGCGCACGCTGACGCGGCGGATGAACTTCCAGCCACCGTTGAAGGTGACGTTTCCGCTCAGGGCGTCGGCCGGGTTGGAGACTTTCTTGTCGGTGGTGAGCACGTCGGTGAACACCGCGCCGTCGTCGTAGCCGTCCAGCACGTCGATGTTGGTTTCAAGGCCACCGTTCACGTAGCCGCGCAGCTCCTCCATCATCTGGATGGCCCGCTGGGTCGCGAAAGCCCGGTCTTTCAACTTGTTGTTGGCGCGGTGCGACGACGTCTGGTAGGTGACGGCCGCCAGCACGACGATGGACAGCACCACCGAGCTGATCAGGACTTCGACAAAGGTGAACCCGCGCTCACGCGCCTGGAAACGTTTAGTGGACGACATAAGGGGCCTTTGCCTCCTGGTACTGGCAGAGCTGGTTGCGGACGGTGTTCAGTACGCTGGGGCTGTACTCCACCTGGGACACGTCGTTCGCTCCGCTGATGGTGTAGCCGTTGTGGGCGAACACCATCCCTGAAATCAGCGAAGGGGCGTACTGGTACACCCGGCCGGTGACATAGACGAATCCCGAGAACAGGGCGTTCGAGTTGGCCTGGATGGTCAGGTCGCCGTTCACGAACAGGATCCCGCCCCCGGCAAGCGGCCGGCTCGGGGTGAAGGTCGCGTTTCCGTTGATGTAGATGACCGCCATGCTGGGCATGGCCGAGGGGAGTCCCGCCACGCTGCTCACGCTGATGCTGGCCAGCGACTTGAGCTCCGCCTGGGTCACTCCGAAGACGCTGTGGCAGTCGTCGAAGTACATCGTGTCCGGCAGGCTCAGGTAGGCCGAGGGCGATCCGGTCACCGAAGCGGGCGCCGCGGACGGGCTCGGCGTGCCGGTGCCTGCGAGATAGGTAACGGCGAACCCGTTGGGCATGCCGGTGATCCGGGCGTTACTGCCGATGCTAATCGCGGACGCCTTCCCGCAGATGATGGCGGACTCCGCCGGGCGCTTGATGCTGATGGCCAGAATTTCCTCGGCCATGGCCAGGCTTTCGATGACCTGGTTGGGCGCGACGTTGTAGGCGGCGTTCTCGTCGCGCCTCACGTACACGTAAGCCTGGCTCTGGACGTACCAGGCCAGGCCCTCGCCGGCGCTGCCGCGGGCCAGCTCGTGGGAAATGTCGTGCACGGCGGAGGTGTCGGTCTGGGAAGGATCAGACGAGTTGTCGTCCACCTGCTTCTTCACTTCGTAGCGCGCCCACAGAAGATTGTCATCGGTGATGGCGTATTCCTTCACGATCCCGATGCTTTCGTCGATGGTGTAATTCTTCTTGGGATCGACGTCGCTGAGCGGCTCGAAGGCCTGGTCCGGAAAGCTGTAGCTGGTCCCGTTGCTGCGGACCGGCTGGGTGGCCCGCGACTTGAACCAGTTCACGGCGTCGGCGAGCCCGGCGCGGGCCACGTTCATGACCTGCCCGTTGCGCCGGAGTTCGACTCTGGAGCGGTGGATGGAATTGCTCATGAACACGGTCGCGCCGGCGATGAACAGGCCAACGGCGAGCACCACGTACATGACATACATCAGCACGAAACCCGCCTGGGCGGCGTTCGAACGGTTCTTTTCGCGGCTCGATTTCAAATGCACAGTGGTGGCTCCTTCGAGAGTCGGCAAATCCCCTTGCGGGTTATGCAAGCTGTGTGCCCAGGCCAGGCTCTTCAACGTAGGACAGCGCAGCCGGGGTTTAGCGCGGCCATGCCGTCCGGGATCCTTCCCGGCAGCTGCAAATGCCCGCTCGGGCGCGGCACTTTGCACCGCGGCCATCGAACCCATCGGGGGTTATCGGCAGGGGGTGGGGGAAAGATAACGGCGAAGGAAGACGGGCCCGGCTTGCTGGCGGGCGGCGGGGAAGGCTATGCTGGCGGTCCATGTCCAGACTGGCCTACGCGGATCGCTACCACGCCGACATCGGCCCGCACGTATTCCCAATGACCAAGTTCCGCCGGGTCCGCGACGCGCTTCTCCAGGGCGGCCTGGCGCGCGAACAGGACTTCCTGGACCCCGGTGACGTGGACCCGGAAGACGTCCTGCGGGTGCACACGCCGGCCTACTGGAACAAGGTGGTGAGGGGCTTCGCGCCCCGCGACGAGGCGCTGCTGGAAATGCCCTGGACGCCTGGCCTGGCGCGCTCCTTCCGGTCCATGGCCCAGGGGTCGGTCCTGGCCGCCCGGGCGGCGCTCGGGCACGGCTTCGCCGCCAACATCGGGGGCGGCTTTCACCACGCCTGCCCGGATCACGGCGAGGGGTTTTGCATGCTGCACGACGTGGCCATCGCCATCCGGGCGGTGCAGGCGGAGGGGGGAATCTCGCGGGTGGCGGTGGTGGACGTGGACGTCCACCAGGGCAACGGCACCGCGGTGGTGTTCCAGGGCGATGAATCCGTGTTCACATTTTCGATCCACCAGGAGAACAGCTACCCCATCCCCAAGGCCGTGAGCGACCTGGACGTGGGGCTGGCGGACGGCGCGGGCGGACAGGAGTACCTGGCAGAGTTGCGCTCGCATGTCCCGCGAATCCTGGACACCCATCGGCCGGACCTGCTGGCCTACGTGGCGGGCACGGACCCCTGCGAGCGCGACCAGCTCGGTGGGCTGAGGCTGACCATGGAGGATATCCTGGAGCGCGACCGGCTGGTGCTGGAGGAAGCCCGCAAGCGGGGCATCCCGGTCTTCGCGACGTTCGCGGGCGGCTACGCGCGCGACCTGGAGGACACGGTCAGGATGCACGCGTCCATGGTCGCCCTTGGACTTCAAATGTGGCCCGCGAGGGCCTGATTCCCCGCCGCACCGCCTGGAGCGGCCCGGCCACCACGACGGAGGAACATGCGACGCTACCCGATCCTTTCCTTGCTGCCGGCCCTGATTCTGTTGACCTCCGGGGCATCGCGGGCCGCCGAACCGGCGGCGCCCGACACGGCGCTGCTCTTCCCGGGCGAAAAGCACTTCGCCCACGTGCGCCAGATCACCTTTGGTGGACAGAACGCCGAGGCCTATTACTCGGCGGATGGAAGCCGGTTCTCGTTCCAGAGCACCCGCGAAGGTTGGGACTGCGACCAGATCTACACCATGAACGCGGACGGCTCCGCGGTGACCCGGGTCAGCAACGGCCGCGGCCGCTGCACCTGCTCGTTCCTTTCGCCGGACGGCCGGCGGCTGATTTACGCCTCCACGTTCGAAGGCGCCGATACCTGCCCGCCGCGGCCGGACTATTCGCACGGGTACGTGTGGGCCGTGCACAACACCTTCAAGATCTACTCTGCCCGGCCCGACGGATCGGACCTGAAAATGATCTTCGGACCCCCGGGCTACAACGCCGAGTGCGTCTATTCCCCGGACGGCAAGACCATCCTGTTCACCAGCGACTGCGACGGCGACCTGGACCTCTACACCATGGCCCCCGATGGCTCGAACGTGAAAAGGATCACCCGGCAGCTGGGCTACGACGGGGGCGGGTTCTTCTCCCCGGACGGGCGCCGCATCGTGTTTCGGGCCCACCACTACGCCGACACCACTTCGGGAGAGGCTCTGGAATACAAGGGCCTGCTGGCCCAGGGCCTGGTGCGCCCCTCGCAGATGGAGATCTTCGTGTGCGACGCCGACGGCGGGAACATGCGCCAGGTCACCCACAACGGCGCCGCGAACTTCGCCCCGTTCTTTCATCCGGACGGAAAGCGCATCGTGTTCTCGTCCAACATGGCCGATCCCAAGGGCCGGGACTTCGACCTGTACCTGATCCACGACGACGGCACCGCGCAGGAGCGCCTGACCTATTGCCCCGACTTCGACGCGTTCCCGATGTTCTCGCCGGACGGCAAGAAATTGGCGTGGGCCAGCAACCGTCGCGGTTCCAGGCCGCACGAGACCAACATCTTCATCGCCGACTGGAAGGAATGACTTGCCGGCGCGACTGACGCCCGTGGAAATGCCAGGTCCCGCGGGAGTCCTTGAGGGCATGTTGCACCATGACCCCGACCTGTCGCCCGCGCGGATGGCGGTGTTCTGCCACCCGCACCCGCTCTACGGCGGCACCATGCACAACAAGGTGGTGTACCGGAGCAGCGAGGCGCTGGCGGAACTCGGGCTGCCGGTCTTGCGGTTCAATTTCCGCGGGGTCAACCACAGCCACGGGACGCATGACGAGGGGCGCGGGGAGCAGCAGGACGCGGGGGCGGCGATGGAGTTCCTGGCCGGCCGCTTCGGCCCGCTGCCCATTCTGCTGTGCGGATTTTCCTTCGGGGCCGCGATGACCCTGAAGGTGGGCCCGCTGGACGGGCGGGTCGAGGCCATGGTGGTGGTCGCTCCGCCGATCAGCGGCTACGATTACCCGGATCTGCCCGCGTGCGCCAAGCCCAAGGCGGTGGTGCAGGGCACGGCCGACATCACCTGTCCCGCGGAGCGGCTGGCCGCCGAGTTCCCGCGCTGGGCAGCGCCCAAGCTTCGGATCGATGTGCCGGGCGCCGCCCATTTTTTTGACCGCCAATTGCCCGAGCTTAAAGCCGCGGTGCGCGAGGCCGCCGAATGGGCCATGGCCCGTGAAAGGAAGGAATGAGAACCCCCATGCGAGTCGCGGTCCTGGCGGCGGCGTTCCAATTCTTTGTCATCGCCGCCGTGCCGGCCTCCGGACATGCCGCCCGGGCCAGGACGGCCCGCAAACCGTCCGCTGCCGCCCGGGGCGTGATTCGCCCCGCCGGGCAGGACAGCATCGAGTCCCAGGCCGGTTCAGTCGGCGATCCGGCGGGAGAAGCCAGGCGCGTGCTGCTGCGCGCGGTGCGCGCTGCCGGAGGGGCCCAGGCCTACGAGGCGGCGCGGGGGGTCTCGTTCCGGATGATCACTTCCGACTACAAGGCCGGCGAGCCCTTCCGCTCCGACACCACCCGCGTGCGGTTCCGGCTGCACGGAGCCGATCGCTACGTGGAAGAGGCCCCGGGCGGCACCATGGTGGGGTACGATGGAAACCGCGGCTGGGGATGGAGGGGGGGGGGGCTCTCGCTCACCCCGCAGGATTCGGCGGTCGGGCGTTTCCAGTCCAGGTGGGTCCCGTTCTGGATCGAGCTGCCTTTCCGTTTCCTCGATCCCCGCATGCACCCGCGCTACGCCGGTTCGGTAGGGCTCGACCGCGAGATGCCCACGGGCATGAGGATCAAAATCAATCGTGAGCCCGACAAAAAGGTGAACCCTTCCCGGGGCACGGTCTTCTTCGACGTGGTCTATATCAGCGAGGGCGACAGCGCCCATCCCGGGGACGAGTTCTTCGCATTCTTCGAGCGCAAGACCGGGCGCTTCCGCGGCTGCAACTTCACCATCAAGGAGGCGGGCATGAAGAGCTTCCAGTGGTGCAGCTGGCTGGACGACTTCGTGAAGGTCGGGGGACTCGAGGTGGCGCGGACCCAGACGTTCTACCGGCTCGCGACCGACAACATGCCCGACTTCAGCGAGGACCGCAGCGGGGTGGTGCGCGTGTATCGGAAGCTGGATCCCGCCCTGGAGGCCTCGCTTCCGGAGGAAATCTTCCATCCGCCCGCACAGCGGGGCCGCTAGGCCGGATAGGTCCCGGGACGCACTTGCGGGCGGCGTCCCGGTCTGGAATGATGCTTTCAAGCGTGGGCATGGGGCCCGCGCCGAGCCGGGAGGACCCCGTGAAGGTGCTGATCAACTACTGCACGATGTGAAACTACCTGCCCCGGGCTTCCAGTTTGGAGGCCGCCCTGAAGCAGGAATTCCCCGGTTCCCAGGTCACCCTCTCCGGTGGCCACAACGGAATCTTCGATGTCTTCGCCGATGACCAGCTCCTCTTTTCCAAGACCAGGGAAAAGCGGTTTCCGACCGAAGAAGAGATCCTGGCGGCGCTTCGATCCAGGGCCTAGGGTCTGCCCTTCGAGCCCGACATCGATACCTGCGGCGTTCCCGGTGGGGACGCCGCATTTCTTTGCCAAACAATGCCTTGACGCTCCCGGAGGGCGTTGGTAATCTGCCTCGAACGCTCTCACAAACGGAGGAAATCCATGATCTTTTCGCGTGAATTCCGCGTCAGGACGGTCGCCGCATCGATCCTGGTGGCGACCCTTGGAGTGATGGCCCTCGCCGGTTGCCAGGGGGGCGGCAAGGCCGTATTGAAGGTCGGCGAGTACGGATCCATGACCGGCGGCCAGGCCAATTTCGGCATCTCGACCCACGAGGGCATCCAGCAGGCGGTGGACGAGCAGAACGCCGCCGGCGGCATCGCGGGGATCCCCGTGGAAGTCACCAAGTACGACGACCAGAGCAAGGCCGAGGAGGCCCAGACCGCGGTCCAGAAGCTGGTGAACCAGGACGGCGTGATCTCGGTGCTGGGCGAGGTGGCGAGCTCCAACAGCTTGGCCGGCGGTCCGGTGTGCCAGCGGGCGGGCGTTCCCATGATCAGCCCCAGCTCCACCAACGAGCGGGTCACCAAGGTCGGGGACTTCATTTTCCGGGTGTGCTTCATCGATCCGTTCCAGGGCAACGTGATGGCCAAGTTCGCCCGCGAGAACCTGAAGCTTTCGAACGTGGCCATCCTCAAGGACCTCAAGAGCGACTACAGCGTGGGCCTGACCGACGTGTTCGCAAAGTCGTTCGCGGCCGCCGGCGGGAAGATCGCCGTGATCCAGACCTTCAGCAAGGACGACCAGGACTTCCGCGCCCAGCTCACCTCGATCAAGGCCACCAACCCCGACGGCATCTTCATCCCCGCCTACTACACCGAAGTGGGCCTGATCGCCCGGCAGGCGCGCGAGCAGGGGATCACCGCGCCGCTCTTCGGCACCGACGGGTGGGAAAGCTCCAAGCTCACCGAGATCGGCGGCAAGGCCCTGGACGGCTGCTACTTCAGCACCCACCAGTCCATGGACAACCCCGACCCGCTGGTGCAGAACTTCGTGAAGGGCTACGAGGCCAAGTGGGGCAAGAAGCCGGACGCGCTGGCCGCGCTGGGTTACGACTCGGCCAAGCTCCTCATGAGCTGCCTCACCGAGCTCGCGAAGCAGGACCCGGAGGGCTTCAAGGCGCTCCAGGGCAACGCCACGCCCGTGAACCGCGACGCCCGCAAGGCCGCCCAGAAGAAGCTGCGCGACCTGATCGCCGCCACGAAGGACTTCGCCGGTGTGACCGGCAAGATCAGCCTGGACGCCGACCGCAACGCGGTGAAGTCGGCGGTGGTGCTCAAGATCAAGGACAGCGCCTTCTCCTTCGCCACCTCCATCCAGCCCTAGGGGCGGGGGCCGCCCGGCATGGACGCCCATCTCCAGACCTTCATCCAGCAGCTCCTCAACGGAGTGGTCTGGGGTTCCATCTACGCCCTGATCGCGCTGGGCTACACCATGGTCTACGGCATCCTGCGCCTGATCAACTTCGCGCACGGCGACGTGTACATGTTCGGCGCCTTCATGGGCTATTACGCCGCCCGGCTCTTCCACGTGGACCAGCGGCCGGGCGTGATGGGCACCATCCTGGTCTTCGCCTGCAGCATGGCGGCGGCCGGCCTGCTGGGCTTCCTGATCGAGCGCGGGGCCTACCGCGAGCTCCGCAAGGGCTCGCGGACGGTGGCGTACATGATCATCGGCACGGCGATCTTCGCCGCCTTCAACGGCGCGGCGCTGCATCTTGCCGGGGGCGCGGCGGTGCTCTTTGGCGCCGCGGGCTTCGTGGCCGGAGGAATCGGCGGGGTGTTCCTGGAGCGGAATAAGCGCCATGCGCCTTCCACCTCCCGGCTGACCGCGCTCATCACCGCCATCGGGGTTTCCCTGCTGATGGAAAACGGCGGCCTGCTGGTGTTTGGCGCCGATCCCAAGTTCTTTCCGCAGATCCTGCCTTCGCGCGAGCTCAACCTGGGCGGGATCATGGTGAACTCTTCGCTCCTGATCGTCCTGGGCGTGGCGCTGTTCCTGATGTTCGCGCTGCGCTTCCTGGTCATGCACACCCGGGCCGGCAAGGCCATGCGCGCCGTCTCGTTCAACCGGGACGCGGCCAGCCTGATGGGCATCCCCACCGACCACATCATCAGCCTGACCTTCGTGGGCGGCTCCATGCTGGCCGCCGCGGCGGGTATCCTGGTGGGACTGGCCAATCCCAAGATCGACCCGCTCATGGGAATCATGCCGGGGCTCAAGGCCTTCGTAGCCGCGGTGCTGGGCGGGATCGGGAACATTCCCGGCGCCGTGCTGGGCGGTCTGATCATGGGGATTTCCGAGACGCTCGTGGTGGCCTACGTGTCCTCCACGTACCGCGACGCCATCGCCTTCGCGCTCCTCATCCTGATCCTGCTGGTGCGTCCGGCCGGGCTTCTCGGGACGCACGTCGCCGAGAAGGTCTAGGCGCACGGGAAGGCGGAGGGCGGCGATGAAGCGACTTACTCCCGGCACGATCCTGGCCGCACTGGCCTTCGCGGCGCTCCTCGGCGCCGACTTCTACGCTCCCAGACTGATCAACCCCTACGTCTACCAGATCCTGTGGCTTTGCGGGATCAACGTGATCCTGGCTTCGAGCCTGAACCTGGTCAACGGCTTCACCGGCCAGTTTTCCATCGGGCACGCGGGCTTCATGGCCCTCGGGGGCTACGTCTCGGCGGCCATCGCGGTGTTCGCGGGGCACGCGCTGGGCGGGGTGCCGGCGTGGCTCTTCCTGGTGTCGCTGCTCTCGGGCGGACTGGTGGCGGCGCTGGCGGGGCTCCTGGTCGGCCTGCCATCGCTGCGGCTGCGGGGCGACTACCTGGCCATCGTCACGCTGGGGTTCGGCGAGATCATCCGCACCTTGATCCTGAACGTGGACGCCGTGGGCGGCGCGCGCGGCTTCACCGACATTCCCATCCTGCGCCTGCTCCTCTCCGGCGCGTCCGAGCCCACGCCTTCGCTGAGCATCGTCTCGTGCACCGCGTTCCTGTCGGTGCTGATCATCTACCGGATGATCCATTCCCCGCGCGGACGCGCGTTCGTGGCCGTTCGGGAAGACGAGGTCGCGGCCGAGGCGCTGGGGATCGACACCACCCGCACCAAGGTCACCGCCTTCGTGGTGGGCGCCTTTTTCGCCGGGCTGGCGGGAGGGCTGTTCGCGCACACCACCGGCTACCTCAACCCGTCCAGCTTCCAGTTCATGAAGTCCATCGAGATCATGGTGATGGTGGTCTTGGGCGGCATGGGCAGCCTTACCGGAAGCGTGCTGGCCGCGGTGCTCCTGACCGTGCTGCCCGAGGCGCTCCGCGCCGCGCAGGGATACCGCATGGTGCTCTACTCGGCGCTCCTGATCGTGCTCATGCTGGCCCGTCCGCAGGGCATGTTCGGCTCTACCGAATTGCGGCTGCCGTGGGCCCGGAAAGGCCCGGGCAAGCCGTGAAGATGCTCGAGCTGGAGAATGTCGGGATCCGCTTCGGCGGCCTGAAGGCGGTGGACGGGCTCAACTTCTCGCTGGAAGAGGGCGACCTGGCGGGCCTGATCGGCCCCAACGGCGCGGGCAAGACCACCGTGTTCAACCTGATCACCGGCGTCTACCGCCCCACCTCGGGCGTGATCCGGGTGGCCGGCAAGGCGGTGAACGGGCTCAAACCATCGCGGATCGCCGCCTGTGGCGCAGCCCGCACCTTTCAGAACATCCGGCTCTTTGGCGCGCTCAGCGTGGCGGAAAACGTCCACACCGGCCAGCTCCTGCACACCCGTTCGGGTCTGGTGTCCGCCGTGCTGCGCACGCCGGCGTGGCGGGCCGACGAGGATGCCATCCACCGGCGCACCGCCGAACTGCTGGAGCTGCTCGACCTGACGCGCCTGGCGGATTCCCCGGCGCGCATGCTGCCCTACGGCGACCAGCGGCGCCTGGAGATCGCGCGCGCCCTGGCCACCCGGCCGCGGCTTCTGCTCCTGGACGAGCCGGCCGCGGGCATGAATCCCCAGGAGAGCCTGGACCTGATGGCGCTGATCCGGCGCATCCGCACCGAGTTCAAGCTGACCATTCTGCTGATCGAGCACGACATGCGGGTGGTGATGGGGGTGTGCGAGCGGATCGCGGTGCTGGACTACGGCGTGAAGATCGCCGAAGGGCTGCCCGCCGAGATCCGGAGCAATCCCAAGGTGATCGAAGCCTACCTGGGGGCCGAGAGTGCTTGAGATCCGGGGGCTGGACGTCTACTACGGCGCGGTGCACGCGCTGAAAGGCGTTTCGGTGCGGGTCGAGCAGGGCGAGGTGGTGACCTTGATCGGCGCCAACGGGGCCGGCAAGACGTCCCTGCTGCGCGCCATTTCCGGGCTGGTCAAGCCGCGCGCCGGTTCGCTGAAGTTCGAGGGCCGGGAACTCGGCGGAATGGAGCCGCACGACATCGTCAAGCTGGGGCTCTCGCACGCGCCCGAGGGCCGGCAGATCTTCGCCAACATGTCGGTGCACGAAAACCTGGAACTGGGGGCGTATCTCCGGAAGGATTCCCGGGGGGTGCACGACGACCAGGAACGCATCTTCACCCTGTTCCCGCGGCTGCGGGAGCGCGAGAAGCAGGGCGCCGGCACGCTTTCGGGGGGCGAGCAGCAGATGCTGGCCATCGGGCGCGCGCTGATGTCACGCCCGCGGCTGCTGCTGCTGGACGAGCCCTCGCTGGGGCTCGCGCCGATCCTGGTGCGGGAGATCTTCAAGACCATCCGCGAGATCAACCAGGACGGCATGACCGTGTTGCTGGTGGAGCAGAACGCGCACCTGGCGCTCAAGGCCGCCAACCGCGGCTATGTGCTGGAGACCGGCACGGTGAAGTTCGAGGACGAGGCCTCCCGGCTAGCGAGCAACGAGGAAGTCCGCAAGGCGTACCTGGGCGGCTAGTCCGGGGCCACCAGCCGAAGCGCGTTCCCCGAAGGATCGTGCAGGACCGCGTCCACTTTGGTCCGCGTGCACTCGATGCCGGCTTCCCGCGCCCGCGCCACCACGGACTCGATTTCCGCCTGGTCCGCCAGCACCAGGCGGAACTCCACCAATCCTGCCGCGCCTTCCGGCGCGGACGGGCTTCCCGCGCTGCCCCAGCTGTTGACCGCCAGGTGATGGTGGTATCCGCCCGCCGAAAGAAACGCCGCCTGCGAGCCCATCCGGGCGGTCACATCCAGCCCGACCACGTCCCGGTAGAACGCGACGGCCGGTTCCACTTCCGCGACCCGCAGGTGCACGTGCCCCATCCGCGTTCCCGCCGGCAGGCCCTTCCACGGGGCGGGGTCGGCGGAGCCCTCGTCCCACAGCGCCTCCAGGTCCAGCGGATCGGTGGTCATCCGGAGCTGCCCGTTGGGATAGGGCCACTCCTCTCGGGGCCGGTCGCGGTAGATCTCGACGCCGTTGCCCTCGGGGTCGTCCAGGTAGATGGCCTCGCTCACGGCGTGGTCAGCCGCCCCCTCCAGCGGGGTACGACCCTCCGCCAGGTGGCGCAGGGCTCGCGCCAGGGCAGCCCGGGATGGCAGCAGCAGCGCGAAGTGGTACAGGCCCGGCGCTCCTCGTGCCGGATTCGCCCCGGGTTTCTCGACCAGCCGCAGCAACTCCAGCTTGCCCACTCCCAGGGAGAGCGTGTCGCCCTCGCGGCCAATGCTGGAAAGCCCCAACTGCTCGTGGTAGAAGGCAGCCAGGCTCGACAGGCTCCCGGTGGCCAGGGTCACCGGTCCGGGGGTGGTGCGCGGGTCCAGCTTGGGTTCGGCTTCCATGGCTCCTCCGGGGTAGGTTCCGCCTCATCGCCTGAAAGGTGTGATGCTGAAGCTACAACCCGGGAGCGGTTTTTCGGAAGGGCCGATTTCATGTAAGCTCCCGGGATTCGAAGAGGCGAAACACAGGTGGCCCGCTCCGGCCATCGACTCCATGGAGGTTGAGACTCGTGCCAGAAGTCCGAGCGGACCATGAGTTGGGCATGTACCGCTTCCTCGCGGAAATCAACGCTCACCTGGAAAAGGCGGGCGACGCCGAAGGGGCCGCGCGGTTCGCCCTGCGCGCTTCGATGCACCACTTCCAGGCGCACGAGGGCGCGCTGGCGATCCTGCCCGCGGGCCGCGCCCGGGCCGGCGTGAGCTTTTCCATTCCCAAGGGCGGATCCTGGGACGAAGAGGCTCTGACCGACTTCCTGGCCCGGCGCAATCCGCGCCTGCCCGGGAACGTTCTGATGGCCGGACTGCGCCGGCGCGGCCGCCCGTGGGCCGTGCTGGCGCTGCGGCGCTCCGGGTCGGACTTCGAGCGCGGCCTCGGCCGTGCGCTGGCGAGGGCGGCCTCGGCCGTATCGGCCATGATCGAGCGCATCGACCGCGACCGCATCCTGGAAGTGCGCTCGCGCATCGACCGCAAGATCCTGGAGCAACTCGACCCGATCGACCTCGCCTACCAGATCCTGCACGGCCTGCGCTCTCTCACCGCCTACGACCACTCCTCCGCGTTGCTCATGGGACGCGGCGAAAACCTGGAGGTGGTGGCCGAGCAGATCGCCTGGTCCAAGGGCAAGAGCCGCCGCATCGGGCACGGGATTCCGCTGGTGGAGGAGGTAAGGGCTGCCCTCGCGACCGGCAGGGTATTCGGCTTCGAACGGCAGGGCGAGCGCTGGACGCCATGGCCGGACTCGGGAACGGCCGAGCTGGCCGAGCTCCTGGACTACAACCGCGGCAGGGCCGTCGGGGACGACGGCCCGCGCGAGTCTACCATCCTTTGCGCGCCACTCCATGGCCGGGACGGCATGATGGGACTGCTCAAGGTGGCCGCCCGGAGCCCCGGCGTCCTGGGCCCCCACGAGGCCCTGCTGGTGGAGCGGTTCCTGCCCCAGGCCGCAGTGGCAGTGCGCAATTCCCAGCACGCCGAGCACTTGTTTTCGCGGCTCCTGGAAGTGGAAAAGAAGCACGCCGTGGCCAACCTCACCCGCGGGGTTTCGCACGACGTGAACAACGCGCTGGGCACGGTGCTTCCGCTGGTCCAGCAGATGCGCGCGGACGTGGGATCGGGCCGCCTCGAGGCCGCCGTGCTCGCCGCGGACCTGGCCCAGATCGAGCACTCGCTCCAGGTGTGCCGGAGGATCTTCGGGGGCATGCTTTCCTTTGCGCGCGGCAACGCGCGGGACATCGGGGAGGGTGATGTGCGGCGCGCCCTGGAGGGCACGCTGGCGATCCTGCGCGACGGCATGGAGCGGGATTCGGTCCACGTCGAGCTGCAGCTGGATCCTCGCCTGCCGCTCGCCCGCGGCCGCCAGGGCGACCTGGAGCAGCTGTTCCTGAATCTCCTCACCAACGCGCGGGACGCCATGCCCGGCGGCGGCAGGCTCACCCTGGTCGCGCGCGCCGTGCCGGAGGGGATCGAGGTGCGCATCCGCGACACCGGCGTGGGTATCCCGGTCGAGCATCGCGAGCGCATCGAGGAATCTTTCTTCACCACCAAGCCCCACGGCAACGGGCTGGGGCTTCCGATCTGCCGCTCCATCCTGACCGAGTTCGGCGGTGACATGGAAATCTGGAGCGCCGAGGGACAGGGGACCGAGGTCAGGATCCGCCTGCCGCTCTCGGAGCGCGCCGAAGCCGTGGAGCGCGCTTGAACCGCTCCCGGATCATGGTGGTCGACGACGAGCCCGGAATGCTGCGTTCCGTGGAGCGGCTGCTGAAGAGCGACTACCGGGTGGTCGGGGTGGCCACGCCGCTGGAGGCGCTGGAGACCGCGGCCAGTTTCATGCCCGACCTCGCCGTGCTGGACATCCGCATGCCGGGCATGGACGGCTTCGAGCTCACCCGGCGGCTCAAGGCGCTGCAGCCGGGGATGGACGTGATCCTGATGACCGGCAGCATCCAGGAAGTGGACCAGCAATTGACCCGGGCGCTGCGAGAAAAAGCCTTCTATTTCATCCAGAAGCCGTTCGACCGGGAAGTGTTCCTGACCCTGGTGTCGCGCTGCCTGGACCTTCGGCGGCTGGAGGAGGAGAACCGCGCCCACACCCGCCGACTGGAATCTTCGCTGTCCGAGGCTCGCGCGTTCCAGAAGAGCCTGCTGCCCCCGGAGACCAGCCGGGTGGGAACGGTGTCCTTCGCGGCGCGCTGTATTCCGTGCGACGGGCTGGCGGGCGACTTTTACGACTACGCCGGATCCCGGGACGGCCACGCCGCCTTCGTCCTGGGTGACGTGAGCGGGCACGGGGTCTCCGCGGCCATGCTGACCGGCGTGCTCAAGTCCTCGTTCCAGGCCTCCCAGGCCGAGGGCTACGAGCCCACGGCGGTGGTGCGGCGGGTGGCCGAGGCCATGCAGGCGTTCGGGACCGGGCGGTTCATCACGCTGTTCAGCGGGCGGATCCACCAGGAAGAGGGCTGGCTCGAGTTCGTGAACGCCGGGCATCCCCCGGGAGTCCGGTGGGGCCCCTCGGGAGAGCCCACGGCGCTTGATTCCAATGGGCCCATGGTTTCCCCGATCTTTGGCGCCGATGCATGGGAGACCCAGCGCGTGCCCTTCGGCCCGGAAAACCATCTGCTGATCTACACCGACGGGGTGGAGGAGGCGCAGTGCGAGCAGGAAATGTTCGGCATGCACCGGGTGCTCGAGTGCGTGCGCCTGCACCGCGTCGGGGGTTCGCATCTTCTGGACGGCATGCTCCACTCGGTTCGCCGCTTCGCCGGCGGGCGGCCGCATGACGACGACATCACCATGCTGACCGTGAAGTCGGAGGACGAATAGCCATGCGTGGATCGCGGATGCAAGCCGCCGTGGCGTTCGTGTTGCTCCTGGCCCCTTACAGGCAAGCCTCGGCGGACGTGGCCGCCCCTAGGACGGCCGCGCAGGTCTACCAGGAGGCCCGGGTGGCCCACGCGCTCAAGGACTTCCCAAAATACCTGGGCCTGGCCCGCGAGCTGGTGGCGATGCGCCCCCGAAACCCCACCGCAGCGGTGGAGCTGGCCCGGGCCTATGCGGTGAGCGGGGTCCCCGATTCCGCCGGCGCGGTGCTGGAACGGCTGGCCGCCTTCCACGTGTTCGTGGATGTGGATTCGGTGCACGAGCTCGCCACGCTGTCGGGAAATCCGCCCATCGAGCGGGCCCGGCGCGCCATGGATGATGTTCGCAGGCCCGCGGGCTCCGCTGTTCTGGCGTTCACCCTGGCCGACTCGGAGCTTGCGCCCGAGGGGATCGCATGCGATCCGCGGACGGGAACGTTCTTCGTGTCCAGCATCCGAAAACGCAAGATCGTCCGGATCGGCCGGGACGGCGCGCAGACCGACTTCGTGCCCCCGGGAGCGGGCGGGCTGTGGGGCGTGTACGGCATGTCCGCCGACACCACGCGCCGCCGGCTGTGGGCCGGGAGCAGCGCGTCCCCCGAGGTGGAGGGCTGCCCCGATTCGATCGATGGCCGCGCCGGCCTGTTCCTGTTCGACCTCGACACCGGCCGCCTGGTGCGCAGCTGGCCCGCTCCGGTGAACGGGAGACCGCACAGCTTCAACGACCTGGCCGTCGGCACCGACGGCTCGGTGTACGTCACCGACTCGCGCGAAGGGGCGGTGTACCGGCTGGGGGCTTCCATGGATTCGCTGGAAGTGCTGGTGCCTCCGGGCAAGCTGATTTCGCCCAACGGCGTGGTGGTGAGTTCCGACGGGAGCAAGCTGGTCGTGGCGGACTATCCGCGCGAGCTCTACTCGGTAAACCTGGCGAGCGGGGAGGTTCGCGAAATCGAGGGGCCGGCGGACTTTGTCCTTCATGGCATCGACGGCCTGGCGCGGTCCGGCGAGCTCCTGGTCGCGGAGCAGAACGGAGTCGATCCCAACAAGGTCCTGGCACTGCGGCTCGACGCCGCGTGTTCAAGAGTGGTGGAGGCCCGCGTCCTGGAGCTTGGCGATCCCCGCATGGCCGGCCCCACCCTGGGAACGCTGGTGGGACGCTCCTACTATTTCATCGCCAACAGCGCCTGGGAGGCATTTTCGGAGGACCGACATTCGCTGGTGGCGGGCCGCTTCCATCCATCTCGCGTGCTGAAGATCGACCTGGACCGCAAGGCGGGAGAGCCATGACGCGCAAGGACCCCGGGGGAGGGCCCATCGTCCGCTGCGGCTGGGTGGGCAAGGATCCGGTCTACGAGGCCTACCACGACCGGGAGTGGGGCGTGCCCGAGCACGACGACCGGGCGCTCTTTGAAAAGATCATCCTGGACGGCTTCCAGGCCGGCCTGTCGTGGATCACGATTCTGAAGAAGCGCGACAACTTCCGGAGCGCGTTCGACGGCTTCGAGCCCGAGAAGATCGCGCGCTACCGTGCGGCCAAGCTTGAAAAGCTCATGACCGACGCCGGCATCGTGCGCAACCGCCAGAAGATCGAATCCACCGTCACCAACGCCCGCGCCTACCTGGCGCTGCGCAAGGAGCTGGGTTCCTTCGATGAGTATCTGTGGAGCTTCGTGGGCGGGAAGCCGATCGTGAACCGCTGGACCGGCCTGAAGCAGATCCCCGCGCGCACCCCCGAGGCGGAGGTCATGAGCAAGGCGCTCATGGGCCGGGGTTTCCGGTTCGTGGGCCCCACCATCTGCTATGCGTTCATGCAGGCGGTGGGAATGGTGAACGACCACACCGTGGACTGTTTCCGCCACGGACAGATCCGCCCCTAGGCGCTGCCCTCTCCTGGCCTGGCCATGACCCCACCCTTCGATCCCAAGCCTTCCGACCTGCTCCTGACCCGGGAGTTGCTGGAGCGCGCCAAGCAGGGGGACGAGCGCGCCCTGTCGGCCCTGCTGGAGCGCTACTTGCCGCGGCTGGAACGCTGGGCCAGCGGGCGGCTTCCCTCCTACGCCCGGTCCCTGCTGGACACCGCCGACCTGGTCCAGGAGACCCTGCTCCATGCCGTCCAGGGCCTGGACCGGATCGAGGTCCGGGGGCCCGGGGGGTTCCAGGCCTATGTTCGCCAGGCCATCCTCAACCGTATAACAGACCAGGTGCGATGGGCGCGCAGGCGCCCCGGCCCCGAAGGGGTGCCGGAGAGCCTGCCGGACCGGATGCCATCCCCGCTTGAAAATGCGATCGGCACGGACGTGCTGGAACGCTATGAGCGGGCGCTGGAGCATTTGTCCGAGGAGGAGCGCCAATTGCTGCACCTGCGCATCGAACTGGACTTCGATTACGAGGAGATCGCGGCGATGACCGGAAGGCCGAGCCGAGATGCCGTCCGCATGGCAATCCAGCGGGCGCTCAAAAAACTGGCGGAGGAGATGGGGCATGGACGTTAACGAGGAGCGACTGGACGCGCTGGCGAGCTCGGTGCTGGATGGCCAGGCCGTGGATTGGGACAAGGAAGAGTCGGGCGCGAAGGGACCAGGTGAGCAGGCCAGCATCCTGGCCCTGCGCGATCTTTCGCGCATCGCCGAGTTCAACCGGGGGCTCCAGCGCAGCCCGCTGCCCTTTCCCGGGACCACGAAGCAAGACCTGGCCGGGGCCGCCGAGGCCGGGCGCTGGGGTGAGCTGCTGCTCCTCGAGCCCGCGGGTTCCGGATCCGGCGGGGAAGTGTGGCGCGCCTGGGATCCGCGGCTGCAGCGCGAAGTGGCCTTGAAGTTTCTGCAGTCGCCGGAGTCCGCCAGCGTATCCGGATCGCTGCTGGAGGAGGCTCGCGCGCTGGCCAAAGTCCGTCATCCGAACGTGGTGGCGGTGCATGGAATCGACGAATTCGAAGGCCGCGCGGGGATGTGGATGGAATTTCTCCATGGGCCCACGCTGGAGGCCGAGATCGAGCGGCGCGGCGCGCTGCCGCCGGTAGAGGTGGCACGCATCGGAGCCGAGTTGTGCCGGGCGCTCGAGGCGGTGCACGCCGCCGGCCTGGTGCACGGCGACATCAAGCCCGCGAACATCGTGCTGGAGCAGGACGGCCGCGTGGTGCTGGCCGACTTCGGGCTGGGCCGGCGGGTGGGCGCGGGCGGCGATTCCGGGCGCGTGTCGGGCACTCCGGTGTTCCTGTCCCCCGAGCGCCTCGCCGGCGGGCCGCCCACGCCGCGCGCGGACCTCTACGCGCTGGGCACGACACTTCGATTTTCCCTCACCGGTCACTCGCCTTTCTCCGCCCGCACCCTGGACGAGCTCAAGGCCGAAGCTGGGACCGGCCCGCGCGCGGATCTGCGCATCCAATGCGCCGGCGCGCCCACCGCGCTCGTAAGTGCAATCGAACGGGCCATGAGCCCCGATCCCGCCGCCCGCTTCCCGGGTGCGGCGGAGATGGGCGCAGCGCTCGCCTCGGGTCCTGCGGGCACCGGCTCCACCAAGAGCTCCAGGAGCACCGTTCGGATGCTGCAGGTGGCCGCGGTGGTCGCCCTGGTGGCCGGGATCACATGGCTGGCAACGCACCGTTCTCCCGACCGAAACTCCGCGGTGGCGATCCCCGCGCGGGCGGCCACCTCGGCGCCAAACCCGGCCGCCGCCACCTATGACGTGGAAGCGAGCCTGGTCCGCCGGAACGGTGGCGCGGCCGAGCGGCTGGCGAATGGCGACCGGGTGCGGCCGAAGGACCAGCTTTCGCTGCAGTTCCACGCCACGAAGCCGGCGTGGGTGTACGTGCTGGATGAGGACGAGCGCGGCGAATCCTACCTGCTCTTTCCGCAGCCGATGTTCGACCAGTCCAATCCCATTCCGGCGGATTCCCCGGTGGCGCTGCCAGGAAAGATCGGCGGAAAAGAGACCGGCTGGACTGTCACCAGCCGCGGCGGCCGCGAGCACTTCCTGGTGGTGGCGAGCCCCGCGCCGGTGCCGGAGCTGGAGGCCGAACTGGGCAAGCTGCCTTCGCCCACTCCCGGGCATCCCATTCAGTACGCGCCGGTCGGCTCCTCGACGATGGAGCATCTGCGCGGAGTCGGCGGTGTGTCCGTGGTGGATGGGCCGGTGACGCCGAGCCGGGCCGGCGCCCTGGAGCGCTTCAAGGCGCTGGCCGCCCGCGAGACCGGGGTCCGCGGGATCTGGGTGCGCCAGATGACGCTGGAAAATCCCTGATTCAACGGGTTGGTGCGGCGGCAGGCGCTGCCGTGGTGTATCATTCCCCCTCATGAGCCGCGCCGCTTCCCGGGTCCCCAAACCCGACTATTCCCAGCTTCCCCCGGTGGACCGGCTGCTCCGGCCGCTGGAGGATGAGCTCGCCGGAGCGCCCCGTTCGGTGCTGGCCGGGGCGGTCCGCGCCTCGCTGGCCGCCGCACGCGCCGCGCTCAAATCCGGATCGGCCTATCCAGGGGACGAAGCGCTCCTGGCCTCGGCTCGCGAGCGCGCCCTTGCCGCGCTCGAGCCCAGTCTTCGCCCCGTCCTCAATGCCACCGGCATCATCGTCCACACCAATCTCGGCCGCGTGCCGTTGGCCCCCGCCGCGCTCCAGGCGATCCAGGCCACCGCCTCCGGCTACAACAACCTTGAGTTCGACCTCGCCAAGGGAACGCGCGGCTCCCGGCAGGCCCACGTGGAATCGCTCTTGCGCGAGCTCACCGGGGCGCCCGCGGCGATCGCGGTGAACAACTGCGCGGCCGCCACGCTGCTGGCCCTGGCGGCGCTCGCGAAGGACGGCGAGGTGATCGTCTCCCGCGGGGAGCTGGTGGAGATCGGCGGCTCGTTCCGGATGCCCGACATCATGGAGGCCGGCGGGGCGCACCTCAAGGAGGTGGGAACCACCAACCGCACGCGGATCTCGGACTATGCCAGGGCGATCAACAAGAACACCCGGATGCTGCTCAAGGTGCACCGCTCCAACTTCGAGGTCCGGGGCTTCACGGAAGAGGTGGATTCGGCCGAGCTGGTGGCCCTGGGGCGCCGCCGGAAGATCCCGGTGGTTTTCGACCTGGGGAGCGGCCTGATGCTGGATTCGGCCCAATTTGGGCTTGCGCCCGAGCCCACGTTACGGCAATGTCTCCGCATTGGTTTCGACCTTATTCTATGCAGCGGGGATAAGCTCCTGGGAGGGCCCCAGTCGGGTCTCGTCCTGGGGCGCCGCCCTTGGGTGGAGGCTTTGCGCCGCCATCCTCTGGCCCGGGCCGTACGCCTGGACAAGCTGACCCTGGCGGCCCTGGAAGCCACGCTGCGCTTGTATCTTGACCCGGACAGGGCGCGCGCCGAATTGCCACTCTTTCGCGCGCTCCTGGCCCCGGTGGAGGAACTGGAGCGGCGGGCCGGCATGGTGGTCGAAGCCCTTCGCCCGGTGGTCCCGGAAGGCCTCACGGTCGAGGTCCGGACGGACCAGTCCCAGGTCGGCGGCGGCGCCATGCCCGTGAAGCTCCTCGAGAGCCGGATCGTGGCCATCGTGGGGCCCGGCAGAGTGCTCGCCCGCATCGAGAAGTCACTTCGCGCCGGCCGCCCACCGGTCGTGGCGCGAATCCAGGACGGAGCGCTGAAGATGGATCTTCGGACTATCTCCCCGAACGAGGATCCGCAGCTCATCGAAGCCCTGCGCCGAGCCCTGGAACGGCATTAGCCGTCCATGGCGCGCATGGGACCATCATCCGCGGAACGGCTGGGGATGCCGTATCCGCCGCAAGGGGACGCACGTGTTCCTTGAAAAGCTCGAGATCTTCGGCTTCAAATCGTTCGCCGAAAAGATCGAAGTGCGCCTGAGCCCCGGCATCACCGGGGTGATCGGGCCGAACGGTTGCGGCAAGACGAACATCTCCGACGCCCTGCGCTGGGTGCTGGGCGAGCAGAACATGCGCCACCTTCGAGGCGACGTGGCCGAGGACGTGATCTTCGGCGGCTCCTCCACTCGCAAGCCGCTCGGCATGGCCGAAGCGATCCTCACCATCTCCAATTCCAAGAACATCCTGCCCACCGAATACACCGAACTCCAGGTGGGCCGCCGCATTTACCGCTCCGGCGAGAGCCAGTACCTGCTCAACAAGCAGTCGGTGCGCCTGAAGGACGTGCGGAACCTGTTCTTCGACACCGGCATGGGCAGCAACGCCTACTCGGTGATCGAGCGCCAGATGGTCGACAACATCCTGGCCGACGGCAGCAACCAGCGCCGCTTCCTGTTCGAAGAGGCCGCCGGCATCACCAAGTACAAGGCCCGCAAGCGCGAGAGCCTGAACAAGCTCGAGGCCACCGAGGGCGACCTGCTCCGGGTGAACGACCTGGTGGTGGAGATCGAAAAGGAACTGACCTCGCTGCGCTACCAGGCCGGCAAGGCCCGCCGCTGGGAAAAATTGCACATCGAGATCAAGGGCATGGACCTGCGGCTGGCCGCCCACGCGCAGAAGACCCGGGTGCTCCGGGTGGCCGAACTGGAAGGGACGCTTGCTTCCATGCGGATGCGCCTGGAGGCCGAGTCCACCGCGCTGGCCACCGCCGAAGCCGGACTGGAGCAGGCCCGCCTGAAGGTCCTGGAGGGCGAAAAAGCCCTGTCCGCCGCGCAGGCCGAGTTCAACCGCATGGTGGCCGAGCTCTCCGAGTCCCGGAACCGCCTGGCGGTGGGAGAAGAGCGCGCCCGGGGCCTGCTGGCCCAGCTGGAGCAGGGGGAGGCCGACCAGGCCCGCATGGTCGCGCAGCTCACCGCGCTGGAATCCGAGCGCGGTCGCCTGATGGCCGAAGAAGTGGAACTCAGCCAGACGCTCAGCGACCGGCAGGCGCTGCTCGAGCAGCACGAGGCGCTGCTCCGGGAGGCCGAGGAAGCGCTGCGCGAAAAGCGCGACGGCCTGAATTCGCAGCGGCAGCTCTCGCTCGACCTGATGCAGGAAGAGATCCAGCGCAAGAGCGAGCTGGAACGCATCCGCAACTATCTCACCCGTTGCGAAGAGCAGCTGGGCCGAGTGACCGAGCAGGAGCAGTCGATCCGCGCGCGGATGGTCGAAGTGGAAGCCCGCGCCGGGGAAGCCACCGAGGCGCTGATGGTGGAGCGCGAGGCGCTGGAGCACCTGAAGGGGCAGGAGACGGCACTGGAGACCCACGCCCACGCGCAGCGGGTGCTGGCCGAGGGACTGCTCGAAGAAGAGCGCGTGGCGCGCGATCGCGCCGCCGCCGTGGACTCTCGCCTGCGCACGCTGCAGGAGCTCAAGTCGAGCTTCGAGGGATTCGAAGCCGGCGTGCGGGCCCTGTTCCAGGACGGCTCCGGGCACGGCGCCCGGGGCGTGGTGGCCGACCTGCTGGAAGTGCCGCGCGAGTGGGTGGATGCGCTGGAAGTGTTCATGGGCCCGGCCCTGCAGGCCGTGGTGGTGGACCGGGACGACGACGCCTACAAGGGGCGCGGCTTCCTGATGGACGGAGAAAGGGGCCGCGCGAGCTTCGTGCCGCTCGAGCGCCTGGCGCGCCACGCGCCGGTGGCCCTGCCGCAGGAGATCGCCGCCGAAGAGGGCGTCCTGGGGCACGCCGCCGGACTGGTCCGGGCCAAGGCGGGTTTCGAGGCGCTGTCCGAGATGTTCCTGGGCCACGTGGTGCTGGTGGAGAGCGACGTCGTTGCCCGCCGCCTGACGGAGCGCTACGCCTCCACTCCGTGGGGCTTTCTGACTCCGCAGGGAGAATTCTGGGGACCGCACCGCCTGCACCTGGGATCGGGCCCTTCGGGAACCCAGATCCTGCACCGGGAGCACGAGATTCGCGATCTGGTCCGCGAAGGCGAGGCTGCCCGCGCTGAGCTCGCGCGGATCATGAAGACCCGTGAAGACGTGGAAGGCGAGCTCGCCCGCTGCCGCACCGAGCTGACCCAGATCAAGTCCCGCCGCAGCGCCACCGAGGAAACCGCGCTGGAGGCCGAGCGCCAGCTCAACCGGGTCCTGACCGACCGCAAGATCGGCGAAGGCGACCTGGAGGCGCGGGTCGCCGAAGCCGGGCAGCTCACCCGCGAGCGCGACGCGCTCAAGACCGATCTGGACTCCGGCGAGCTGCAGCTGGTGAGCCGCAGCCTGCTGGCCGAGGAGGCCCGCGGGCTCGCCGCTTCGCTGGAGGAGCAGCTCTCGCAGCTCGAGGAGCGCCGCGAGCGATGCCAGCGCGAAGCCTCCGAAATGCGCGTGGAATGGGCCCGGGTGCACACGCGCCGGGGCGAGCTGGGCACGCGCCGCAGCGAGGTGGACTCGAACCTCGAGGGAACGCAGAGTCTGCTCTCCGCCCGCTCGACCGACGCAGCCGCGCGTCTCGGCGAGCGCACCGCGCTGCTGGAGGAAAACACCGCGCTGTCCCTGCGCGCCGGCGAGCTGGAAAAGCTCACCGAAGCCCGCCACGTGGAGTTGCAGGCTCTTGAGAACGCCCATCTGAATGGCCGCTCCGACGAGGCGCTCGCGGACGTGCAGGTCAAGGATCTGCGCCGCGCCGCTGAATCGGGACGCGAGACCGTGCACGCCATGGAGCTGGAGCACTCCGAGGTGCGAGGGCTTCTGGAGCAGGAGCTGGCCCGTCTCAAGGTGGAGTACGAGCTCGAGAACCTGGACGTGCTCGCCGAGCAGGAAGAACCGCGGGAGGACGAAACGCCCGAGAAGCTCGCGCAGCTCAAGACCCGCATCCGCGGTCTGGGCCCGGTGAACCCGCTGGCCATGGACGAGTACATCAAGCGCAAGGAGCGCTACGACTTCCTTTCCACCCAGCGCGACGACCTGGTGCAGGCCCGCACGCAGCTGCTGGAGGTGATCGAAAAGATCAACACCTCGGCCCGCGAGATGGTCCAGACCACGTTCAAGGAAGTGCGGGAAAAGTTCCGCCAGGTGTTCACCACGGTGTTCGAGGGCGGCGAGGCGGATCTGCTGATGGAAGGCGACGACCCGCTCGAGGCCAAGATCGAGATCGTGGCTCGCCCGCGCGGCAAGCGGCTGCAGAACATCTCGCTCCTGAGCTCGGGCGAGCGCGCGCTCACGGCCATCTCGTTGCTGTTCGGCGTGTACCTGGTCAAGCCCAGCCCGTTCTGCATCCTGGACGAAGTGGACGCGCCGCTGGACGACGCCAACATCGACCGGTTCGTGACCTTGCTCAAGCACTTTGCGGCCAATACCCAGTTCGTGGTGATCACCCACAATAAGCGCACCATGGAAGCCTGCGACGTGCTCTACGGCGTGACCATGGGCGAACCGGGCTGCTCCAGGCTGGTCTCGGTCAAGTTCGACCGGGTGGAGGAGCCGGGCGGCGGCAACGGCGGGGAGCCGGCCGGGGCCTCAGCGCAGGCCGAATCCGCGGCCCCGGAGGAACCGGTACTCGGTTAGCGCATGGGACTTTTTGACAAGATCAAGGCCGGGCTCCGCAAGACGCGCGAGACGCTGGAAACCGGGCTCAGCAGCATTCTTCCCGGCCGGGTCAAGCTGGACGAGGCGCTTCTCGAGGATCTCGAGGAGCGCCTTCTCATGTCGGACGTGGGGCTCGGCACCGCCGAGCGGCTGATGAAGAGCCTGCGCCAGAGAGCCCGCGGCCAGGACGAAGCTTCGGCGGAAGAGGTGCGCCAGTGGCTGGCCGACGAAGTGGCCGCGGTCCTGCGCGAAGCCGGCTCGGGCGGCCCCTTGCTCGCGGTAGAAGCCCGGCCCGCGGTGGTCCTGGTCGTGGGGGTCAACGGCGTGGGCAAGACCACCACCATCGGCAAGGTGGCGCGCCGCTTGCGGCTGGAAAACAAGCGGGTGTTGATGGTGGCCTGCGACACCTTTCGCGCCGCCGCCGCCGAGCAGCTGGAGATCTGGGCGGAGCGCGCGGGGTGCGAGATCCTGCGCCAGAAGGAGGGCGCCGATCCGGCCGCGGTGGCCTTCGACGGCATCAAGGCCGCCCAGGCCCGCCACTACGACGTGGCCCTGTTCGACACCGCCGGCCGCCTGCACAACAAGGTCAACCTGATGGAAGAGGTGCGAAAAATCCGCCGCATCCTGGCCCGCGAATACCCCGGCTCGCCGCACGAGACCTGGCTGGTGCTGGACGCGGTGACCGGCCAGAACGGCCTCGCGCAGGCGCACCAGTTCTACAAGGACGTGGAAGTCTCGGGACTGGTGGTGACCAAGCTGGACGGCACGGCCCGCGGAGGCATCGTGGTGGCCATCGCCGCCGAACTGAAGCTTCCGGTCAAGATGATCGGGGTGGGAGAAGGTATCGATGACCTGGTGGACTTCGATCCGGACGCTTTTGCCCGGGGGCTGTTCGGGCTGGAAGCGGCGGGCGCCGGGCGGGCCTAGCGGCCGCCGCCCGAGGGTGGGCTGATGCTCTGGGTGGGGACATTCATCGGCACGATTCTGGCATTTTTCGGGAACGCCGACTTGGCGCCTGTGCCGAACGCGATCGCGACGGCCTCGCGCCGGAGCCCCTGCGGGGCGGCCGGCGGCACGTAGTCGTCGGTCTTGTCCGTGGGGATCGGAGCAATCACCAGGCTCAGAGAGTAGGTCTGCTTGGCCATGCCGGTGACCGGAATCTGTTTCGCCAGGTAACTGACCTGTTCCTCGACCTGCCGGCGGTACATCCGGCCGCCGGCCTTGTCCTTCACCACGAAGTGCGCGTCCCGGCTGTAGCGGGCGGGCAGCGCATGGAACTTTCCGGCGTCGGTGATCACGTCGGTGGCCGGCAGCGTGTCCCGCGAATCCTTCAGGTTCTGGGAAACGTCGGGGTTCGGTTGGGATTTCATGGTCTCCACCCTTGGAAAGTCGAGCTCGGAAACCTCGCCCCCTCCCTTGTAGGTGTGGACCTTGCGCTGGTTCGCGGGCATGGCCTTGACGTAGTCGTGGCCCGGAGCCTTGGAAATCGCCAGGGAGATGAGGGTCTGGCACCAGGTCGGGTCGGAGCCCTTGGGCGCGAATTCGGTTTCGATCCACACGCACTTCTCGCCGTTGTAGGTCACGAATCCCGCGACGGAAATCTTCTGGGTGCTTTCGCGGACCTGGCCGGCTTCGTAGGCGCTGACCTTGTAAGTGACCCACTGGCCGGGTTTGAGCCTGGCCGGATTGGAAAAGTCGACCAGTCCGGCGCCACTGACGATGGGCGGGCCGGGCGTGGGGCTGCCTTGGGCTTTCAGGACTCCGGGGGTAAGAGCCGGAAGCAGGGCCAAGGCAAGGATCCAGCGGGGAAGTGGACGCATAAGATAGTCGGAATTCTAAGGCACCTCCCGGCCCCTGTCAATCCGACCCCCCAGGAAAGTCATCCAATGACGCGTGCTTGGCCCATGAAGGTGAGCGAAATGCCCCGGGTGGAGCGGCCCCGGGAAAGGCTGCTGGAGCGGGGCGCCGCGGCGCTCTCGGAGCAGGACCTGCTCAGCCTGGTGCTGGGGAGCGGCGTGCGAGGCATGGGTTCGGGAGAAACTGCCCGGCTGCTGCTGGCCGAAGGGCTGGCCTCGCTGGCCAGCCGGGGGCCGGCCGAACTGGCCCGGGTGCCCGGCGTGAAGGCCGCCAAGGCCGCGCGGCTGGCCGCGGCGGTGGAACTGGGCCGCAGGCTGTTCGCCCGCGAGGATCCCGAGGCGCCGCCCAGCGTCCGCGGGCCGGAGGACGTGGTGCGCCTGGTGCGTTCCATCCGCCGGGCGCGCAAGGAGCATTTTCTGGCGTTGTTCCTGAATGCGCGCCACCAGGTGATCAAGCAGGAAACGATTTCCATCGGGACCCTCAACGCCAGCCTGGTGCACCCGCGGGAAGTGTTCCAGCCCGCGGTGGGAGAGTCCGCGGCGGCGGTCATCCTGGTGCACAATCATCCGTCGGGCGATCCCAGCGCCAGCGAAGAGGACGTGCAGCTCACGGGCCGGCTGGTGCAGGCCGGAAGGATCATGGGGATCGAGGTGCTCGACCAC
>JANXVU010000162.1 GCA_025351485.1 Candidatus Eiseniibacteriota bacterium | reverse complement strand
GGCATTCATTCTCAGGAAAACGGCCGGATCAGCGAACCGCACCACGCGCGACATGGTCTCGATCTTCACCTGGTGAAACCCCGCCCCGACCAGGAGCGCCTCGATCGGCGCGGCTTCCCCAAAGCTGTGACGGTGATCCTGGACCGCCCCGACGTGCCGCTCGGCCACCACGTGGAGCGCCTGAACCAGCGGGATCTCCTCCACCGGGCGCCAGGTGGCCAGGGCCAATCTTCCCCCGGGCGCCAGGGCGCGCTTCATCTCACGAACGGCGGATGACTTGTCCGGAAAGAACTGCAGCCCCTGGTGGCACAGGACGGCATCGAAGACTTCGCCGGCGCCCAGGGGAAGCGCGCATGCGTTTCCTTCGCGCCACTCGATGGCCGGGGCGATCCCCCGCGCCACCGCGAGCATGGGGGGGCTCAGGTCAACCCCGACGACACGGCCCCCGGCGCCCAGCCGCTCCATCGCGAGGCGCGCCACGATCCCGGTGCCGCAGGCTATGTCCAGCACCCGGTCCCCCGCCGACAGGTCCACGCGCTGCAGCAGCACTTTGGCCCATGGACGGAAAAGCGGTTCCACCAGCATCCGCTCGTACATTTCCGGAAAGTTCGCGCGGTTCATGGCATAGGACGGAAGAGTCATCGGGGTTCTCCCTGGATGGTTGCCCGGAGCGAGTCAGGCGCCGTCATACGCACGCCGAATCCCGGCGATATCAATCTTTACTCTCTTCATCATCGCGTAGAAGGCCCGCTGCGACGCCGCCTTGTCGGGCGTGTCGAGCAGCGCCAGGAGCTGCCTCGGAACCACCTGCCACGATCCGCCAAACCTGGCGGCCAGCCCTCGACGAGGCCTTGCGCGAGCATTGGCAATCCGTGCATTTTGGGATTCTACACTCTTCCCGCGGAACCGATCTACCCCGCTCGGGCTCCACCCGGGCTCCCGGCCAGGGCTTGAAGCTTCAGCACAGTGGCCCAGTTCCGGGTGGTGGCGCCCTCCCGGGTCGCGCGGGTAAAGGCCTGCAGGAGCGGCGAATCAAGGATGCCATCCGCGCACCACAGGTAGGCCGCCTGGTCTCCCAGGGCCAGGGCACTCGGTTTCCAGGGGGTGGCCATGAGCGGCCGGGCCGAAGCCAGGACGGCGGGACCCTTCACGAATGCCACCAGGTGCCGGGCGGGATCGGTCGCCATCTTGAGCAGGGGATTCTGCCGGACGATGGAATCCAGGTCGGCCGCCGAAATCACAGCCACCGCGGTGGAGAACCGATGGGTGCTCTGAATCGCCGCCTCGATGGCCGCGGCGAGCCTGGTGACACTGGGTCGGCCGACTTCGAACACAACATTGCCACTGTTCAGCAGCGTGCGCACATTGGAACCGCCCACACCCGCCACCAGGTCCCGCAGATCGGCCATCGCGATGCGCTTGGCCTTTCCCACGTTGATCCCGCGCAGCAGGGCGATGCACGTTGCCATGAGGACTACTCCCGGGCGTAGTAGAGAAAGATATCGAAGTTCCGCGAAGATCCTTGCCGCTAGTCCTGGGATGCCGCCCCCGGCGAAGACCACTCCTCCCACTCATGCACCCCATGCGCCGTCACCACCTTCCACACCAGCTCGCGCGGGGTTACGCGCTGCGCCCCGATCTCGAAGCACGCCGCGATTTCCCCTTCCAGCTCCGGGCGCGGAACCCGGGGATGATGGACCCACGCCAGCACGTCGCCCCTGGCCACGCGGTCGCCAACCTTTTTCCCCAGCACGATTCCCGCCGCGGGCTCCACCGCATCGGTCACCACCTGCCGGCCCGCGCCCAGCTTCACCGAGGCCAGCCCCAGACTCAAGTTGGCGATGCGCGTGAGGTAGCCGTCCCGGCCGGCGGTCAGCGGGACCACGTGGGAAGAGCGCTCCAGCGCCGGCATCCCCTGGGAATCCAACTCGCCGCCCTGCGCCCGCACCATCTCCTGGAACTTGCGCCACGCGCTGCCGTCGTCCAGTCGCTTGAGCGCATCGCCGATGGCCGAGCCGTAGTCCGCGGCGATCCCGGATAGCAGGATCATGGCCCCGGTCAGGCGCAGCGTCAGCTCGCGCAGGTCGCGCGGACCGCCCCCACGCAGGCACTCAATCGATTCGGTCACTTCCAGCGCGTTTCCGATCGCAAGGCCCAGCGGCTCTTCCATGTTGGTGACCAGCGCGGCAGCCCGGATCCCGAGGCCGCCCGCCACATCCACCAGGGCCCGCGCCAGCTCCAGAGCCTCGGGCTCGGTCTTCATGAAGGCGCCGTCCCCGCACTTCAGGTCGAATACCAGCGATTCCACACCCGCCGCGGCCTTCTTGGACAGGATGCTGGCCACGATCAGCGGGATGCACTCCACCGTGCCGGTAACGTCGCGCAGCGCATAGATGCGTTTGTCGGCGGGCGCCAGCTCCTGGCTCTGCCCGGCCATGGCGCAGCCGACGCGCTTCAATGTTTGCCGCACTTCCTCGATGCTGAGGTCGGTGCGAAACCCGCGCATGGACTCCAGCTTGTCCAGCGTTCCGCCGGTGTGGCCCAGGCCGCGCCCCGAAATCATGGGCACCTGCAGCCCGCAGCAGGCCGCCAGCGGGGCCAGGACGAGCGAGACCTTGTCGCCCACCCCGCCGGTGGAATGCTTGTCGGACTTGGGCCCTGGGATGCCGTCCCAGGAAATGCGGCTGCCCGAGTGCAGCATGGCGCGGGTCAGGGCGACCGTCTCATCCCAGCTCATGCGCTGGAAATAAGTGGCCATGAGAAACGCGCTCATCTGGTAGTCGGGCAGGCGATCCGCGGAGTATTCGCTCACCAGCCAGTCGATTTCAGGAGCGGTGAGCGGCAGGCCGGCGCGCTTTCTAAGGATCAGTTCGCGGGCGTTCACTTGCCGCGGGCTTTCCCGGATCCGGGGAATTCGAAGAACGCGGCGGGGAGCAACTGGCGCAGCGTGTAGCGCCGCGGGCCGCCCTTGCGCCACGATACGTACACCGGGATGTTGCCGCAGAACTCGTTCAGGACCTGGCGGCAGGCGCCGCACGGGGTGACCGGATTGTCGCTGTCGGTCCAGATGGCGATGGAAGTGAACTCGTCTTCGCCATGGATCAGCGCGTTGAAGATGGCGGTGCGTTCCGCGCACATGGAAAGCCCGTAGGAGGCGTTCTCCACGTTGAAGCCGGTGTGGATACGTCCCGATTTTCCGAGGAGCGCCGCTCCGACGCGAAACTTGGAGTAGGGCGCATAGGCGCCGCGGGCGGCCTCCCGGGCCTCTTGGGTGAGGGACTTCGGATCGGCCTTCATGAGCCTCCCAGAATGTGGATTCGAGGATCTTCGGTCTTGAACTTGCGCTGCGTGGCGTCGCCTTCGAACGAAATCAGTACCAGCGAGTGCTCGCCCTCCCCGGACACCCGGAGCACCAGGCCCACGCCCAGCGCGTCGTGCCGCACGGTGTCGCCCACGCGCGGGAGCCGCTTGCCCGGCGCGGCGGCCTTCGCGGGCATCCGGCTGTACTGCACGTGCTCCCCGTGCCCCGGCCCGGCCACCACCAGGCGCTCCCCCACCAGGGTCATCACTTGTTCGATGGTCGCGCCCCGACGGTACTCGCGCACCACCCGCTTGCCCAGGGTGCACAGCACTTCGTAGACCAGGGTGCGGGAGCGGGTGGCCAGTTCCTGCGCGCTCAGAGTTTCCCCCTGCTGATGCCCGAAGATCACCACTTCGTCCCCGGTCCGGACCCCCGGGATGTCGGTCACGTCCACCATGGTGATGTCCATGGTGACGTTTCCGGCGATGGGCGCGCGGCGCCCGTGCACCAGCACCGCGCCCTGGTTGGACAGCAGCCACGAAAGGCCGTGCCCGTATCCCACCGGCACCACGCCGATACGACTGGGGCGCTTCACCGTGAAGGTGCGGTCGTAGCTCACGGTGGAACCCGGTTCGAGGTCGCGCACCTGCACCAGGCGGGCCTTCATGCTCATGACCGGGTGGATCCCTTGGAACGGCTCCAGTCCCGGCTTGGGCATCAGCCCGTAGGCCAGGATGCCGGGCCGGATCATTTCCAGGCGCGCCTCGGGCATGCGCACCGCGCCGGCGCTGTTGGCGGCGTGCACCAGCGGCACGCGCACGCCGGAGGCGCGCAGCCGCCCCGCGAGTGAAAGAAAGCGCATCACCTGGTCGCGGGAGAAATCCAGGTCCGCGGCGTCGCTTTCCGGGAAGTGCGAGTAGAGGCCTTCCAAGTGCAGGGCCGGCAGCGAGGTTACTTCGCGCACGAACTCCTCGGCCTCGCGCTCCGACACTCCGGCGCGGCCCATCCCGGTGTCCACCTCCACCTGGAATCCGGCCCGGACTCCGCGGCGAACCGCGGCGGTGGACAGTTCCCGGGCGTATTCGCGGGTGGCCACGGAGGGCGCGAGGCCGTGCTCGAGGATCTCCTCGATCTCGTCCTGCAGGGTCGGGGTGAGGATCAGGATGGGAAGGGTGATCCCGGCCCCGCGCAGCTCGATCCCCTCGTGCAGCGTGGCCACGCCGAACATGGACACGAACCGCTCGGCCGCCTGGGCCATGCGCGCGGCGCCGTGGCCGTAGGCGTCCGCCTTGGCCACCAGCATCACCCGCGTCCCCTCGCCCACGGAGTCGCGGAT
>JANXVU010000088.1 GCA_025351485.1 Candidatus Eiseniibacteriota bacterium | reverse complement strand
CCAGGCTGCGGCGGGTGCGTGGCAAGAACCATCTGTCGGCGCTGCGCGAGGCGGTGCAGAAGGAACTGGGAATCAGGAAGCGTCAGGCAGCAGCCTGAGTGCGGAGCCGCCACTTTTCAACGGGAAACGGGATTGACTCGGGTTTGGGATTGGTCCGGTACCAGCCCTCGATCATGGAAATGACGCAGTCATCCGCGATGTAGATCAGTCGCTTGGCGGACGCGGGGAGGGGCAGAAGGAGCAGGCCTGCGAACAGCAGGGAGCGGAACCAGAACCGGGATCTCAAGGTGGCCTCCTGAGGTGGCGGGGTTCGTATGAGCTTGGTGGAAAGAGTAAATAATCCTGACAGGCCGGAATAGAATCGTCAATTCTCCCGGAGACCCTCCCAAAACTTCCCCCTTAACGGCCCTCCCCGGAATCAGTTATGATTCTCGGGAGAGGCCACGCATTGCAACCAAGGCTTACGTATGGCCCACGGGGCCTGGAAGGGAACGCCGGTACCATGGCCAGCGAAACGATCAAAATCACCGACAATCGCACCGGAAACTCCAAGGAACTTGCCATCAAGGATGGAACCGTCAAGGCCGCCGAGCTCCGGGAGTTCAAGACTTCCGCCGACGACTTCGGTCTGATGTCGTACGACCCGGGCTACCTCAACACCGCTTCCTGCCGCAGCAAGATCACCTTCATCGATGGCGACAAGGGCATCCTGCTCTACCGCGGCTACCCCATCGACCAGCTGGCCGAGCGGGCCAGCTACCTGGAGTGCACTTACCTGGTGGTCAAGGGTGAGCTTCCGAGCGATGGGCAGCTCAAGGCCTGGACCAGTGAGATCGCGGCGCATTCGGCCGTGCCCGCCAACATCCAGAAGATCATCTCTTCGTTCCCGGCGGACGCGCACCCGTGCAGCATGCTGGTCTCGGTGCTGGGAGCGCTCTCCGCGGATTACCCGGAGTCGCGCCAAGTCCTGGACGTGGCGGTTCGCGAGGAGATGGCGCTGCGCCTGATCGGCCACATGGCTCCGATCTGCGCCTCCATTTACCGGCACCACACCGGCCAGGCGCCGGTGGAGCCGGACGCTTCGCTCAGCTATTCGGGCAACTTTTTGAGGATGATGTTTGGGAAGCCCGGCGAGAAGTACGTGCCGTCCAAGTCGCTGGAGCGGGCGCTGGACGTGCTCCTTATACTGCACCTGGACCACGAGCAGAACTGTTCCACCAGCGTGCTGCGCAACGTGGCCAGCTCGCAGAGCGACATCTTCTGCTGCGCCTCGGCGGCGATGTCGGCGCTGTATGGGCCGCTGCACGGCGGGGCCAACGAGGAAGTTCTGAAGATGCTGCGCGAGATCGGCTCGATTGGAAACGTGCCGGCGTTCGTGGACAGCGTGAAGGCCGGCAAGGGCCGCCTGATGGGCTTCGGGCACCGGGTGTACAAGAATTACGATCCCCGCGCCAAGGTGACCAAGGAGATGGCGGACGCGGTGTTCGCAGAGACCGGCAAGAACCCGCTGATCGACATCGCCATCGAACTGGAGCGCATCGCCCTTTCGGACGAGTACTTCATCAAGCGCAAGCTGTACCCGAACGTGGACTTCTATTCGGGTCTGATCTACGAGGCGCTGAAGATCCCGGCGGCGTATTTCACGGTGATGTTCGCCCTGGGCCGCACCGGCGGCTGGGCGGCGCACTATCTGGAGATGATGCTGGACTCGGAGCAGAAGATCGCCCGGCCGCGCCAGATCTACGATGGGGCGGGCCGCCGGGATTACTCCACGGTGGGGCAGAAGTAGCGGCCCCAGGTCGCGCAAGAGCAGGAATGAAAATCGGGCGCTCCGGATTCGGGGCGCCCGTTCTTTTTGTGCAGGGATCGGTGTGTCCTGTGGGGCTGGTACCGGGGCTGCAGCGCGGGCTACCCCCTCAGCGCCCGCTCAAAGATCTCCCGCAGCGACTCCCGGAGCGGCTTCCTTGCCGCCCAACCGGTGAGCGAGCGGATCTTGGAAACGTCGGCGACGCTGTGCTCCGGGGAGTCCGGCGCAGGCGCGGCCGCTGCCGGGCCCGCGACCGTCGCATCCATCCCGCTGATCTCCCGGAACATCGCGACCACTTCGCTCACGCGCGTCCCACGACCCGTCCCGATGTTGTAGCACTCGCCGGGGACGCCCGAGCGCAAGAGCTCCAGCAGGGCCTCTGCGGCGTCCTCCACGTCGATGAAATCCCGCATCGGGGTGAGCGCGCCGAGCTGGAGCGGGGAAGGTGCGCCGGCGCGCTTCATGGCCGCAAACTGCGAGGCCAGCGAGCCGCATACAAAGCTTGCACCCTGCCCCGGGCCCACCGGATTGAACAGCCGGCCCACCACGGCTGGAACACCCAAGGATCCCGGAGCAAGCCTGGCCAGGGAAGTCTCGGCCACCTTGGCCAGCCCGTAGGTCGAATTGGGAGAGAGCGGATGGTCTTCCCCAATCGGAAGGTCCTTCTCGGCGAGCAGGCCATACTCCGCGGCCGAGCCCAGGATCAGCGCCCGCTCCACTCCTCCGGCCTTCTGCGCTCCGGCCAGCACCCCCAGCGCTCCCGAGACGTGCGAGCGCATCACCTCGGCGTCGCTGCCCTGGCGCTCCGAGCGGGCCAGGTGCGCCACGGCGTTGATCCGGTGCAGCGAGATCGCGCGCGCCACGCAGGCGGAATCCGAGGCGCTGCCGATCTCCCAGGGGAGTGCCCCGGACGCGCCGTTCGCAGGGTCGCGCGGCCCGAGGCCGGCCACGAACATGCCCGGCTCCGAGCGCAGCGCCGCCCGCACCAGCGCGCTCCCGGTGAACCCGGAAGCGCCGGTCACCAGCAGCCTCATGATTTCCTGGGGATGAAAGCCTGCGGGTCGCGCTCCAGCATGTCCATCGCGAGCGCGTGGTCTTCCGGGCGCCCGATGTCCAGCCACTGGCCCTGGAACAGGTGGGTCCCGAGGGATTCCTTGCGCCCGATCAGGGTGCGAACCAGGTCGGGAAAGTCGAGCCGCTGGCGCTTCGGAACAAAGTCCAGGATGCGCCGGTGAAAGGCGTAGATCCCGGTGCTCACCTTGTAGGTGAGGGTGGGCTTTTCGATGTAGTCGGTGAGGTTTCCCTGGGCGTCCACTTCCAGAACGCCCAGGTCGATGGGGACCTTCTTCTCGAACACCGTCACGGTGGCCAGCTTGCCGCTCCGGATGTGGCCGCGGAGCAGTTCGCCGTAGTCGAGCGTGGTGAGCAGGTCGCCGTTCATGGTCAGGAAGTGCTCTTCCGGAGGGGCGGCCAGCGCCAGCGGCCCGGCCGTGCCGAGCGGCGAGTCTTCGATGGAGTAGGAAATATCCAGGCCCCACTTGGAGCCGTCGCCGCAGTAGGCCTGGATCAGCGCGCCCATGTGCCCCAGGGCCAGCGTGACGTGGGTGAAGCCCGCGGCCTTGAGCTGCTGGAGCACCAGGTCCAGGATGGGCTGGTCGCCCACCGGCACCAGCGGCTTGGGGAACACGGTGGTGTAGGGCTTGAGCCGGGAGCCGCGGCCGCCCGCCAGGATGATTGCGCGCATGCTAGACGTTGTACCGGTCGGTCTTGTAGCGATCCATGTTCTCTTTCAGGAAATCCCGCACCTGGGTGAGCCCCTGGCGGAGCGTCACGCGGGGCTTCCAGCCGAGCAGCTTGCGGGCCTTGCGATTGTCGCAGATGAGCCGCAGCACTTCGGAGGCCTCGGGGCGCACCCGGGCGCGGTCTTCCCGCACCTTGTACTTGGCGCCGCACACTCTGGCCGCGACCTCCACCAGTTCCCCGATGGTCACGCCCTTGCCGGCGCCCACGTTGATCACCTGTCCGATGGCCGCCTTGGACTGCGCCACTCTAAGGAAGCCGTCCACGGTGTCTTCCACGTAGGTGAAGTCGCGCACCGGCTTCAGTGAGCCGAGCTTCAGCTCGGTTTTCCCGGCCAGGAACTGCGTCAGAATGGTGGGGATGATGGCGCGCGCCGATTGCCGGGGGCCGTAGCAGTTGAACGGCCGGATGGTGGAGACCGGCAGCTTGAACGACAGGAAGTAGCTCTCGGCGATCTTGTCCGCGGCGATCTTGCTGGCCGAATAGGGAGACTGCCCCTGGAGCGGGTGCTCCTCGTCCATGGGAACGTAGCGCGCGGTGCCGTAGGCTTCGGAAGTGGACGTGTGCACCATGCGGGCGGTCTTGCAGCGCCGGCAGGCCTCCAGCACGTGCAAGGTGCCCTTGATGTTCACTTCCACGTAGCTCGCGGGGGCCATGTAGGAGTAGGGGATGGCGATCAGCGCGCCCAGATGGAACACCGTGTGCTGGCCGTCCACGGCGTCCTGCACGCTCCGGGGATCGATCAGGTCGCCCATGACCACCCGGACCTTCTTCTTCAACTGCGGCGCGGCCAGTTCCAGGTTGGCCCAGCTGGACTGGCTGTTGTAGTGCACCAGCGCCGTCACCCTGGCGCCTTCCCGGACCAGTCGCTCCACCAGGTGGCTGCCGATGAAGCCGGCCGCCCCCGTCACCAGCACGTTTCGGGTCTTCCAGTATGCGCTCACAGACCGAGCTCCCGGTAAATGGCGAGGATCTTTGCTCCGTTGTCTTCCTGCGCTTCGCTGCGGGCGCGCGCGCGCGCCGATTCCAGGTCCGCGAGCACGAGCTCCGTGGCGCGGATAAAATCTTCGGCGTCACCCTTGTTGAAGGTCACGCACGCCGGGCTTCGCGGGGCGGCATCGCTCGCCACCACCGGAGTTCCCAGGGACAGAGCTTCGCGCACCGAAACCGAGTCCCCGTCGGTCAGCGTCGGGCGCAGGTACACGTCCGCGCGGCGGAACAGGGGATAGATCTCGGGCAGGCCTTCCCGCTCGATGTGGATGTGGCCTTCCAGGCCGCGCCGGACCGCCGAGGCCCACAGTTCCTTCCACAGCGCCTCGTCCCGAATGCCGCTGAACCATAACACGCAGCCGATTTCGGGGAAACGGGTCCGAAGCCGCTCCAGGAGATCAAAGGTCAGGTCCAGCCCGTACAGGTCCCGCCCCTGGAAGGGCTCCACCCAGCCCACCCACAGAAGATTCGGCCGGTGCGCGGCCAGGAACGCGGTCAAGCCGGCCGGGAGCGGCGCGTCGGCCGCCGAGGGCGGCGGCAGGATGAACGCCGGCACCATGTGCACCCGCTCGGGCCGGCCGGTCAGCGCTCCCACTTGGGCCTGGATCTCGGGATTGCACGCGATCACCGCCGAGGTGCGGGCGGTGAAGAACTGGATGATCGCGCGCTGCAGGCCGCCGGAGCGCATGGAGAAGTCGAAGCTGGCGCCGTGGATGGAGATCACGCTCTTGCGCCCGGTCAGCATGCCCCACAGCGCCACCAGGCAGCGCATGCGCCAGTCGGGGCTCTGGTAGTGAAGGATCTGGCGTGGGCCGCCGAGCAGCAGTTCCAGGAACAGCCGCCGCGGGCCGGGAGCGGACACCACGTGGGGCTCAGGGCTCGGAGTGGCGGACTCGTTGTAGATCGCGTAGTCGATGCGGGCGTCGTCCAGTCGGCGGGCCAGGCGCTGAATGCCCACGGAGATCCCGCCATAGGGTGGGGGATAGGGACCGACGATTCCGACGGCTGGGCGGGCGCTCGGGGAAGAGGCACTCATTCAACGCTCAATTTTAGGGCACCACCGGCCAACTGTCCAGCGCCGCCCGGGGATGCTAGAGTCCAAATAATTCACTCGGGGCTCATTTGATACAGGGGAGGATCCATTGAATCGTCGAACCGTGCTGGGCCTGCTTTGCCTGATCGGCGTGATCGCCGCCGCCAGTCTGACCATCTTGCTCAAGCCGGCCCTGCCCGCGGCGGAGCGCGGCCGCCGGTTGGCCGAACTGAACGGCTGTTTCGCCTGCCACGGGGCGGAGGCCGGCAAGGGCGCGCCCAACCTGGGTGAGAAGGACCCGGTGCCAGGATTTGCGGGCGGGCTGTTGATGATGGATACACCGAAGGGCGCTTCGCAGGTCCGGGATTGGCTGCTCCTGGGCACCGAGGGGATGGACGCGCGCAAGGCCCGCGAAGACTCGCTGAAGCGCGCCGGGCAGGGCCTGGCCCCGGAAGCCCGGACGGAAGAGAAGCCACCGGCACTTGAAATGCCCTCGTTCCGGGGCCGCTTTAACGCGGCCCAGATCTCGGATCTCACGGTGTTTGCGCTGGCCCAGAGCCAGTGGGGAGTGGACCAGGCCTCCCCGGCGGTCAAGGCCGGGGCCGAGGCGGCGCAAAAGTCGGGCTGTTTTCACTGTCACGGGCCGCTGGGGCTGTTCGCACGGCCGAACCCCGGTTCCCTCAAGGGCATCGTGCCCGCCTGGCAGGGCAAGGACACCGAAGACCTGGTCGCGAGCCACGACGAGTTCAGGCAATGGGTGAAGGAAGGCCGCCCCGACCGCTTTGCAAAGAACAAGGTGGCGATGTTCTTCCTGACCCATGAGCCCGTGCGGATGCCGGCGTTCAAGGATCACCTCCCCGACAGCGTGATCGACCAGTTGGACAGTCTGTACTACTGGGTGCGGAACGGGCAGCCGGACTGGAACGAGGCTGAGAGGGCGATGGAGTAGGGAAGGCATCGCTACGCTTGGAGGTGGAACTCCTGCCCGAAGCCGAGGGCGCGGGCGCGCAGGTAGACCAGCGTGGCGGTGGTGACATCTTCCACGGCCACCCCGACCGACTTGAACAGCGTGATTTCTTCGGCAGAGCTTCTGCCGCGGGCGCTCCCGAGCAGCGCCTCGCCCAGCTCTCCGGCGAGTTGGGACTCGGTGTATAGGCTCTCTGCCGCAGCCTGGAGCAGGTCCCCGGCCTCGGCCTGGGCCGCTTCCCGCTGGTCCACCCACACGGTGCAGCGCGACACCGCCTGGCCGTCCAGTTCCCGCGTGGCGCGCTGGCTCGCGCCCACGGCCGTGATGTGCTGGCCGGGGGAGAGCCAGTCCCCAAGCAGTACCGGCCCCTCGCAGGACATGCAGCACGCAATCACATCCGCCCCTCGGGCGGCTTCTTCCGGACCGGCCACCGCCCGTACCTCGATTCTGTGCCGCGCTGATTCGTCGATCGCGAATTTTTCACGGTGGGCCGGGGTCGGGCTCCACACCCTGACTTCCTTGAAGCCCCGAACACGCAGCAAGCAATCCAGGTGGCTCCGGGCCTGCACTCCGGACCCAAGGATTGCAAGCGACGTGGATTCAGGCCGTGACAGCAGCCGCGTCGATACGGCGGAGGCCGCAGCCGTGCGCACCTCGGTGATCAGGCGGCCGTCCATGAACGAGAGGATCTGGCCGGTGGCGGGATCCAGCAGCATGATTCCCGCCAGGTGCGAGGGCAGCCCCAGGGACGGGTTGCCGTGGGCGACGGTGACGATCTTCAGGCCCAGCAGATCGGAGTCGCGCATGTGGGCGGGCATCAGTCCCAGGAAGCTGCCGTGGGGTTCCAGGCGCAGCACGGTTCGGAGCGGCTGCAGCGTCTGGCCGCCGGAGAGCGAGCGCAGGCCCGCGTCCACCGCCTGGATGGCGAGGCCGGCATCGAGCACCCGGGCGACGTCGGATTCGGAAAGGAGCCACATGGGCGGCACTATAGCAGAGGATGCCTTGCAAATCCGCACCGATCCGACTATCCTGCCGTGGTTTGGAGAGGGCCATCCGGCCCGGCGCTGTGGTCCGCAAAATCCGGGGAGATCATGCGAGGAATTGGAAAGATCGTCGGCCCCATCGGGATCGTGTTCCTGGTGACCGGCTTGATGCTGTTCGGCTACGACATCTTCAAGGCTCTTCCGCCGCTCGGCATCGGCGGCCTGCTCCTGGGCGTGGCGCTGTTCGACGCCTTCCGCTGGGACGGCAAAGCCTAGCTCTTCCAGGGCCCGGCCTCCCGGCCGGGCCTTTTCTGTTCCACCGGCCCTAGGGCTCCCGGCCCAGGACTTGCAGCAGCGATTCCTTCTCGCGTTCCATCGCCTCCAGCACCGCACGCGTCTCTTCCTGGGTCAGGGCCATGTGCTGCACGGCCGGATGCCACAGGTGCGTTTCCATGTTGTCCTCGATCTCGTGCCTCAGGTCCGACAGCGCCTCGGCCGCACCCACGATGTAGGTGAGGGAAAGCGACTGCGGAGCGTCCACCGCGCAGCGGGCCGGATCGTGGTGGTAGCGGATCGCGTCGCACAGCGGGCGGGGCAGGTTCCACTGGCCGGCCACCCAGGCGCCGATGGCGCCGTGGTCCACTCCGACCACCCGCTCTTCCGCCAGCGCCGGGCTCAGGTTTTCTTCCCGCACCAGGTTTTCGATCCGCACCGACAGGTCGTGGTGGTGGTAGTCCAGCGCGATCCGGCCGATGTCGTGCAACAGCCCGGCGGTGAACGCTTCGTCCGGCTCGGCCATGCCCCGCATGCGGGCCAGCGTCATCGCGCCCACCGCGGTCTCCACGGAGTGCTCCCACAATCTCAGCCGCGTTTCCCGGCTCTCGGGGCTGCCGCCGCGAAAGAAGCCCGCCAGCCCCACGTTGATGACCAGGTTGCGGACGTTGCGCAGCCCCAGGATGGTGATGGCCAGGTTGATGGTCGAGATCCGGCGCGAGAACCCGTAGAAGGCGGAATTCACCAGGCGCAGGATGCGGGAAACTAGCCCCTGGTCGCGGGCCACCAGCTCCGAGATCTCCTTGACCGAGCAGTTCGCATCGCGGGATTTTTCGATCACCGTGTGCACCACCTGCGGCATCGACGGCAGTTCGCGGATCTCAGTGTCGAACAGCCGTCCCACCACTTCGTTGGGCTCGGCGCCGTTCTCGTTCAGTTCCCTTTCAAACGTGTGCAGCAACGATCCGTCCTCGAACGCGCGCAGGAGCGAGTGCGCGATGTCCGGCTGGTAGTGCTTGCCCGCCAGGGTGACGATCTCGTGCACCGCCTCGGCGTGGGGCATGCCTTCCCGGTAGGGGCGGTCGCTGGTCATGGCATCGAAGGTGTCGGCCACCGCCACGATCTGGGCGATGACCGGGATCGCGTCGCCCTTGAGGCCTTCGGGGTAACCGGAGCCGTCCAGGCGCTCGTGGTGGTACTTGACCGCGTGCTGGATGTCCCGGGTGTTCTTGACCGCGCTCACGATGGCCGCGCCCTTCAGGGTGTGCGACTTCATTTCTTCGAATTCGGCCGGTGTGAGCCGGTCGGGCTTGTGCAGGATCTCGTCCGAGATCCCGATCTTGCCCACGTCGTGGAGCATCGCCCCCAGGCGCACCGAGTCGCGGAATCCCTCGGGGAAAGGCTGGGCGCGCAGGCCCTCCAGCTCGTTCATGATCGCCATGGACACCATGGCCACGCGCTCGGAGTGGCCGCGGGTGTAGGGATCGCGGGCGTCCAGCGCCGCGCACAGCGAGCGGATGGTGGCGATCAGGAAGTGCTGAAGATCTTCCACCGCGTGCATGCTGCGGATGGTGCCGGTGGCCATGGTGGCCAGCAGTTTCACGAAGCGAAGATCGTCGGGCTTGAAGGTGTGGCGGCGCTCCAGGGTGCCGACGCAGATCACGCCGCCCGTTTCCAGGCCGGCGGCCAGCGGCACCAGCAGGAAGTTGCCGGCGTGGAAGTGCTCGGTGCGGATGCCCTCCAGCGTGTTGGGCACGCCGGGAGGCGCCAGCAGCAGCGGCCTTCCGTGTTCGATGACCCACAGGTAGTGGCGGCCTTCCAGCTCGGCGCGCGCGCGGTCCAGCAGGCCTTCGTCGATCTCGCGGCGGCACAGCACCTGGACCGGGCGCCCGGGCTCGTCGCGCATGGCCACGGCGGCGATCTGGGTGGCGGTGTTGTCCATGGCGGCCGCGATCAGTTCCTCCAGCGACCGGACCAGCGATGACGAAACCGACAGCGCTTCGGTCACCTGCTCCAGGCTGGTGATCCAGCCTCGGGCGCGCTCGAGCTCGTCCAGGGTGCCCTGGATCTTCTGGAGCATCTCCTGGGGTGTGCGTGCGGCGGCCGGGTTCGGGCTCACGGAAATGGGTCTCCCTGCGGACAAGTCGGACTGCGCGATCGATCAAGGGAGTTATCGGTTGCCGGCCGGGGGATCTGTAGTCCAGAGAGATTCGTAAGCCATTGACAGAAAGCAACTTGGAGGCTAGCGTTCGCGCCATGGATCTACTTGGCCTCAAGGGCGTCACTTGCACCGTCCCGGGAGCGGCGCGCCCGCTGGTGGAAGAGGTGAGCCTGGAGCTGCGTGTGGGCGACCGGCTGGCGCTGGTGGGGCCCTCCGGTGCGGGAAAATCTTCGCTGCTCCGACTGGTGAACCGGCTGAGCGAGCCGAGCTCGGGGGAGATCCGGGTTCTGGGCAAGTCGCTCCCGGATTGGCCCGTGCGCGAACTCCGGCGCGCGGCGGCGCTGGTCTTCCAGGTCCCGGCGCTGTTCGATGGCACGGTTCGCGCCAATCTGCTTTTCGGGCCCGCGCAGGCCGGCAGGGCACTGGACGAAACCCGCCTCCTGGAGCTTCTCGCGGACGTGTCCCTGGCCCCGGAATTCCTGGCGCGGGAAGCCCGGTCGCTCTCGATCGGGGAGCAGCAGCGGGTCGCGCTGGCCCGGGCCCTGGCGCTGGAACCGCGGCTGCTGCTGCTGGACGAGCCGACCTCGGCCCTGGATCCCCCCAATGCCCGCGCCCTGGTGCAGATGCTGGTGGAACTGTGCACGCGGCGCTCGCTGGCCGCGGTGCTGGTCACCCACCAACTGGAGCACGCCCGCGCCTTCGGTACGCGGGTGGCATTCATGTCCGGAGGACGGATACGGGCCGTGCAGCCGGTGACGGAGTTCTTCGAGTCCCCCGCCTGCGCCGAGGCACGCGAGTTTATCGCCAGCGGCGGGGAGGAGTCGCCGTGAGCTACGTGGCGATCCCGTACCTGCACCTGCTGATCGCCGCCTCCATGCTGGTGGTGGCCTGGGCGATCTCATGGCGGGAGGGCCTGGGCATGGGAAGCGACATCGCCATCGGAGGAGTGCGCGCTTTTCTGCAACTGACCGCCATGGGCTTCGTGCTGGGAGCGCTGTTCCGGCATCCCGAACCCGGATGGGTGTTGCTCCTGCTGGCGGTGATGCTGGCGGTGGCCGCGTGGAACGCGGCGGGCCGGCTCAAGTCGCGCGTGCCGGGGCTTCGGCTTTCCATGCTGCTCGCGATCGGCTTCGGGGCGTCCATCCCGGTGGCCACGGTGATCCTGCTGGTCCTGCAAGTGAAACCCTGGTACCAGCCGCAGTACATCGTGCCGGTGGCGGGGATGATCCTGGGAAACGCGATGAGCGCCGCGGTGCTCGCGGGCAACCGCTGGCTGGCGGAACTGAAGCTTCGAAGGGCGGAGGTGGAAGCGGCCCTGGCCCTGGGAGCATCCCCCGCGCGGGCCTCCGCCGCCGCTCGGCGGGAAGCGCTGCGGGCAGCCGCCCTTCCGACGGTGAGCGCGATGATGGTGGTGGGCGTGGTGCAGTTGCCCGGGATGATGACCGGCCAGCTGATCGCCGGCCAGGATCCCGGAGAGGCGGTGCGCTACCAGGTGGTGGTGATGTTCATGCTGAGCTGCGGCGTGACGCTGGCTTCCTGGGCCCTGCTCACCATGCTGCGCAAGGCGACCTTCACCTCCGCGGAGCAGCTGCGGCCGGAGTTGTTTTAGCCGGCGATGCGGGAACGCTGTCCGGCGCGCCGGAATTGGGCGCGGGGCTCGCCAAAACCGAATCGGGCATGAATTCCAGCATGCGCGGGTAACCCAGCGGTGAGTCGCCCGGTGCGATCGGCAACGTGGAATCGTAGGGGCCACGGTCCCGGAGCCGGGCAGCGACCAGCCGGTAGACGTCGTCGGGCACGTGCCGGCGGCGCCACATCGCGGCCGCATCCGGCGTGACCACCAGTCCCGTTCCAAGCATCCAGGCCCGTCCGCCCCGGGCGCGCGCGCGGGTGGCCCGCGCGAACAGCGTGTCCATGGACTCCTGGAAGCTGCCGGTGTGCCGGGCGTCGTTTTCCAGCGTCAGCAGATTGGGCCGCCGGCCGTAGTAGAGCAGGTAGCCCTCCAGTTCGCCCTCGGGCACCAGGATGAAGTCGTTGGGGCCGGTCAAGCGGGCCACGTTGTCCGACCACGAGCGCGGGCGATCGCGCAACGGATCGTGCCGGGGGGCCACCACCAGGAACCCGGTCGTGGCGATCTGGAGCGCCAGGATCGAGAGCACCGCCAGAACCGAGCGGTGCGACATGCGGCGCAGCCCCTCGGCCTCGGGGTCCCCGAAGCGCAGATCCGCCCACATGGCCGAGAAGGCCCACAGCGGGGGCAGGGTAAGCGTCCAGAACTTGAGGCTCGACCTGCCCACCCACCCCAGGAAGAGCTCGAAGCACAGGAACCAGGCCAGGCACAGGACCGGAAGAGCTCCGAAGCGCCAGGCCAGGTAGGCGCGTTTGCGCCAGCCGTCATAGAGGAGATAGCCGGCCGCGGCCCCGAAGAGCAGGAAGGGCAGGCGCACCAGGTCGTTGAGCCACGGAATGGCGGTTGGGCTCGGAGCGCGGCCGATCAGGCCGAAGTCGGGGAGCGCTCCGCGCAGGAACCACAGAAAGCCAAGGCCCACCCGAACCGGATTGCGCTCCGTCCAGGACTCCCACCGCATGTAGCGGTTCACCCAGCCGGCCACCCGCTCCGGGGTGTTGGCGTGGCGCACCACGATCGCCGTGGCGTAGCAGGCCAGCACCGGAAGCAACGCGGCGGCGGCGGTAACCAGCCGGCGTTTCCACGCGGCGGCCCGGGATGAGGCGCCCCATCCGGCCAGGATCAGGGCCGGCGCCAGGAACAGCAGCGCGACGATGTGCACGAGGGCGGCCGCCGCAACCCACAGGCCGGATCGCAGGGAATCGTGTCCTCCGGCGCTGCGGGATGCCCGCAGCGCGTGGCGCGCGGACAGGGTCAGGAACAGCGTGGTCGCCACGTACACTTCGTTCTCGGAGGCCAGCGTCCACATGCACTGCGAGAGCCCCAGACCCAGGGTCGCGAAGCTGGTCCAGAAGTAGGTCGTGCCGTTTTCCAGCAGGGTGCGCGCGAACACGGTGAGCAGGAGGCCGCCGAGGGCGGAGTTCACCACGGCCGCCACGCTGAACGGATCCAGGGACGGGTGGACCCCGGTGAGCGCCTTCCACAGCGTCCAGATGCCGAGGTTGTAGAGGAGGTGGTGGGGATGGAACAGGTCGGCGATCCCTCCGTCCCGCACCAGGCGCGAGTACGAGAGGGCATCCATGGTATGGGAGGCCGTTCGCGTCATCCAGTAGAGCACCGCGAAGGCGATGCCCCAGATACGCGTGGAAAGCCGTTCCCTGCTCTCCAGTGGTTTCAGCGGGCGGTCGGGCATGGCGACTAATGTAGTCGGAAGCAGGCCGCCACCGCAACGGAACCGATGGGGAAACGATGTGTTATATTCAGTGGGTCGCCCATGCGGCCCGTCCCATACTTGAAAGGAAGTCCCCGTGACCCCGTTTCGACGCCTCCTGGCTCCCGCGCTGCTGGCCTTCGTCTCCTTCGCCGGAGCCGGCTGCGGCTCGGACCTGGTGGCCACCGTCCCGACCTTTCGGGTCCGCCTGCTGAACGCTGCCCCGGGCTCGCCCCGGTGCTACCTTTCCATGAACGGGGCCGTTGCCGGGGACACGCTCCCATTTCCGGCGGCGGGCCGCTACGTCGCACTGACCAATTTCAATCAGCAGATCCGGATCCTGAGCGAGGCGGGCTCGGTCGTGGCCACCACCGGCCCCACTCCGGTCGCGTTTGCCCCGGGACAGGACAACACCATCTTCCTGGTTGGGAACCCGGGCTTCGGCTACAAGCTGCTCACGTCCATCGACAACCGCCATTCGGGGATCCCGGCCGGCGAGGTCGATCTGCGGGTCTACCACCTGGTGCCCAACATCCAGGCCGATGTCCGGCTGATTTTGGACGGCGCTCTCTACGGTGACCTGAGCCAGGTCGTGGTGGACGCGCCCTACAATCCCGTCGTCGCCGGCGCCCACACTTTCAAGTTCGTTTCGGTGAGCGACACCGGCTTGGTCTATGTCAGCCGGACAGTGAACCTGCCGGGGGGACAGCGCTGTACCGTGGCACTCACCGGCCTGCGCGGGGACACGCCGCCGTTGGACGTGACGGTTGTCGTGGATTCCGCGGTCGCGGCCGCGCCGGGGATGACTTCCCAGACGGTTTCTGCGCACAATCTTCTGAAGTAGTCGGCGCTCCCAGGAGGTTGTCTTTTCTACCGGTTTGTCCGATAATGAAGCTAACAAACGCTAGTTCGCGAGCTCACTTCCAGAATCGACCCATGGAGGCTGGTTTGGCCGAATTGCACGCGCCCGAAACCCGTAAGGAGCAGATTCTGCGAGCGGCCGCGAGGCTGTTCGCGGATCGGGGCTATGCTGCCACCAGTGTCCGGGACATCGCCTCGGCCCTGGACCTGCAGGGGGGCAGCCTGTACTCGCACATGGGGGGCAAGGAGGATCTCCTCTGGGAGATCGTGGACCGCGCGGCGGGCCAGTTCCTGGGGGCGGCCGAGCGTGCCGTGGCCGGTCCCAACACGGCTTCGGACCGGCTGCGCCGGTTGGTGCGGGCCCACGTGAACCTGGTGGCCAGCGACCTTGCGGCCGCCGCGTGCTACCTGAACGAGTGGAAGCTGCTTGGTACGGAACGCCGGGCCGCACTGAAGGCGAAGCGCGACCAGTACGAGGCCCACTTCCGGCACGTGATCGAGGACGGCGTGGCGAGCGGCGAGTTTTCGCCGACCGAGCCCAAGTTCGCGAGCCTGTTCCTGCTGGGCGCGCTCAACTGGGCGCACCAGTGGTTCCGGACCGAAGGGCCGCTCAGCCCCGACGAAGTGGCCGACCGCATGGCCGACATGATCTTGAGAGGCGTCGAGCGCTCACGCTAGCCGCTCGATCGAACCGATGGGCGCCCGGGAGGCGCCCGAGCAGGGAGGAACCATGGAAGACCAGGCCCAGATCGACGAGTTCAAGGCCCGCATCGACGCCGGAGGCAAGGTGGAAGTGGGCGATTGGATGCCCGAGGACTACCGCACCCGCGCCATCCGGTTCATCGAAATGCACGGCAATTCCGAACTCATGGGAGCGCTCCCCGAGCGCGACTGGATCCTGCGCGCCCCCAGCCTTCGCCGCAAGCTGGCGCTGACCGCCAAGATCCAGGACGAAGTGGGGCACGGCCAGTTGCTCTACCGCGTGGCCGAGGACCTGGGCAAGCCGCGCGAGGCCATGCTGGAGGACCTCATCGCCGGTCGCACCAAGTTCCACAACGTCTTTCATTACCCGACGCGCACGTGGGCCGACGTGGCCATCATCGGCTGGCTGGTGGACGCCGCCGCGATCGTGAGCCAGACGGCGTTGCGCTCCAGTTCCTACGCGCCCTACGCCCGCACCATGACCCGCATTTGCTGGGAGGAGGCCTTCCACCTGAAGCAGGGCGAGGACGCGGTGCTCACCTTGATGGCCGGAACGGAGAGGCAGAAGGAGATGTGCCAGGAAGCCCTGAACCGCTGGTGGGGGCCGCTCATGCACATGCACGGGCCGAACACCCCGGCCGAAAGAGACGGCGACCTGGCCTGGAAGATCAAGACCAAGTGCAACTACGACCTGCGGCAGGAGTTCCTGGCCACCTACATTCCCAAGATCCGCGAGATCGGCCTTGAAGTGCCCGATCCCAACATGCGGCACGACCAGGCGACCGGCTCCTGGCTCTACACTGAGCCGGACTGGGAAGAGCTCAAGACGGTGGTGCGCGGCGCCGGCCCCGCGAGCCAGGAGCGGCTGGGCTTCCGGCGCTTCAACTACGAGGAGACCCGCTGGGTGCGCGACGCCGTGCTGGGCTCCGCCTCCGTGGCGGCCTGACCATGGACACCACGGTCGGGGACGTGTACGAAGTGTTCCGCCAGGAGGAGCAGGGCGATCCCTTTCGCCACGCCGGCAATCTGCTGGCCCCCGATGACGACCTGGCCCTTCAGTACGCGCGCGACCTCTACGGGCGCCGACACGAGTCGGTCCGGCTGTGGGTGGTGCGTCGCGCGGCGATCATGGAAGTGAAGGACGCGGACCTGCTGGCCTCGCAGTTGGACCGGACTTATCGCGAGGGCGCCGGCTACCGCATCACCGTGGAAAAGCGCAAAGCGCTGCGGGCCAGGGTGGCCGCAGAAAGAGGGGAAGCCAAGTGATCGACGAGAAGCTGGTTCCGCTCCTGATGGCGCTCGCGGACGACGAACTGGTGCTGGGCTACCGCGATTCCGAATGGACCGGCATCGCTCCGCTGCTGGAGGAGGACGTGGCGCTTTCGTCCATGGCCCAGGACGAGATCGGGCACGCGCGAATGTTCTACGAAATGGTCTCCGGGATCCTCGACAAGAGCCCCGACTCGATCGCCCTGGGCCGCGAGCCGTCCGGATTTCACCATTGCCGGCTGGTGGAACGGCCGCGCGGCGACTGGGCCTACTCCATGGCCCGCCAGTTTCTTTACGACGCGGCCGATGGGGTGCGCCTGGAAATGCTCACCCGCTCGACCCACAAGCCGCTGGCGCTGGGCGTGGCTAAGGTGATCCGCGAAGAAAAGTACCACCGCATGCACGGCGAGTCCTGGATCGGCAAGCTGGCCCACGGCACGGACGAGTCCCACCGCCGGCTGGAAGCCGCGCTGCTCCAGTTGTGGCCCGATCTGCCGGGATTCTTCGAGCCGGTGGAGGGGGAGGCCGAACTGGTGAAGGCCGGCGTTCTGCCCGAGCCCTTCTCCGCGCTCCTCCCCAGGTGGTGGCAGGTGGTGGAGCCGGTGCTGGCCCGCCACGGCCTGCACGGCCCGAACCTGGGACTCAACGCGTTCAGCGACCACAGCGGCTACGGCGGCCGGGAAGGCCGCCACAGCGAGGACTTCGTGAAGCTGTGGAATGAGATGACCCTGGTCTACGGGGTTGACCCCGAGGCCGTATGGTAGCGCCCGTCGCCCGGCCCCACGCGCTGCGCGAGGACCGCGCCTGGACGCTGCTCCAGGAAGTGAAAGACCCCGAAATCCCGACCGTTTCAGTGCTGGAACTGGGGCTGATCCGAAGCGTGAAGCAGGGGCCCGCCGCCATCCTGGTGGAGCTCATGCCCACGTTCCTCGGTTGCCCGGCCATCGAAGCCATGCAGCAGATGATCCGCGAGCAGCTCGCGGAACTGGGAACGATCGATGTGAAACTGGTGACGGACGAACCGTGGACCACGTCCCGAATTACCGAGCAGGGGCGCGAAAAGCTGCGCTGTTCGGGCTTCGCGCCTCCGCCGAGGGGGGACTCCCTGGAGCTCCACGTGCTCCAGCCCCACGCGCGGTGCCCCTACTGCGATTCGAGCGACACGATGCTGGAGAGCTCCTTCGGACCCACGCTGTGCCGCGCCGTGCACTACTGCAAGGCCTGCCGGTCCCCCTTCGAGCAATTCAAGGCCATCTAGCCGGCCCGGCCATCCCGGTCAGGGCAGCGAATTCCAGGCCGCTTCCACGTTGTCCTTGAAACGGTCCGCGTAGCCGCTCCAATCCTTGTACTTCTCCAGGCGCAGCGTCGTCTTGGCGTCTTCCAGCTTTCCGCCCTTTTTCTTTTCCGCCGCCACCAGGTCGCGCAGGTCCTGGATGTACTGCCGGAATTCCTGTAACCCGTCCAACCCGCTCACCTCGCCGTGTCCCGGAATGAACGTCGCATCCGCAGGCACCTGCCCCACCATCGCATCGATGAACGCCAGGTATCCGGGGACCGAGCCGCCATGCTTCTGGTCGATGTACGGGATCACCTTGTGGAAGTAGCAGTCGCCCATGTGGACCACGTTGGCCTTCACGAAATAGACCGCGCAGTCCCCGTCGGTGTGGGCGGGGCCGACGTGGATCAACCGGATGGTCTCGTCGCCCAGGTAGACGCGCATTTCCTGGGTGAAGGTCAGGAAGGGCGCGATGTCCTCGATCTTCACGGTCTTCGCGGTGGCGATGGCGTCTTCGTAGGCGGCGATATTCTTCTTCAGCGACTTGATCTTGGTGGTGTCCCGCTCCGCGGCCAGCTGCGTCTTCAGGGTGTCGAGGTCAGCGGGATAGTTGCGCAGGACCTCCCTGGGGCCTTCCAGCATCCGCACCCGCACGTTGTCCTGGCCGATGACCTCGGCAAACTGGGAGAAGAACGCGTTGCCGCCCACGTGGTCGCCGTGGTGGTGGGTGTTCACCAGGAACTTGATGGGCTTGTCGGTCACGCCGGTGATCCGGGCCTTGATGCCCTCGGCCAGATTCCCGAACTGGTCGTCGATCATCAGCACCGACTTGGGCCCCACGAAGAAGCCGATGTTGCCCCCGCGCCCGTAGAGCGCGTACACCCCGCCCCGGAGCGGCTGCAGGCGAAAGGGATCGTCCGGATTGCGGTCGTGGTGGTCGTCGGCCGCGCGGGCCGGCGTGGCCAGCGCGAGCGCGAGAAGGGCCAGGGGAACAAGGCGGCGCAGCTGCTTCATGGAGCCTCCATCATTCGGGTCAAGGGGAAGCGGGAGAATTGAAGATGCCACGATAACGGGATCCGGGGCAGGAAGCATCAACCATGCTTCTTTCCGGAAGCGTGGGCGGCGGAAGGCCGGCGGGTCGGCGCCGGGCGCGGGCTTTGCCCGTGGCGCTCCAGCCAGGCCAGCTCGGCGCGGATCTTTTCCTTTTCGTGCGAAGGCCGGTTGAACACGTGGCTTTCGCCCGGGAAGATCAGCAGCGTGGTCGGGGCCCCGGAAAGACGCAGGCCGCGGTAAAGCTGGTAGGCCTCCTCGGCGGGCACGGTGGTGTCGGTCTCGCCGGTCACGATGTGGGTCGCGGTCTTCACCCGCGGCAGCAGCCAGAACGGGGACTCGCGCTCGTAGAGTTCGCGCCGCTCGTAGGGCGTTCCGCCGAACAGGAACTCGCCCCAGGCGGTGAGGTCGTGGTTGCCCCAGGCGGACACGTGGTTCGCGGCGCCCGCGCCGGTGGCGGCCGCGCGAAAGCGGTCGCTGTGGGTGATGAGCCAGTTGGAAAGATAGCCCCCGTAGCTGTAACCGGTCACCGAGAGCCGGTCGGGATCGGCCAAACCCTGCTTCACCAGGTCCTCCACGCCCGCGAGCACGTCCTGGCCAGGCTTCGAGACCGGGTGGCCCACCAAGTCGGAGTGAAAGGCGTCCCCGTACCCGTAGCTGCCGCGATAGTTGGGCTCGAACACCAGGAAGCCCCTCGAAGCGGCGAGCAGCCGGTATTCGTCGTATCCGGGCATGCAGTAGTGGCCCACGAAGAATTCCGGGCCTCCGTGCAGGCTCACCAGCAGCGGCAACTTGCGGGCGTCCTCCTTGCCGGGCGGATAGGTGAGCATGCCCTCGATCTCGCGCCCGTCGGGGGCGCGGTAGTGGAAGTCGCGGGTCCGGGCAAAGGGCACGCTTTCGAAGGCGGCGTTGAAGCGGGTGACGCACTTCGCCTCGGCCAGCCGCGCCGGGCTCTCGGCCACCCATACTTCCGGCGCCTGGTGGATGTCGGAGTGCAGGAAGGCGATCCGACCGGCCGGCGATTCCGCGTAGCCCCAGGTGATCCCGGAGGGGAAGGCCATGGGCTGGAGAGTGCCGGTCTTCTCGTCCAGCCACGCCGGAGAGGCATCGAGCCCGCGCTGGGCGGTCACCAGGGCGGCGCGGCCCGCGCGGGGCGGCAGGTAGGATGGCCCGCCGAGCAGGTAGCAGCCCACCGATCCCGTGAAGCCCCGGGTCTGCCACTCGGGCTTGCCGCCTTCGATGCCCACCCGGTAGAGGCGCGATTGGGTGATCACATTGTGGTCGGCTAACTCGTCGCCCGCCGCGGTGAAATAGATCCACCGGCCGTCTTCGCTCCACCGCAGCTCCTGCTCCTCGTCCACGTAGTTGTGGGTGAGCTGGCGCAGGCCGGCGCCGTCCGCGCCGATGACGAAGATCTCCGCGTCGCGCACGTCCTCTTCCAGCCCCGAAGGAGTGAAGGTGGTGAAGGCGATCCGGGCGCCGTCGGGAGAGACTTCAAGATTGGACACGTCGTAGTTGATCTCGGCCAGGTGCGAGAGCTTCCCGGTGGCCAGCTCCAGCGCGTCCAGCTCGCTGGCCCGGGCGTCGCGGTCGTAGCGGCGCACGTCGGAATCCAGCGGGGCGCCGTCGGTGGTGTCGGCGGTGTCAAAGCCCACGCTCAGGTACAGCCGGGAGCCGTCCCGGGAATATTCGTAGTCGCGGATGTCGCCGTCCATCGCGGGCAGCGCCTCGGGCTCGCCCCCGAAGGCGTTCATCCGGTACAGCCGATCACTGTCCTCGCCGCGGCGTCCCAGGAAGACGAACGTGCGACTGTCGGGGGACCAGCGGGGACGGTCATCGCTACCGGAGACGGTCAGTCGCGTGGGTGGCCCGGCTCCCGGCTCCAGGCCCACCCTCCAGATCCAGGATTCAATCAGGTCCTTCTCGAAGTTGCGGGTCTGGGTGACGCACAGGAGCGAACGGCCGTCGGGGGCCATCTGCACGTCGCCGACTTCCACATATCGAAAGAACTCGTCCAGGGTCATGGCGCGGAGTGGGGCCGGAGCGGCGGCCAATGCAGCCAGCAGCGCGAACGCGGCGGGGAATTTCAACAGCGACTGGGGCTTGTGCATGGACCTCTTCCGTCGTGAGTGGCCTGCGATGGTCGACGGGGGCAGGATACCACGCCCCCGGCCCGCCGCGCCGCCGCGAAGAAGTGGCCGGCCGGTCGAAAAAACGGTTGACGCGCGCCCTCAGATGCATAAATATACGTCAAGATATGTATTAGTCGGATTCGATGCATGGAGGTCCCGCCTTGGAAAAGGGTAAGCGTCAGAGTGCCATTCTCAAGCTCGTCCGCAAGGACGAGGTCCGCAACCAGAACGAACTGGTGCGGGCGCTGGTGGCCCAGGGGTTCGAGGTGACCCAGGCCAGCATCAGCCGGGACACCCGGGAGCTCGGGCTGGTCAAACTGGGCGGCAAGTACCGGCTGCCGGGGGAACTTCGCCCGCAGCGCATGGACACGCCGCCCGCGGCGCGCATCCTGACCAGCGCGGTTCCGGTGGGGGCCAACCTGATCGTGGTCCGCACGGCCCCGGGGGGCGCGCCCATGGCGGCGAACTTTCTGGACACCGCCCGCCGCGCCGAACTGATGGGCAGCGTGGCCGGGGACGACACGATTTTCATCGCGGTGAAGGGCCGGGCCGACCAGGGCCGGCTTCTGCACTGGCTCAAGGGATTCACGAAAGGCGGCAACGGATGACGACGAAAGTGGCGCTGGCGTTCTCGGGCGGTCTGGACACGAGCTACTGCTGCGTGGCGCTCCGCGAGGACTACGGGTACGAGGTGCACACCATCACCGTGGACACCGGCGGCTTTTCGGCCGAGGAACTGGCCGACATCGAGCGCCGGGCCTACGTGCTGGGCGCCACGCACCACACCACGGTGGACGCCCGGCCGCGCCTGTTCCAGCATTACCTGCGCTACCTGCTCTTCGGAAACGTGCTGCGCGGCCAGACCTATCCACTGTGCGTGGCGGCCGAGCGCGTGGCCCAGGCCGAGACGGTGGCCGAGCTGGCGGTGGCGGGCGGCATGAACGCGATCGCGCACGGGTCCACGGGAGCGGGCAACGACCAGGTGCGCTTCGACCTCGCGTTCCGGGTTCTCGCGCCGGGTCTTCCGGTGATCGCGCCCATACGCGAAAACCGCCTGGAGCGGGGACGCGCCGCGAGCCGTCTGGCGGATGCCGGGCTGCCGGTGCCGGAAGTGGCCCGCAAGTTTTCCATCAACCGCGGGCTGTGGGGCGCGACCCTGGGTGGCGGGCCGACGCACCAGAGCACCGAAACGGTTCCTGACGACGCGTTCCCCTACACCCAGCCGCCCGCCATGTGGCCGTCCAGGCCCGAGGTGTTCGGGATTCGATTCGAGAAGGGCGTGCCCGTGGCCGTGGACGGACAGGCCATGGATCCGGTGGCCCTGATCCTGGAAGTGGAGCGCCGCGCCGCCGCCCACGGGGTGGGCCGGGGCGTGCATCTCGGGGACACCATCCTGGGCATCAAGGGTCGCGTGGGATTCGAGGCTCCGGCCGCGATCACGCTGATCACGGCGCACCGCGAGCTGGAAAAGCTGGTCCTTTCGCGCCAGCAGATGTTTTGGAAGGAGCAGCTCGGCAACCTCTACGGATCCATGCTGCACGAAGCCCGATACTTCGACCCGCTCATGCGCGACCTGGAGGCGTTCCTGGAATCCAGCCAGGCGCACGTCACCGGGACGGCCCGGGTCCGGCTCTACCAGGGGCAGGCCTCGGTGGAAGGGGTAGAGAGCCCGGCTTCGCTGATGCTCTCGGACGTGGCCCTGTATGGCGAAGAAAACCACCTGTGGGACGGCCGCGATGCGCAGGGATTCTGCCGCCTCTATGGTTTGCAAGATGCCCTGGCCGCGCGGCGGGACCGCCGGCTGGCGGAGAGCGGCCGGCCGGAGCTGGCACCGGCAGGAAGGGAATAGTCATGGAATTTCGGATTCGGCTCGACAAGATCGCCTCGGTCACGCGCAACATCCGCCTCAAACCCGACGTGACCGTCACCACGGACATCGACTGCCGCGCCGGCGCGGTGATCGCCGTTCGCATCCTGGGAGAGAAGAGCGTCTACAACCAGCTCGAGGACGTGCACGGGCGCATGAGCATGCTGCACGGAGGGGATGTGATCGCCGGCGCGCTGGGCCACCGGCACGCGCTGCAGGGCTATTTCGGGGTGGTCCCGGAAACGCTCAAGGCGGGCGACAAGATCCACGTGCTGAACCTGGGCGGAGTGCTGGGCACGTGCCTGTCGCAGAACCCGGAAGTGGGCGCGCCTTTTTCGGCCGAAGTGCTGGGCGCGGTGCTGGCCTATCCCAACTTCCAGAGCCGCCAGGGCGTGCAGGCCCATATCACCATGAACGCGCTGCCGGCAGCGCCCAGCCTGCCCGGAATGGCGCCGGTGATCTATATCGCGGGAACCTGCATGAACGCCGGCAAGACGCTGGCCGCCTGCCAGCTGGTGCGGCACCTCTCGCACCGGGGAATGCGCGTGGCCGGGGCCAAGCTGACCGGGATCTCGCTGCTCCGGGACACGCTGTCCATGAAGGACTACGGAGCCGAGCGGGCCACCAGCTTCAACGAGACCGGAGTGGTCACCACCGGGGCCGACACGGCCATCGCGGCCACGCGGGCGGTGTTCGCCGAGCTCATGCGGGGCAATCCCGACGTGATCCTGGCCGAACTCGGGGACGGAATCCTGGGCGAGTACGGCGTCCAGTCGATCCTTGCGGATCCGGAGCTGCGCTCGTGCGCCACGGCCATGGTGCTGTGCGCCAACGATCCGGTGGGCGCATGGGGCGGCGTGCAGATCCTGCGCGATACGTTCGGGTGGAATACCGACGTGGTCACAGGCCCCGCGACGGACAACGAGGTGGGCGTGCGGTACGTGCGCTCGCAGCTCGGCCTGCCCGCCTTCAATGCGCGCACTCACGGCAAGGAGCTGGCGGAGCTGCTGATGGAAAAGCTCGAGGAATCTCGCGGGGCGCGGGCTTGAACACGGTTCCGGTCGCGATCCTTGGAGGTTCGGGTTTCGGCGGTGGGGAACTCCTGCGCCTGCTCCTGGCGCATCCCGGGGTGCGCGTGACCCAGGTGGTCTCGCGGCACCACGCTGGAAAGCCGGTGGCGGCAGCGCATCCGCACCTCCTGGGCATGTGCGATCTGGGCTTCACGCCGGAGCTGGACATCGAGGGCCTGGTTTCGGAAGGCAGGTCAGTGCTGTTCTCCGCGCTTCCCAACGGCCAGAGCGCGGTCGCGTTGGAACAGGCGCTGGCGCGGGCGAGCCAGCTCGTTTCCTCGCCGGCGCGTAAGGGCTCGGCCTCGGATTCGTCCTGGCCCGAGGGGCTCACCGTGGTGGATCTCAGCGGCGATCTGCGCCTCTCGGATCCCGCGATGCACGCGCGCGCCTATCCGGACACCCCCGCATTCCCCGGGCTTCGTGCCCGGGCCTGCTACGGGCTTCCGGAGTTTGGCCGCGGCGCCCTGCGAAGCGCCGGGCTGATCTCCAATCCAGGCTGTTTCGCCACTGCCCTGCAGTTGGCGCTGGCGCCGCTGGTGGCCAACGGCCTGCGCGGGTTCGTCTCGGCCGACGGGGCCACCGGATCGTCCGGATCGGGCGCGGTCGCCTCCCAGACGGCTCATCACCCGATCCGGCATTCCGGTTACCGGGCCTACAAGCTGGCGGGCCACCAGCACGTGCCGGAGGTGCTTCAGCAATTCGGCGACGCCTCGCCGCGGTTGAGCTTCGCGGCGCACAGCGCGCCGATGGTGCGGGGCATCTTTGTCACCGTGCATGCGCCCCGGGAGTCCTTCACCGGCGAACTTCCCGGGCCCGAGGAAGTGCGGGCGCATTACTCCGGCGAGCCGTTCATCCGGCTGCGGGGAGATTCGCCCACGGTGCTGGACGTGGCCGGCACGAATTTTTGCGACCTGCACATATCCCGACACACCGACCGCGTGGTGATGTGCGCGGCCCTGGATAACCTGGGCAAGGGCATGGCCGGCCAGGCCGTGCAGAACATGAATCTCAGCCTCGGGCTCGCCGAGACCACCGGACTGTGGCACGCCGCGCCCCGGCCCATCTGATCCCGGGGGCGCGGTTTTCCGCTCCCATCTTTCATTCGCCGAAAGGATCCACCGGATGTCCGCGACCGACATGTCCACCCGCTCGGCCCTGATCCCGACCTACGCCACCTATCCCTTCGAACTGGTGGAAGGGGAAGGCGTATACGTGCGCGACCGCGAGGGCCGCGCCTACCTGGACTTTTACGGCGGCCACGCGGTGGCGGCCCTGGGACACTCGCCCCGGGAAATCGTGGCGGCGATCTCGGGCCAGGCCTCGGAGTTCCTGTTCTACTCCAACGTGGCCCGGATTCCGGTGCGCGACCAGGCCGCCCGGGCGCTGGTGGATTTTGCCGGACCACCGTTTGCGCAGGTGTTCTTCTGCAACTCGGGAACCGAGGCCAACGAGGCCGCGCTGAAGGTGGCCATGCAGACCACCGGCCGCCGGCGGATCGCGGCGCTGAGCGGCGCGTTCCACGGACGAACGCTGCTCTCTCTTTCAGCCACCGACGGCGAGCACTACTGCGCCGGCATGGAATCGCTGCTGGTACCGACCGAGCGGCTGGCCCCGAACCAACCTGCTGATCTGGCCCGCCTGGACGACACCATGGCCGCCGTGATCGTCGAGCCGATCCAGAGCATGGCCGGCGTGGTCACGCTGGAAAAGCCCTACCTGGAGGCGTTGCGCAGGCGCACCCAGGAGCTCGGCATCGTGCTGGTGTTCGACGAAGTGCAGACCGGCATGGCGCGCCTGGGCGCTCCCTTTGCCGCCACCCGGTTTGGCGTCACGCCCGACCTGATCACCTCGGCCAAGGCGCTCGGCGGCGGAGTCCCGGTGGGCGCGGTGATCTTTTCGGAGCAGCTGGCCTCGCAGGTAAAGGAAGGCGACCTGGGCTCCACGTTCGGCGGCGGGCCGCTGGCTTCGGCCGCGGTGCTGGCTATGGTGACCGCTATCCGTGACCGCGGGATCGAAGCGCAGGTGCGCCGGGTCTCGGACTACGCCCGGAAGTCGCTCGCGGTGGGCCCGGTGAGCGGAGTCCGCGGCGACGGTTGGCTGATGGGGCTCGAGACCACCGTGCCGGCAAAGCAGGTTCACAAGTTCCTGCTGGAGCGGGGAATCCTGACCGGCACGAGCGGGGATCCCCGCGTGCTGCGCCTGCTGCCGCCGCTCATCATCGAGGAGAAGCACGTGGACCAGCTACGCACCGCGCTGCTCGACTGGAAGGGGGGCCTTTCTTGAAGCACTTCCTGAGCCACCTGGACTGGGAGCCCCGCGAAATCGAAACGCTGCTCGACCTGACCGCCCGGCTCAAGCGCGAGCGGCACCGCGCCGCCGGCTGGGACCGCCCGGCCTACGCGCGCGCCCTGGAAGACCGGGTGTTGGGGCTGGTGTTCTTCAACTCGTCGCTCCGGACGCTTTTTTCCTCCCAGGCGGCCATGCAGCGCCTGGGTGGCTCGGCCGTGCCGCTGCACGTGGGCCAGGGCACCTGGAACCTGGAATGGCGGGACGGCGTGCCCATGAACGGCGCCGCCTCCGAGCACGTGAGGGAAGCCGTACCGGTGCTGGGGCGGTATGCGGAAGCGCTGGGCATCCGCTGCTTTGCCGGCATGAAGGACCTGGAAGAGGACGCGCTGGACCCCATGCTGAACGCGTTCGCCGCGCACTCCAGCGTGCCGGTCATCAACCTGGAATCGGCCATGGAGCATCCGTGCCAGGCGCTAGCCGACATGCTGACTGCCCGGGAAGTCCTGGGCGGATCCACGGCCCGTCGAACCTTTTGCCTGACCTGGGCGCCGCAGGCCAAGGCCACGCCGATGGCGGTGCCGCATTCGGCCATGCTGGGGGCCGCCTGGGCCGGCATGCACGTGCGGGTGCTCCACCCGGAGGGCTACGACCTGCATCCGCGTTACGTGGCTGCGGCGCGCGAGCAGTGTGCCTCCGCGGGCACGTCTTTCGAGATGTCCAACGATCCTTCCTTCCTGGAGGGCGCGGAAGTCGTGTATGTGAAGAGTTGGGGAAGGGCGGATCTTTACGCGCAGGAGGCGGCGCAGGGCGAGGACTTCTCCAGGCTCGCCGCCTGGCGGGTGAGCGAATCCAGGCTTCGCCCGACGTCGGCCCCGGTGCTGCATTGCCTGCCCGTTCGCCGCGACGTGGTGGTGGACTCCGAGGTCCTGGACAGCGCGCGCTCGCGCGTCGTGGACCAGGCCGAGAACCGCATGTGGGTGTTCATGTCCCTGTTGCTGACGTTGCTGCGCCCGGGCTGGAGCGATTCCGGCCTTCTTGCCAGTGCCGCCGCAGCGGGATTCAACGAGTCCATCAAGGAGACGATCCATGGTTCATGAGAGCGGGCTTTCGCTGGAAGCGGCGGCGCCCTTTGTAAAACACTTCCGGGGTCGCATGTTCGTGGTGAAGATCTCGGGCCGGCTGGTGGAAGAGCCGCAGGCGCTGGAGAGCCTCGCGACCCAGCTGGCGCTGCTGGATTCGCTGGGCATCAGCCTGGTGCTGGTGCACGGCGGCGGGTCGCAGGCCAACAAGCTGGCCGAGCGGCTGGGAGTGCCCCAGAAGCAGGTGGCCGGCCGGCGCATTACCGACGATGCCACGCTCGAAGTGGTGACCATGGCGTTTTCGCAGGCGCGCACCCAGCTCCTGGCCGCGCTGCGCCGCCAGGGCATGTCCGCCGTGGGACTCTCCGGCGTGGACGCCCATCTCACCGCGGCGGTCAGGCGCCCGCCGGTCCCGGTCACCGATCCCGGGGGAGACACCCGGGTGGTCGACTACGGGCACGTCGCCGACATCGCTTCCGTGCGGCCCGAGGTGCTCCACGACCTGCTCAAGGCGGGCCACGTGCCGGTGGTTTCCCCGCTCGCCGGCGACGACAAGGGCCGGATCTACAACATCAATGCCGACACCCTGGCGGCCCGCCTGGCCGGAGCGCTCGGAGCGGCCAAGGTCATCTTCGTGACCGAGGTGCCGGGGCTGTTGCGCGACGTGACCAATCCTTCCACGCTGATCAGCCTGCTGGACGTCGAGGAATGCGATGAACTGATGGGCAACGGAGTGGTCCGGGGCGGCATGCTGCCCAAGCTGGGGGCCTGCCGCCTGGCGCTGGAGTCCGGCGTGGAGCGCGCCCACCTGGTGGCGGGGCTGGTCCCGCACGCGCTCCTGCGCGAGATCTTCACCAACGAGGGCTCCGGGACCCTGGTGGTGAAGTCGCTCCACGAATCGGGTTCCCCGGAGACGGTGGAGACGGAGTGATCCGGCTGCTCCAGGAGATGGTGCGCATCCCGAGCGTCTCGGGCTCGGAGGGAGCCGTGGCGGACCACGTCTCCGCCGCGCTGGCGGCCCTTGGGTTTGACGTCCAGCGCTCGGTGCACAACCTGTACTTCGACGCTTTCCAGGGGACCGGGCCCACGCTGCTCTTCAACTCACACTTGGACACCGTGCCCGCCTGCGGGAGCTGGACGCAGGACCCGCTGGGCGGCGTGCTCGAGAACGGCCGGCTCTACGGCCTCGGGGCCAACGACGCCGGGGGATGCGTGGTGGCGCTGGTTTCGGCGGCCGCGCGGTTGCGTGACCTGGACCGCGAGTCCCCGCTGGGCGGGACGCTGCGGGTGGCCCTGACCACCGAAGAGGAGACCACCGGGGCGGGAATCCTAAGTGTGCTGCCTCTCTTTTCCGCCCCGGACGCGGCCATCGTGGGAGAGCCCACGCGATGCCGCGCGGTGCTGGCGCAAAAGGGCCTGCTCATCCTGAGGGGCGTGGCCCACGGCGTGGCGGGCCACGCGGCGCACGGGGAAACCGGCGGCGCCCGCAACGCGATTCACTCCGCGGCCCGCGCGATCACCGCCCTGGCCGAAGCGGTGCCCGGCCCGGCGCACCCGCTTCTCGGGCCGCCCAGCGTGCAGGTCACCATGATCGAAGGCGGGCACGCCCGGAACGCCGTGCCGGATGAGTGCGAGTTCTGGGTGGACGTGCGCACCAATCCGGGCACCAGCCACCCTGAAATCCACGCCCGGCTGCAGGGCCTGTCCGAGTGCGAACTCGTCATCCACAGCTCGCGCCTGATGGCGGTGGAAACGGACGCCGCCCAGCCGATCGCGCGGGCGGCCGTCCTGGCCAGCGGCGCTCCGCCGGAAGGTTCGCGCACCACCAGCGACTGGGTGGGGCTTTCCCACGTGCCCACGGTCAAGATCGGCCCGGGAGACACCGCCCGCTCTCACCGCGCCGACGAGTACCTGGACGAATCGGAACTGGATCAGGGGGTCCGGGTCTACACCGACCTGGCCCGCAGCTACTTCGCGCTGGCGCGGGAAGGGGCAGCTTCATGTCGGTGAACTTGTGGCACAAGGGCGTCCCGCTGGACCCGCGCATCAAGGCCTTCACCGTGGGGGAGGACGCCCACCTGGACCGGACGCTGCTCCCATGGGACCTGCGTGGCTCGGCCGCCCACGCCCGGATGCTCGGGGGGATCGGCGTGCTTTCCGCGGACGAGACGCGTCGGCTCCTGGAGGCGCTGGGCGCCCTGGCCGCCGAGTGCGCCGCCGGCCGGTTCACCGTGGCCGATGGAGATGAGGACTGCCACACGGCGATCGAAGCCGCCTTGACTCAGCGGCTGGGGCCTCTGGGAGGCAAGATCCACCTGGGGCGCTCGCGCAACGACCAGGTGATCCTGGCCCTGCGGCTCCACCAGCGCTCGGCCGCGCTGGGGCTCCACGCGGACCTGGAGCGCTTTGCCGCCAGCATGTTCGAGTTCATCGACTGCTGCGCCTCCGCGCCTCTGGCCGGCCAGACCCACCTGCAGCCCGGAATGCCCTGCACCTGGGGGATGTGGGCCCATGCCTTCATTGAAGCAACGCTAGAATCCATGCGTGCAACCCGCTTTATTTACAGCCAGTTGAACGTTTCGCCCCTGGGGTCCGCCGCGGGTTTCGGCTCGCCGGTCCCGGTGGACCGGGAGGCGGTCGCCGAATCGCTGGGCTTCCGCGCCGCGCAGCGTTCGGTGATCGACGTGATCCACAGCCGCTCGCGCCTGGAGGGCAGGCTGCTTTCGGAGATCTGCGTCGCCGCTTCGGTGATAGAAAAGTTCGCGTGCGATCTGTCGCTGTTTCTGACCCGTGAGTACGGCTACCTGCGACTGGACGAGAGCTTCCGGACCGGATCTTCGATCATGCCCCAGAAGCAGAACCCGGACGTGGTCGAGCTCCTGCGGGCCCGCAGCGCGCGGCTGCGCGCGGTGCGCGACGAGCACGAGTGGGTCTCCGCCAAGCTGCCTTCCAATTACCACCGCGATTCGCAACTGCTCAAGGGGCCGGTGCTGCGGGGGATCGCGGAGATCTCGGAGATCCTGGGCGTGGCCGCGCTACTGCCATCGCGCCTGGAACTGCAGATGGACCGAATCCGGGCCGCCATGACCGGCGACCTGGACGCCGCCCGGGAAGCCTCCGAGCGGGCCCTCGAAGGAGTCCCGTTCCGAGAGGCCTATCGCGACGTGGCCGGGGACCTGCCGTCCGCAGGGACCTCGCGCGGCGCCCCGGAACACGTCCTGGCGGAATCGCGTTCCGAGCTGGAACAGGCCCGGTCGGAATGCGCGGAAATGGCCGCGTGGGAGCACTCGGTTCGGGAGGCACTCGACAGAAAGCTCGAAAACGTGTTCACTCCTTAGGGTTGTGACGGGTCACGGCAGCGCCCCTGGGAGGTAGTCATGCAGACCGTCATCATCGTCGCTGTTACTTTGCTGACCGCGGGCTTCCTGATCCTGATCGTCTACGTGATCAGCACCGTGCGCCAGCTCACGCGGACCCTTCAGCAGGCCGATGAGTTGATGAAGAAGGCCGAAGAAACCCTCACCCGCCTCGGGCCCACCCTGGACCGGACCGATGTCCTGCTGGACCACATGAAGACCCAGGCCGAGCGCGTGGACACCATGATGAACGGCGTTTACGGCGTCTTCGAGGGAGCCAGGAGGGTCAAGGACGTGGTGGCCCACGTGGGCGAGACTTTCGTGCACAGCGCGGAAGGTCCCGGCGGGGGCGGGGCGCGCATCGCCCTGGCGGCTTTCGAAGGACTCAAGGTGTACCTCGGATTCCGCAAGGCTCGGGCCGAAGCGGCGGCAGAAAAGGCGCCGGGCGTCGTTGTCCGCGCGGCCGCGACCCCGATCGTTGATCCGGCGCACCAGCCGGATCCGCAGCTTCCAAGAACCTGAGAGGCCCGGCGCGGTGATCCTTCCCAAGATCTTCACCACGCTCAAGACCTACAACCTCGAACAATTCCAGCGCGACCTGCTAGCCGGCGTGATCGTCGGCGTGGTCGCGCTGCCCCTTGCCATCGCCTTCGGAATCGCCAGCGGCGTCACCCCCGAGCGCGGCCTCTACACGGCCATCCTGGCCGGCTTCCTGATCTCGGCCCTGGGCGGCTCCCGCGTGCAGATCGGCGGGCCCACCGGCGCCTTTGTCGTGATCATCTACGGGATCGTGGAAAAGTACGGCCTGGAAGGGCTCTTCGCGGCCACGTTTATGGCCGGCGTGATCCTGGTGATCCTGGGCCTGGCCAGGCTGGGCGGGGTGATCAAGTTCATCCCGTTCCCGGTGATCACCGGTTTCACCAGCGGGATCGCCGTGATCATCGCCCTGGGGCAGGTGAAAGACTTCCTGGGGCTGGAAATGGGGGCGGTGCCCGCGGATCTGGTGGCCAAGGTGACTTCCTACCGGGAGCACCTGCGCACGTTCAATCCCTACGCGCTGGCGGTGGCGCTCTTTTCGCTGCTGATCCTGGTGTGGTGGCCCAAGGTGAACCGGCGCATCCCCTCGCCGCTGGTGGCGCTCCTGGCCGCCACGGCTGCGGCGCAACTGCTGCACCTGCCGATCGAGACCATCGGGAGCCGCTTCGGCCAGATCCACGCCAACTTTCCGGCCCCGCAGATTCCATCGGTGAGCTTCCAGGTGATCACGAGCCTGGCCGGGCCGGCCTTCAGCATCGCCATCCTGGCCGCGGTGGAATCGCTTCTTTCGGCCGTGGTGGCCGACGGCATGATCGGCAGCCGCCACCGCTCCAACATGGAACTGGTGGCCCAGGGGATTGCCAACATGGTCTCGCCGATCTTCGGGGGCCTTCCCGCTACCGGGGCGATCGCCCGGACCGCGACCAACATCAAGAACGGCGGGCGCACCCCGGTCGCGGGAATCGTTCACGCGGTCACGCTGCTGCTGATCACGCTGTTCTTCGGCCGCTGGGTGGCGCTGGTGCCCATGGCGTGCCTGGCGGCCATCCTGGTGCTGGTGGCTTACCACATGAGCGAGTGGCGGAGCTTCCGGAGCGAGTTCCGCGCGCCCAAGGGCGACCTGGCGGTGCTGCTGGTCACCTTCCTGCTCACCGTGTTCGTGGATCTCACCGTGGCGATCGAAGTAGGCATGGTGCTGGCCTCGTTCCTGTTCATGGCCCGCATGGCCGAGGTGACCAACGTGAGCGCGGTCACGCGCGAGCTGGACCGCGAGAACGGGGACAAGTACGAGGACGATCCGAACTCCGTGCGGCGCCGGGCCATCCCCAAGGGGGTCGAAGTGTTCGAGATCGACGGCCCGTTCTTCTTCGGGGCCGCCGAGCAGTTCCGCGACACGCTGGGCCAGGTGTCGGGGCGGCCCAAGGTGCTGATCATCCGCATGCGCAACGTGCCTTCGATCGACTCCACCGGGCTGCACGTGCTGGCCGACCTGTCCAAGCGGGCCCGGCACGACGGGGCGCTGCTGGTCCTTTCCGACGTGCACACTCAGCCCCTGATGGCGCTGGGACGCTCGGACATCCTGGATCTGATCGGAGAAGACAACCTCACCGGAAACTTGGACGATGCCCTGAACCGGGCGCGTGAGTTCATGGGACTGGAAACCGTTCCGCCCCCGGAGGGCGCCGAGCCCACGGTGTTCCGGGAGCGCAAGGACGGGGGCCCCTAGATGAAGACCATCGGAGTGCTGGGTGGGATGAGCTGGGAATCCACCCTGCCCTACTACCGGATCCTGAACCAGGAGACGGCCCGTCGGCTGGGAGGGTTCCACTCGGCCGAGCTTATCCTGCACAGCGTGCAGTTCGCCGACATGGAGAGGTGCATCCGCACCGGCGACTGGGGGACGGCCGCGAACATCCTGTGCGACGCCGCGCGAAAGATCGAGGCGGCGGGCGCGGATTTCCTGATCCTGGCCACCAACACGTTTCACCAGGTGGCCCCCGAGATCGAGGCGGCGGTGAAGATCCCGTTCCTGCATCTGGTGGATGTGACCGCGGCCGAGGCGCACCGGGCAGGGATCTCCGCGGTCGGGTTGCTGGGCACGCGTGCCACCATGGAAATGCCGTTCTACCGTAAGCGTCTGGAGGATCGCGGACTCAGCGTGATCCTGCCGACCGCCGAGGACCGGGAGGTGGTGCACCGCATCATCTTCGAGGAGCTGGTGAAGGAAAGGCTGGAGCCCGCATCCCGCACGGAGTACCGCCGGATCATGAACGCCCTGGCGGCAGCTGGAGCCCAGGGGATCATCCTGGGATGCACCGAGATCTCACTGCTGGTGGAGGAATCCGACTCGCCCGTGTTGTTGCTGGATACCACCGCCATCCACGCGCGGGCGGCGGTGGAGGCGGCGCTGGCTCCCTGAACTTGTACCCTTGACTCGGGTTCTCGCCCGGAGCAAAGTGATGGAAGGCACCCCTCCTCGACGGCTCAGGCCCGGAATTGCTCCCCGGTCCGCCAATGGAGGCGCCTATGAAGATTCGATCCTCGAACACCCGGGTGTCCCGCGCCCCAATCATTCTCGTGCTGTTCGCCGCTTCCCCTTTGCTATTCAACGGTTCCGTGGCGGCCGGCCCCTCCAATCGTTCCTCCGGAAGCTGCTCGCGCATCGTCGACGACATGGAGTCGATCAAGAACGTCACTTCAATTGACCTCTCGCAGCGCTCCTGGGATCCCGCGAGCCTGCCGCTTCTTAAGCAACACCTCCACGCCGCGCGCACGCACTGGTGCAACCCGCTCTCCCGCATGCGGGAAGGGGACCTGCATCCGCAACTCCCGGGCTCGGAGGCCAATGCTGTTCGCAGGCCGCTGGAACTGCGATTTGAGCGGGACCGCTACGATCTTTCAGGGCTCTATCTATGGGGCGGGGTCCAGCAGTGCATCGACAAGACGCCACTCGACGTCATCCACGTTCAGGACCTGGAAATCTGGGTGAACGAGCACCCGGAATCGCAGCTTGCCGGCGAGAGCGGCCGGCAGGCGTGGCCGGCGAACGCGGTGCTTCATGTCGATCTGGGGTTGGTGAGCGAGGACGCCCAGTGGGATCCGAATGCGCTTCCCAACGGCAGGCTGGACACCGAGAACGCGCAGGGGCCATCCGCATGGCGGGCTGACCGGGACGATGTGGGCTTGGACGGAGTGCCGGATTCGCTCGAGGTGGGACTGGACTACGACGCAGACCCCGCGGATCGGAACGGCGACGATTTTCATGATGTGGCGGGCAGATTTCAAGACGAGAACCGCGACTCCTCGTACTGGCTCAAGTACATGGGGGTCAATGGCACCGAGAAGAATCGGCGGTTCGACACCGAGGATCTGGATGGAAACGGGCAGCTGGATACGGTGAACCTGTACAGCTCGTATTCGACCTTGCTCGCGACCCTGGAGCAGGATGCCGCCGTCGTCGGACATGGCGCCCCGGGGACGGGCTGGAAGCGGTTGAGAATGGGATTCTTCAGCCTGTCACCCAATCGCAGCTGGGAAGTGGATCGGTGCCACGTCAAGTACGTCCGGGTCTGGGTCGAGGGGGCCTTGTCCGGCAACCGGCTCTCGATCGGGGAGATCAGCCTCGTCAACTATTCGTGGGGAAGAACCGGAATGATCGAAATGGAGCCGTGGTATGACCCGATCCGCGTCACTTCGGTCAGCAACAAGGAGGACGCGGACTACACGCCGCCTCCGGGGGTGGACGTGGGTGCCGTTCCGGGGAATGGGGGACTCGCCAGGAGAGAGCAATCCATGTCGGTAGACTTTGTCGACCTGGTGCCCCGCAGCTCTCTCTCCGTGGGCCGGGCCTTCCCGTTTCCCGATGCTCCGCTCTATCCAGGGTTGAATTTCCACGTGCGGGGATCTCACTTGAGCGGCCCCGCGCCCCGGATCGCGATTCGTTTGAGAGATGTGTTTTTTGAAACCTGGTACGAGTACTCCACGCCCGTCCCCCGGGATGCATGGGAATGGAAGCACGCGGACTTCAATCGTCTCCTGAACAGGGCCACCGGCCTGCCCATCAACGCGCCCGCCAGCGTCGTGATCGGTTCGGGAGAGGATACGTTGCGATTCTTCAGCTACCGGCGGCCGATGACCGCCGTGGGCGAAATCGAAGTCATCCTTCGCCATTCCAGTTTGGACCCGGACACTCCCTCGGCGGGCTCGGTCTGGGTGGACGATATCCAGATGGACGCGCCCGGCGCCCGGTCCGAGTGTGGGACATTTCTGCTCCGGCAGATCTCACCGAACCCGGCCCGCGGAAAGGTGGACATCCACTTCGATCTTGGAGTCGGAGGGCCGACCTTCCTCGCGATTTTCAATGCGGAAGGAAGAAGGGTCAGGGATCTGGGGCGGGTCTTCGGATCGGCCGGTCTGAACACCCGGTCCTGGGACGGCTTGGACGATCGGGGAAGCCCCGCCTCCAGCGGAATCTATTTCTGCCGTCTCGACGTGGATGGAAGATTCAGCACTGCCCGCCTAGTTTGGCTGAAGTGAGCTAATTCCCATCCCGGTGAACCGTCCCGGGCGAAAACGCCGGCACGCACACCGCCGTGTACTCCGCGCCGCCGGCCTCCGGTGTCCCGTAGCGCACCCACTCACCGGCCGGCGTGTGCACCGCCTGCCCAGCCCGGACCTCCAGGATGCCCGACCTGGTTTCCACGCGCAGCATTCCTTCCAGCACCAAGGAATACTCATCAAACTCCGGGGTCTGCCCGGGCTCCTGCCATCCCGCCGGGCTCTTCATGCGGGCTCTCTCCCCTGGGCCGTGCCGGTGTTGGCCCGGCCGACGAATTCACGAATCTCTTTGGGTACGTTTCCTTCGGCCTGCATCACGGTGGGAGCGGAGATGAGAGTTGCCAGGTTCAAGGACCTCCTGGAATGGTGTTCGACGGTTTGAAACCGGGGCTCCAGTGAGCATTCTATCCCGAGGCGGGCCGTTTGGGGTACAGTCGGTTGCATCGGAGAGGGCCCGCAGGCGCGGCCGGACGAGCCGGAAATTCCACGGAGGATCAAGCCTGATGAAACCCATCCAGGTGCAGGGCGTCCACCACATCACCCTTGTCGGCTCCACTCGCCGGAGCGCCGTGGACTTCTGGCAGGGGCTCTTGGGCATGCGGCTGCTGTTCGAACAGCCGAACTTGAGCCGCCCGGAGGAGAACCACCTTTACTTCGATCCCGGCGACGGCCGCCTGATCACGGTATTCACGAACGAGGAGCGAAAGGACGATCCCGAGCCCCACCCTCGCGGGGTTGGCCACCTGGAACACATCGCCTTCCACGTCTCCCGGGCCACGCTCCTGCAGGTCGCCGAGCGGCTCGGGGAGCGGGGGACCCCGTTTGTTTCCAGGGACCGCGGCTTCATGGACTCCATGTACTTCAGCGACCCCAACGGCCTGCGCCTGGAACTGGCGTGCTACAAGTTCCAGGCTCCGGAGGGCATGCGGGACGCGGACGTTTTGGTCCGGGCGGACGCGCTGCGTCGCGAGGCGGGAGATTACAACATCAACGAGCGGCACCTGGCGGATGCCATCGCGAGCCTCATGGCCGATGGCGATTCGCCCGCGAGCTGACCGGGTGGTGCTGGTCGGCATACCGGAGGAGGGTCCAACATGACGAAGATCGAACAGGCCAGATCCCGTGAGGACATCGAAATCGTCCGAGAGATGATCCGAGACTACATGGCCTGGTTGGAGAGCAGCGGAATTGCAGTGCGTACGGCGCCGACCTTTTCCGGCTTCGAGGAGGAATTGGATTCCCTTCCCGGACTCTACGCGCCGCCCCGCGGCCGGATGATGCTGGCCACGGTGGACGGCGAGCCCGCGGGCTGCGTGTGCATGAAACCCGTGGACGTCGGGACCTGCGAGCTCAAGCGGCTGTACGTGCGCCCGGGCCTCCGGGGCCTCAAGATCGGGTGGAAGCTGCTGACCGCGCTGATGGACGAGGCCCGCACTTGCGGGTATCGGCGCATGGTGCTGGACAGCCATATCTCGATGGAGAAAGCTCACCAGCTTTACGAGGCGGCCGGTTTCAAGAGAATCCCTACGCCGGACGATTTCCCCGAGGAGCTCAAGCCGATCGTGGCGTTCATGGAGTGCGACCTCGCCACCGTGCAGGGGAGTGCCTAGGGCAGAAGCGCGACCACGCCGGGGTGGCGAAACTGGCAGACGCAGCGGACTTAAAATCCGCTGGGGGGAAACCCCCGTCCGGGTTCAACTCCCGGCCCCGGCACATTGTATGGCGATCAGGTGCGCGGGTCAGCTTGTGGAGCTGCTCCCGATATCCTTCGATTATTTGAACACATCCCCATGGGTTTACCTCATGGTCGGCAGGGCGTCGATGCGGTTCACTCGGCGTGGCAGCCGATGGCGAACACATCGGGCGCCCGGCCCGCGAGAGTAGACTCAGCAGCCCACGCCGACTTTTGTCGGCAATCCAACACCTGCTCTCACCTGAATTCCTCCATCCAGTTCTGGAAAGGAGCTTCAAATGTCCATGCTTCTGCTAATTGTAGTTCTGGTGCTGGTTTTTGGCGGTGGTGGCGGCTACTACGGATATCGGAAGTGGGGTTCGGGCGGGGGGATCGGCATCGTCGGCGTGGTGTTGATCGTCCTCCTGTGCCTGTACCTGTTCGGCGGCCTGCGGTTGGTCCGTTGAGGGATAGACTTTCACCTCGCAGCCTGAGCTTCCACGTCAGCTGGGGGATCCTGGCCGCTCTGCTGGCCCTGGCGATCTCTTCTTCGGGATGCGGTCCGAGGGGTGAGCAGGGCGCCAGGACCGGTGGGGATTCTCTCGCCGCGGTGGACAGCGCTCGGGCCGGTGCTCTCGCGGTCGCGGCGGCGGCCAAGGCGGAATCGGCAAGGATCGCCGCGCCCGGGGGGACGATGCCTGGTGGGGCGCCTGCTGCCGCCAAGTCTTCTCGATCGACGAACTCCGTTCACAAGAACGTTCGTTCGGGGAGCGTCACCGGCGCGGCCAATGCGGTGACCCAAGAGGTTCCTCATCCGGCCTCCAAGAGGCCCGTCGAGGCCACTCCGATCGCGGCGGTGATCGCGCCCAAAACGAGTCCCCCGGCGATTACCCCGTCCACTCCTGCAGCTTCCACACCGGCGGCGGCGCCCGCCGCGAGCGCCGGAGGCCTGGACGACGGTCCCCGCGCGGCCGGCATGCCGGCCGATGCGGCCCTTGCTGCGCGGGGAAAAAAGCTGTTCATGCAGAAGTCCTGCAATGCCTGCCACAGCATGGATTCAAAGATGACCGGCCCGGCGTTAGGGCCCGTGCCCCGGGAGCGCACCGCTGCCTGGATGATGTCCATGATCCTGCATCCGGCCGACATGACCAAGAGCGATCCCATTGCCCGGCAGCTGCTCCAGCAGTTCAAGGTGCAGATGGTTCCCCCGGTCCCGGTGAACGCCGAGGAGGCCCGGGCGCTGGTGGAGTACATCAAGAGCGGGGGAAAGTAGGGCCTCCCCTAGAGTCCATGGCTGGCAAGTGGGAACGGCGGACACAATTCGGAGGGGCCGGGATGCGCATGCGCCCCGGCCCCTCATCGCAACCGCAAAGTGCTTCGAGGATCGCCGCTAGGGCTTGGCCGCCTCGGCCGCCCTGGCGGGCTGCGCCTGGATCCCCATCACGTCAAAGAGGAACGCGTACCGCAGCGCGATGTCCCGCAGCGCGTCGTAGCGCCCCGAAGCCCCGCCGTGGCCGGCGCCCATGTTCACCTTGAGCAGCAAGGTGTTCTTGTCGGTCTTCAGCGCCCGCAGCCTGGCGGTCCACTTCGCGGGTTCCCAGTATCCCACCCGGGGGTCATTGAGCCCCGCGGTGATCAGCATATTCGGATAGGCCTTGGGTTCTACGTTGTCGTACGGGGAGTAGGATTTCATGTAGCCGTAGTACTTCGCCTCGTTGGGATTGCCCCACTGTTCCCATTCCTGGGTGGTCAGCGGGATGGACGCGTCCTTCATGGTGTTGATCAGGTCCACGAACGGAACGTCCGCCACCACCGCCTTGAACAGTTCAGGGCGCATGTTCACCACCGCGCCCATCAGCAGTCCGCCGGCGCTTCCGCCGCGGATGGCCAGGCGGTCGCTGGAAGTGTACTTCTCCTTGATCAGGTGCTCGGCGCAGGCGATGAAGTCGGTGAAGGTGTTCTTCTTGTTCAGCAGCTTGCCGTCGTCATACCACTCGCGGCCCAGTTCTTCGCCGCCGCGGATGTGCGCGATGGCGTATACGTAGCCCCGATCCAGCAGGGTCAGGTTGCCCGAGTTGAAGGACGGGTCGGTGCTGAGCCCGTAGGAACCGTACGCGTAGAGCAGCATGGGCCGCTTGCCATCCTTGACCAGGGGCTTCCGGTAGACCAGGGAGATGGGCACCCGCTTACCGTCGGCGGCAGTGGCCCAGGAGCGCTCGGTGGCGTAGAGCGAGGGGTCGTAGCCTCCCAGCACCTCGGTGGCTTTCTTGAGCTCGCGCGTCTTCCCGGCCATGTCGTAGTCATACACGCTCCGCGGCGTGACCAGCGAGGTGTATTCGAAGCGCAGCAGCCCGGTGTTGAACTCGGGGTTGACCGAGGGACTCACGCTGAACACCGACTCCTCGAACGGAACGAAGTGTTCCGCGCGGGTGTTCAGGTCATAGACGTGAAGCTGCCGCAGCGCGTCCTTGCGTTCCGCCACCACCAGGTGGCCCTTGAACGCCAGGATCCGGTCGACCAGCGCATCGGGTCGGTACTCGATGAACGGCTCCCAGCGGGATGGATCCGTCACCGGTGCGCGGGACACCTTGAAGTTCGTGGCGCCGCCGTCGTTGGTGCGGATGTAAAAGAAGCCGCCACTGTGGTCCACGCCGTATTCCAGCCCCTTGGCCCGGGGCCGGATCACCTGGAACTTTCCATCCGGAGCATCGGCGGAAAGGTAGTGCACCTCGGTCGAGCCGAACGCGTCCATGGTGACGAACAGGTAGCTGCCGCTGCGGCTGCGGGAGAGACCCAGGTTGTAGAGCGGATCCGTTTCTTCCAGGACCAGATCGTCCTTCGAAGGGTCGGTGCCGAGCTTGTGGCGGTACAGGCGATAGGGGCGGTTGGCCGAATCGGCGACGTCGTAGAAGAGCGTGATGTTGTCGTTGGCCCAGTGGACGTCCTCGGCCAGGTTCCCGATGTGGTCCGGGAGCACTTGGCCGGTCTCGAGGTTCTTTACCACCAGGGTGTAGCGCTCCGCGCCCGAGCGATCGGTGGTGTAGGCCAGCAGCTTGTGGTTGGGGCTCACTTCGAACGCGCCGATGGCGTAGTGCGCGTCCTTGCCGGCGTCGAGGTTTTCGTCCAGCAACACTTCCTCGGGCGCTTCCAGGTTGCCCTTCTTGCGGCAGTGGATGGGGTACTGCAGGCCCTTCACCGTGCGGGTGTAGTAGAAGTAGCCGTCCTTGAAAGCCGGCACGCTGAGGTCGGTCTCCTTGATCCGGCCCAGGAGTTCCTGGTAGAGCGCCTCCTGCAGCCCCTCGGTGTGGGCCATCCGGGCCTTGGTATAGGCGTTCTCGGCCTCCAGGTAGGCGATGGTCTCGGGGTTCTTGCGGTCGCGGAGCCAGGAATAGTCGTCGGTGCGCACGTCGCCCAGGGTCGTGTCGGCCATCGGGATCCTGCGGGCGACGGGGGGCGTGGGGGCGCCGGCAGCGCGGGATAGGCGGGGCACGAAGAGCGCGAGCAGGGCCAGAGCGGCCAGTGGCGCCGCAGCGGTCGCAAACCGGAAGTGAATTGGGTTCAAGTCGTTCTTCCTTGGCAAAGGATGGAGGCCTGGCCCCGGAGTCCGGCCCCGGGAAGGTCGATCATGAAGCGATGCGCTAGTGTTCGAAACTTACGCTGCGGACCACCGAGAGGAACTCCCGCTCCAGACCCGCTTCGGGGCCCCACAGGAGCAGGTTCATCTCGCGCGCCCCGGGGATGGGAAAGCGCGCTTCCATTTCCACGAGCCCACCCGGATCTTGCTGGGTCATGATACGGACCTTGCGGCCGTCGATCACTTCTTCCCGGTCGGGCGAGCGTCGCACAGCGGGCGAAAGCGCGGCCGGAGACAGATTGTACCCGATGATTCCGCGGCGCGAACTCCATTGTCCGACCTCGCCGGCGATGGCGTGAAGCGGATTCTGGCGGAAGTCCGGCGGGAGGGCGAACGAGACTGGACCTGCCTGGACGCGATTCCAGCCCCCGGGCACGGCTGGGGCTCCCGGGCGAGTCATCAGATAGACTCCCACGACGAAGAACAGGGCGGCCACCAGGAGCCGCAGCGGAGAGGGGTTGGGCATGCGCATGTCAGGAGCTTAACCCGGCCCGGCCGTCGGCGCCAGTAGGCTCCGCGTGCCCCCGGATGCTAGACTGCCGGCCATGGACAAACCCAAGAGCATCGCCATCCTGCGCACCGGCGGCACCATCGAAAAGACCTACAATGAATCGGACGGCACGCTGGCCAATCAGCGCAGCGTTCTGGAGATCATGCTGGCTTCCCTGGTGCTGCACGGGGTGGTGCTGGACCAGGTTCCGATGATGAACGTGGACTCGCTTGAAATGAGCGAGTCCGACCACGAGCGCATCGTCCAGCTGGCCGGCGTCTACGCCGGATCGCACGACGGGATCGTGATCACCCACGGCACCGACCGGCTTCAGCAGACCGGCGAGCTGCTGGTGACCCGGCTGGGGGAGATGCCGCGGGTCCCGATCGTGCTGACCGGCGCGATGCGGCCCTACGAGCTTCGAACCACCGACGCGCTGCAGAACCTCACCGAGGCGCTGCTGGCGGTCCAGATTGTTTCGCCGGGGATCTACGTGGCCATGCACAATACGGTGCTGCGCTTCCCGGGAGTGGTGAAGGACCACGAGCGCATGACCTTCCGGCGGGCGCCTCACCTGCGGCCGTAGGCTGGATTTCGTGAAGATCCGGGCGGACGCGACCTCCCGAAGTTCATAGCCCCGGAGGGATCCTGGGGCACTCCCAAGGCATGGAGGGACTCCCCGATGCGCAGAGTATTCCTGTTCGTTTCCCTGCTGGCCGCGCTCCTGTCGGCTTCCTGCGCCAAGTCCCCGGATTCAGGCCGGAAGAAGGAGTTATCCGAGCGCGAACGCGACAGCTTGATCGGCGCCTCGGAGGTGCTGCCCGGCTCCAGAGTGGTGAAGCGGGCGCTCGAAGTCTCGGATACGGCCGCCGCCCAGGCTGCCCGGCAGGACTCCACCCACTACTGATCTATCGCCCGAAGGGACATAATGTCTGAACTTGGGCAGCAAGCAGCGTGGATGCGGGGGACTCCGCCGCAGAAGCGTGATCCATAAATAAAATCCGTTTTCACAAGACAAAGGAGCCCCCGGGTCGTAAGATGCCCAGGAGTCCGCCGGGGCCGCCCTCGCCCTGGCAGGTCAAGGCTAGCCAGATCGGCTCGCCGGGCCCGCTCGCCGTCCAGCTCCACTGCCGGCCCCACCACCTTGACGATCCTGGAGGATCCTCTGCAGATAGGAATCATTGCCGCGGGCGTGCTGATCTCGCTCGTCCAGGCCAGCTTCTTCGAATGGGCTTTTCACCGCTTCTGGTTGCATCGCCCCTGGCTGCCCGAAAACATCTACACGGCCCACACCCTGGTGCACCACCAGCTGTGCAAGTACGACGACACGTTCCATGTGACCGAGGAAGAACAGGAAGAGGCCCTGACCTTTCTGTGGTGGAACGGGCCCGTCCTGGTGGGCATCAACCTGCTGCCGTGGGCCGGCATCTGCTGGGCGCTCGCGAGCCGCGGGGTTTCTTTGCCGTTCATTCCGTTCCTGGTCTCGTTCGGAGTGATGTTCACGCTCTATTACCTGGCCTACGAAGGCTTCCATCTGTTGATGCACAAGCCCAAGTACCCGTGGATCGAGAACTCCGGCTACTTCTTGTTCCTCAAGCGGCACCACGTGATCCATCACACCCGCATGAACACGAACCTGAACGTGGTGCTGCCCCTGGCCGACTGGTGCCTGGGAAGCCTGGAGCTCGCTCCACTGGTGGAAGCCACCCGCAAGACGCCCGACGCTGCCCGTCGCACCGCCCGCCGCCACAGCAACTACGGCAAGAAGCTGCGGGACAATGGAGTGGACACGTCCGCTTCCGCATCCACCCAGGCTTCGGCGCCGGCAGCGGTTCGCGAAGCTGCTGCGGTCCCCAGGGCGAGGGAAGCCGAGTCGGTCCGCTAGGCCGCGCCTGCGTCACGCAGTCCGGGGCTGAATCGTAGGGGAATCGAGTCTCATCCAATAGTGCTCGTGAACCCGGCGGGGCCAGGCCCCGCACCGAGGGAGGTAATTCCATGGAAAAGGCGACATTGGAAAAGGCGACATTCGGAGCCGGCTGTTTCTGGGGGGTCGAAGCGGCCTTTCGGCAGATCCCCGGCGTGAAGTCCACCCGCGTCGGGTATGCGGGCGGCAGCTCGGCGAATCCCACCTATCAGGATGTCTGCACCGACCGCACCGGCCATGCCGAGGTGGTGGAGGTCACGTTCGACCCGGCGCAGGCGACCTACGAGCAGCTGCTGTGGGTGTTCTGGGAAAACCACGATCCCACGCAGTTGAACCGCCAGGGGCCCGACTCGGGCTCGCAGTATCGTTCGGCCATCTTCACGCATGGCCCCGCGCAGGACCAGGCAGCCCGGGCATCCAAGGCCGCGCTCGAGGCCGCCGGGCGCCATCGCCGCCCGATCGTCACCACGATCGAGCCCGCGCCCGAGTTCTTCGAGGCCGAGGACTATCACCAGCAGTACCTGGAAAAAAGGGGCCTCTCCAGCTGCCACATCAAGTAGATCCCGAGGAGAGGAGCATCCCCATGCCCGAGTCCCCGCTTGGCTGATCCATCTTCGGTCACGGGAGCCCCGCCCCGCGGGCTCTATCCCGCGCTCACGCTGCACCTGCTCATCTCGAGCTGCACCTTCATCGTGGCCAAGTACGTGCTGGGCGTGATGCCGGTCGCCCCGCTGGCGCTGCTCCGGTTCCTGGTGGCGTCCATCGCGCTCTCGTCGCTGTGGCTCGGCCGGGGCGGAGATGCGCGGGAGTTCAGCCGCACGGACTGGAAGAACCTCGCATGGCTGGGTCTGCTGGCGGTGCCGTTCAACCAGGGCTTCTTCCTGTGGGGGCTCAGCCACAGCTCGCCGGCTCACGCGGCGCTCTTCTATTCCACCACCCCACTCTTCGTGCTGATTGTTTCGGTGCTGAGGGGTGAGGAGCGATTCACGCCGCTCAAGGTGGCCGGCATGCTGGCGGCCCTCGCAGGCGTGGTGCTGATTCTGCTGGAACACGGACTGCGGATGGACCGGCGCTATCTCCTGGGCGACGGGCTGCTCCTGATGGCGGTGATCTGCTGGGCGCTCTACTCGGTGCAGGGAAGGGGGCTGATGCGCGAGCACCGGCCGATGACCGTGACGGCGCTGAGCCTGGTGCTGGGGACCGCGATGTCGCTTCCGGCGGCGCCGTGGGCATTCCGGGGATTCCACCCCGCGAGCTATCCCATGGCGGCCTGGGGAGCGATCCTGTTCCTGGGGCTGATCACTTCCGTGCTGTCCTACTATCTGTGGATCTGGTGCCTGTCCCACACCCAGGCGAGCCGGGTGGCCGTCTTCACCAACTTCCAGCCGGTGGTGACCACGCTGCTCGCGTTCCTGATCTTTCATGAGCATTTCGCGGTGAACTTTTTCGTGGGTGGGGCGATGGTATTGGCGGGAGTGCTGGTGGTGCAGTTCGGCTGAGCCTCAGGCGCCCTTGAGGATCTTCTTCATTTCGGGGTGCAGCAGGCCGTTGCTGGCGATGGTTTCCCCGCCGCTCAGGTCGTAGCGCCCGCCCGCGTAGTCGGTCACCTTTCCACCGGCCTCGGCCACGATCAGGCTGCCCGCGGCCACGTCCCACGGGTGCAGCTTCAGTTCCCAGAACCCGTCGAACCGGCCGGCGGCCACATAACACAGGTTCAGCGCGGCCGACCCATCGCGGCGGATCCCCTGGGCGCGGACCAGGAACGCTTCGGTCTCGCGCATCACCCGTCTGGATCTCTTGAACACATCGTAGGGAAACCCGGTCACCAGCAGGGCGTCGTGCACGCGGCGCACGCCGGAGACGTGGATCCGGCGCCCGTTGAGCGTGGCGCCCAGCCCCCGTGCGGCCGCGTACAATTCTCCGCGCACCGGGTCCAGCACCACTCCCGCCTGCATCACCCCGTTCCTGGCCACGCCCACCGAGGTGCACACGAAGGGATAGCCGTGGGCGAAGTTGGTGGTGCCGTCCAGGGGATCGATCAGCCAGCGGTACTCGGAAGCCTTCGCGTTCCCGCGCTCTTGCGCGCCGGATTCTTCCGCGAGCACCGCGTGGCCAGGCACGCGGCGGGCGAGCACTTCGAGGACGGCCTTCTCGGAGGCCAGGTCGGTGGAAGTGACCAGGTCGATCGTGCCCTTGCGGACATAGCGCTGGGCGCGGCCGAAGTTCCTGCCCACGATGGCCGCTCCCGCGCGGGCGGCCTCGCGCGCCACCGTCAGCAGCGCGCGCGGGGTCCAGGTCTTTTCGGAGCCGCTCACTTGATCAGGGCGAGATCGAGCGGGAAGCGGGTCAGCGTGCGGGGCTCGCCCTTGCGGGCCACCACCACGTCCTCGAGCCGGATCCCGAACCTGCCCGGCAGGTAGATCCCCGGTTCCACGGTGACCACGGCCCCCTCCGGGAGCGGCCGACGGTTGGAGGAATCCAGGTTGGGCTCCTCGTGCACCTCCATGCCCAGTCCGTGGCCCAACCGATGGATGAAGAACTCGCCGTATCCGTGCCGGTCGATGAATTCGCGCGCGGCCCGGTCGGCGGAACGGCCCGGGGAGCCCGCCCGCACGGCGGCGCGGCCCGCGAACTGGGCGCCCCTGACCACGTCGTACACGTGCCAGGCCTCGGGCTCAGGCTCGCCCAGGAAGAAGGTGCGGGTGATGTCCGATTGGTAGCCGTTCAGTTCGGCGCCCAGGTCCACGATCACCACGTCCCCTCGGCGCATCTTGCGGGGGCCGAAGGAATGGTGGGGCATCGCGGCGTTTTCCGCGGACGCCACCAGGGCCCAGGGATTCACCGCGCCGAGCTTCTCGAAACGGGCCATGATCCACTGTGCCAGCTCCTCTTCGCGCACCCCGGCCTTGAGGCGTCGCCGGGCCTCGCCCATGACCTGATCGGCCTGATCGGCCGCGGCCTGGATCCGGCGGATCTCGCCGGCTTCCTTGGCGGATCGAAGGGTAACCATGACCGGGGCCGCCGAGCGCACCCGGGCATGCGGGCGACCCTCGAGCAGCGAAATCACCCAGTCGGCGCGCATGGTGGAATTGATTCCGATGCGCCGGGCCTTTCCGAGCTTTTCCCGCAGCATGGCAAAGGCGTCGTCGCCGTCCGGCCACTCCCACACCGGGATGCCGGGAAGCACCCGGGAGGAAGACTCGGCTTCCAGCCGCGGGCACAACAAGGTCACGCGGGCGGGGGTGATCACCAGGAAGATCGGGCGCTCCCGCATGTGGAGGGAGGCGCCGGTCAGGTACAGAAGATCCGCCGAAGGGCACACCAGCATGGCATCGAGGCGAGCGTCCCGGACCGCGCGGCGGGCGCGGGCGAGACGGTCGCGAAAGGTTGGTTTGAGCATGCGGCGGATTTTGCCCCGCCGGCGGCAAACTGTCAACGCGCGCACGTTGTGCCCGAGCCTGCCCGGCCCTAGAATGGCCGGAAAGGGAGGATATGCATGCTCAGGACCTATTTGAAGTCCCGCCTGGGGCCACTGACCGTGATCGAGGCGGCGCAGGATGGGGAGCCCGGACTGCATCTGGACTCGCAGCTGCTTGCGAGCGCCCAGATCATGCCCGGGGAGCGGATTCGAATCACCTGCGAGGGCGGGGGCTCGGAGTTTCTGGCCTATGCCGTGCCCGCCCGCCGTGGCACGGGCATGGTTCGGGTGTCGGGAGCGGGCAAACTGGGCATCGCGGCCGGGGAACGCCTGTGGGTCTCGACCGAGTGCGCCCTGGTGGATCGGGAGGCCCTGTCGCACGAGCCGCGCGTGGTGGAAGTGGACGGGGAGAACCGGGTGGTTCCGGCCTGAATGCGAAAGGGCCCCGGGAGCGTGGCTCCCAGGGCCCTGTTCGCAGCTGCGGTGTGGTTTAGCGTCCCTGGTGCTGGACGTTGTCCGACGGGCTGAACGGGTCCAGGTGGAACAGCTGGGAAGCGGCACTCTCGCGACCGCCAGCGGCGACCGACTTCACGCGGAAGTCGCCGCCAAGGGCGAAGATCTCGCCCGAGGACGAAGCGTTCGTGAGCGGGGCGCCGTTCACCTTGAGGTACGAGCTCTCGCGGCTCGGGCTCGGGGAGTAACGATACAGGTTGAAACCCGCGACGGCCGGGTTCGCGCTGGCCTGCCAGCTGAGCGCCACGTTGCCCTGGGCGTCCACGGTGGCATTCAGGCCGTCCGGCACCGGCAGCGGCTGCTGGTCTCCCGGAGGCGCAACGACGCTGGAGTCGCTGCCACAACCAACGAGGGCGGTGCCGAGACAGGCGGTCACCAGGATTCCGAGAATCAAGAGTTTGCGGCTGAGCATGGGTAGAGCCTCCTTGTGGTGCCACGAACGGTAATCATCCAGAGCAAAGTCAGGAAAGTTTCCGCCGAAGTCGGGCGCTACAGCGACGACCACGGGACCACGACCGAGGCCTACCATTGCCAGACTCGTGCCACTCCGGGTCACATCGACCCAAACGGGCTAACTGGGGGCTGCAATGGGGTGTGGAATTGGCGCCGCGGTGAACAGTTCAGCGGCCGCGCATCTTGCGAGAAGCAATTTTCACGGAGGATTCCTGCAAATTGCAGACCGCATGGCATTCTCGCCACTCTTGTCGGGCGTAACGCTTGCCTCCAAGCCCCCGGATGCGGCACCATGACGCGCAAATGAACCCATCCTCCTTCGTGCACCTGCACGTCCATTCGGACTACAGCCTCCTCGACGGCGCCTGCCAGCTGGCGCCGATGCTTCGCCGCGTGAAGGAACTCGGGATGCCCTCGGTCGCCCTGACCGACCACGGCAATCTCTTCGGGGCCGTGCAGTTCTACGAAGCCGCCTCCGCCGAAGGGGTGAAGCCGATCCTGGGGTGCGAGCTCTACGTGGCGCCCGGTGGGCGCACCGCGCGCGAACGCGGGGAAACCGGGGACGCTGCTTTTCACCTGCTGGTCCTGGCGCGCGACGAAGAGGGCTATCGCAACCTGGTGCGCCTTTCTTCCATCGGCTACCTGGAAGGCTTCTACTACAAGCCGCGCGTGGACCTCGAATCGCTCCAGGCGCATTCCCGGGGATTTATCGCCACCAGCGCGTGCCTTTCCGGTGAAGTGCCTCGATGGCTTCAGATGGGGCAGGTCCACCGGGCCACCGAAGTGGCCGGCCGGTACTCGGAAATCTTCGGAAAGGACAATTTCTTCCTGGAGATCCAGGACCACGGCCTGGAGACCGAGCGTTACGTGGCCCGCCAGCTGGAAGAGATGGGCCGCAAGCTGGACATTCGCCGGGTCGTCACCAACGACGCCCACTACCTGAAGCGCGAGGACGCGGAGGCGCACGACGCGCTCCTGTGCATCCAGACCGGCAAGCTGATGCGGGACGCGGACCGGATGAAGCTCAGCGGAACCGAGTTTTATCTGAAGACCCCCGCGGAGATGCGCGAGCAGTTCCGGGAGCTGCCGGACGCGCTGGACGCCACGCTGGAAATCGCCGAGCGCTGCGAGTTCAAGCTCAAGCTGGGCCGCGTGCTGCTCCCGCGCTTCCCGCTGCCCGAAGGATTTGCGACAGCCGAGGATTACCTGATGCACCTGGCCCGGGAAGGGCTGATGGATCGCTACCCGTCCGCCGCCACCGAGGTGGAGACGCGCTTCCAGTTCGAGATGGACACCATCTTGAAGACCGGATTCGCCTCGTACTTCCTGATCGTGCGCGACTTCGTGCACGCGGCCCGGGAGCGCGGGATCGTGGTGGGGCCGGGGAGAGGCTCGGTGGCTGGCAGCCTGGTGGCTTACTGCCTGCGCATCACCGACGTGGATCCGCTGCGTTTTTCGCTGCTCTTCGAGCGGTTCCTGAACCCGGAGCGCATCAGCATGCCGGACATGGACATCGACTTCGAGGACCGCCGGCGCAAGGAAGTCATCGACTATGTGACCCAGAAATACGGCGCGGACTGCGTGGCCCAGATCATCACGTTCGGATCCATGGCCGCCCGCGGGGTGGTGCGCGACGTGGGCCGCGTGATGGGCCTTCCGCTGCCCGAAGTGGACGAACTGGCCAAGCTGGTCCCGGCGCAGCTCGGGATCAAGCTCTCGGAGGCCGTGGCCAAAGTGCCCGAGCTCAAGACTGCCTTTGACCGCAGCGAGGACCACCGAAAGCTCCTGCGGGCGGCCCTGTCGCTCGAGGGAAATTCGCGCCACGCCTCGATCCACGCGGCCGGCATCCTGATCACCCCGGGACCTCTTACCGACGAAGTTCCGCTCTACAAGACCAGCAAGGGCGAAATCACCACCCAGTACGACATGCGCGGGCTGGAAAAGCTGGGACTGCTCAAGATGGACTTCCTGGCCCTCAAGACCCTCTCGGTCATGGAGGACGCCCTGGACCTGATCCAGCGGCGCACGGGGGAGCGGCCCCGGACCTCGGAGCTGGATCTGGATGATCCGGGCGTCTACGAACTGGTGAGCAAGGGGCACACGCTGGGCGTTTTCCAGATGGAATCGGCGGGGATCCGCGACCTGGCCACGCGGTTGAAGCCGGACCGCTTCGAAGACCTGATCGCCATCAACTCGCTGTACCGCCCGGGCCCGCTCGGGAGTGGAATGGTCCAGGACTTCATCGACTGCAAGCACAAGCGGCGGGCCATCGAGTACAAGCACCCCATCCTGGAATCCATCCTTGGGGAGACCTACGGGGTGATCCTGTACCAGGAGCAGGTGATGAAGATCGCCGTGGCCATGGCCGGCTTCACGCTGGGACAGGCCGACCTGCTTCGCAAGGCCATGGGCAAGAAGAGGCCCGAGGAGATGGCCAAGCAGGAGTCGAGCTTCCTCAAGGGCTCGGCCGGAAACAGCATTCCCGCCGCGGTGGCCAAGGAGATCTTCGATCTCATGGCCCACTTCGCCGGGTACGGCTTCAACAAGTCCCACAGCGCCGCCTACGCGCTGCTCATGTACCAGACCGCGTGGCTCAAAGTGCAATTCCCGGTCGAGTTCATGACCGCCTCCCTCAGCAGCGAATCCGGGGACGGCTCGCGCATGCTGATCCTGCGCGAGGAGTGCCGCCGAATGGGCCTGGAGGTGCTGGGCCCGGACGTGAATCGCAGCGAGGTGGACTTTGCGCCGGAGGGCGAGGGGGTTCGGTTCGGGCTCTCCGCGGTCAAGAACGTGGGGCGCGGGGCGGCGGAGGCGATCGTGGAGGCGCGCAAGCTGGACGGGCCGTTCAAGTCCCTGTGGGAGATGCTGCGCCGCATCGACCTGGCCCGCGTGAACCGGCGCGTGCTGGAGTGCCTGGTTTCCTCGGGCGGCATGGACAGCCTCGATGGGCACCGCGCCCAATTGTTCGAGACGCTGCCCAGGTACCTCGACCGCCTGGCCCGGGGCGGACGCGCCGCGCCCGGCCAGGAATCGCTCTTTGCCGAGCTGGGCTCGACCTTTGAAGAGGCCCCGGCCCTGCAGCCTTCGCGCGAGTGGGAGACCAAGGAAAAGCTGGCGCGCGAGAAGGACCTGCTGGGTTTTTATCTCTCCGAGCATCCGTTGAACGAAGTGCGCCACGAGATCGCGCACCTGGCGAGCGCCACCGCGAGCGCGGTCTCCAGCGGGGAAATCTCAGGGGAGGTCCGGCTCGTGGGAGTGCTCGGCGCCGTGGGCGTGCGGTCCGACCGCAAAGGGCGTCCCATGGCGCGCGTGGTCCTGGAGGACTTCACCGGGTCCGTGGAAGGTTTCGCGTTCGGGGACGCGTATGAGAAGTCGAAGGCGCTGCTGGTGGAGTCCGGGATCGTGTGGATCCGCGGCCGGACCACCTCCAGGGAGGACGAGGCGCCCAAGCTCTACCTGGACGAGGTGCTGCCCCTCGCCGAGGCCCAGAAGCGTTATACTGCAGAATTGTACCTGGACCTGACCACGCCCCCGGCGAGCGCGGCCTGGCTCGATGATCTGCGGGGCATCCTAAGCAGCCATCGCGGGGCCACGCCGGTCTTCTTCCTGATGCAGGAGCCGAGCGGTTCCAAGGTCAAGATCCAGATCAAGGAGACGGTCGCCATCAGCGCCACTCTGCTGGCCGACCTCGGCGATGTGGTGGGCAACGCCCGAGTGCGAGTGAAAGGAGGACGGGGAAACGGCCACTAGCCGGTTCCGCCCGATCCATGGCCCAGCCTGTCCTGGAATTTGAAAGACCGTTGTTGGAACTGGAACGGCAGATCGGCGACTTGCGCGGGTTCGCCGAAGGGGAGAATCTGGAGATTCAGGAGGAGCTCCGCCGCCTGGAAACCAAGGCAGCGCGGATGCGCCATGAGATCTTTTCCAGGCTGACGCCCTGGCAGCGGGTCCAGCTGGCCCGGCACCCCGGCCGACCCAACACGCTCGAGTACGTTGCCAGCCTGTGCGAGGAGAGCATGGAGCTCGCCGGGGACCGGAACTTCAGGGATGATCCGGCCTTGGTTGCCGGCCTCGGGCTCAGCGCCGGAGCCCCGCTGGTCTGGATGGGTCACCAGAAGGGTGGCTCCGACGTAAAGGAAAATGTGCGGCGCAATTTCGGCTACGCGCACCCGGAAGGGTATCGCAAGGCGGCCCGGCTGTTTCACATGGCCGGAAAGTTTGGAGTGCCGGCCGTTGCCTTCGTGGACACCCAGGGGGCGTACCCGGGAATTGGCGCCGAGGAGCGTGGCATCAGCGAGGCCATCGCCCGGAATCTCAAGACCATGCTCTCGCTGCACTCCCCGTTCGTGGCCGTGATCACCGGGGAAGGCGGGAGCGGCGGGGCGCTGGGGATCGCCGTGGCGGACGTGGTGCTGATCCTGGAGCACGCGTTTTACTCGGTCATCACCCCGGAGGGCTGCGCCTCGATTCTCTGGTCGGATTCCAGCAAGGCTCCCCAGGCGGCCGAGGCCCTGAAATTCACCTCCAGCGACCTCATCCAGCTGGGGGTGGTGGAAGAGATCATCCCGGAACCCGAGGGCGGGGCGCACCGGGACCCCGAGGCGGCCCGCAGGACCGTGCGGGAAGTGGTCCTCCGGCACCTGGCGCGGCTGAAGGCCATGGATCCCGAGGACCGGCTCCGCCGCCGCCGCGAGCGATTCCTGAAATTGGGAGTGTTCGACACCGACCCGGATTTGACCCCCCGGGAACCCCGGTGATAGGCTGTCAGTAATAGATGTAGGTTCATCGACCTTGTCCCGGGAGATCCCATGGCTCTGAGTGAAGACCTGCTCCAAATCCTTGTATGCCCCGCCTGCAAGGGCGATCTGATCTACGACCGGGAGGCGGCCAGGCTGACCTGCCCCAAGTGCAAGTTGCGCTACCGGATCGAGGACGACATCCCGGTCATGCTGATCGACGAGGCCGAAAAGCTCCAAGGCTAGAAACTGCGGCAGGGCCGGCCTCCGGGCACGGCCCGCGGCACCTTCCCGTTGTTTCCCCGTTTCCTTCAGGTCTCCAAGCTGCGCCCGGCGGACCGGCCGGGCCGAGGAGTCACCGTCTTGATGAAGCGATCCTTGCTCCTCCTCGTGCTGGCGCTCCGCGCAGGCCTCCTGCATGCGGCGCCACCCGCGCGCGCGGACGCGCCCCTGAACCCGGCCCCCGTTGCGGTCGCGGCGGCCCGCGCCGAGTTTGGCCTGCTCCGGAGCGATGCCGTAGGCTGCGAGCTCGAATACGCGGTTCCGGAGGTCTCGTTCGCCGAGGACACCATCGGGACCCGGCGCTACCTGCGCCCGGGCATCCCCGGCGCGCTCAACCGTGGCAAGGCCGGCGCGCCCGCCCTCCCGGTGCGCACCATCCACGTGGCGGTCCCGTTCGGCGCCCAGGTGAGCGTGGAGGTGGAGGCGGCGGGCCCGGCGCGAAGCATCGAGGGGGTTCCGATGCCCCAGTCCGAACCGGTCATGGGAGAGGAAGGCGGCGTTCGAAAGATCGTCTCCGAAAGGCGAGCGGCGGACCCGGCGGCCTATGCGCGCGACCGATTCGAGCCGGGTGTCCTGGGCAGGCTCTCCCGAGTCTATGAACTGCGCAACCAGCGGATCGCCGAGATCGAGCTCTACCCGCTGCAGGCCTCTCCGGCCTCCGGGCTCATGCGCTCCCAGTCCCGGCTGCGCGTCCGGGTGAATTGGACCGGGGGAGAGGTCCATGCGCCCTCCGACGCCGACGGCCCGTTCGAGGATGTGTACGCGCGCTCGGTGCTGAATTACGAAACGGCGCGCTCCTTCCGGCGAGTGCGCCCCCAGGCTTCCTTCCCGAACCCGGTGGGCGGTTCCAACTTCTTCAGCTCCAGTCCGGGGCCGTGGGTTCGCATGCACCTCACCCGCCAGGGCATGTACCAGGTTACGCCGGTGGACCTCCAGGCCCGGGCGGGATTGAACCCGTCCGAGCTCGCCTCGGTGGATGTCTCGCAGATCCGCATGTTCACCGGGGCCACCGGCGGACTTCCCGAGGACGAATCCGCCGATTGCGATACGTGCTTCATGCGCGAGGTGGATGTGGATGTGACGGACGCCTCGGGTAATCCCAAGGCCTCCGGATCCTTCGTGGTCGGGGACAAGGTGGTCTTCTACGCCACCGCGACGCAGGGCTTTCCCGAGGAGTTCTGGCCCGACACGCTGGGGGATTCGAGCACCTCGGAGTACCTCCGCAACCAGTTCACCGACGACAATGTTTACTGGATCACCTGGGGCGCCGGTTCATGGCGCAATCCTCCCAGGCGCATGGCCCGGGTCCCGAGCGTGGATGCCCCGTCCGCCACCTTTGCCGAGGCGCCGGTCCGGGTGCACCTGGAGTCGGACAACATCTTCGACCCCGACAATTTTGCGCCGTTCCTTGAGCCGGACTCCCGCTGGGAGAAGTGGTACTGGGAGAAGTACTCCAACGGGGCCAATGGAGCCGTGGCGGGGCAGTTCCGCCTGCCCGCCAGCCCGTTTGCGCTGCCGGGCGCGGACAGCACCCGGCCCGCCGAGATCGTGGTGCGCCTGTGGGGGAGCCGGATCTCGTTCAAGCACCAGGTGGAGATCTCGGACCGCACCGGCAGCCTGGGCACCGAACTGTGGGAGTCCTACGGCCGCCTCGATTTCCGGCGTCCCTACTTGCCCAGCGAGAGGCGCAACCAGCTGACGCTCACCGTTCCGGCCACTCCGGGCCGCACCGACATCTACTACATGGCCTTCTTGGAGGTCCTGTATTCGCGCAGGCTCGAGGCGACGGACGGGCGCCTGTTCTTCCGCGCCCCGGCGACGTCCGGAGCTGCGGGCTTTTCGCTGGCCGGATTTTCCGCGCTGCGGCAGGTCTATTCCATCCGTGACTTCACGGCGGTTTCGCGGATCACCGGTGGATCCGCGGCCGGCTTCGGAGAAACGCTGGACGGCGGGCGCGCCTACCTGGTGGTGGAGCCGGATTCGATCCTGAGGCCGCTTCGCATGGAGCGCGCCTTCCAGGGCGCCGCCAGCTACCTGCACGACCTCGGGCGCGGCGCGGACGACGTGATCATCACCTACGGGGCGTTTCTTCCCCAGGCCAACGAACTGGCCGGCTGGCGCTCGCAGCACCTGTTCGGGATCGCGAGCCCCCGGGTGGCGGTGGCCGCCATCCAGTCGGTGTACGACGAGTATTCGGGCGGCCGCTTCGATCCCACCGCGATCCGCAACTTTGCGCGGTACGCGTTCCGGAACTGGTCGGGTGCGAGCCTCAGCTACCTGACGCTCCTAGGGGACTGCAGCAACGACTTCAAGGACCGCCTGCGCCGCTCGCCCAACGGGGACGGGATCACCAACTTCGTGCCGATGTACGAGAACAGTTACGATGGGCAGCTCGGGGTCCAGTACGGCACCGATGACTGGTACACGCGCCTCGGGCCCGAGGCGATCATGGCGTTTGCCATCGGGCGCCTGCCGGCCGCGGACGCGCAGCAGGCGCAGCTGCTGGTCTCGGACAAGACCATCGCCTACGAACAGAATCCGGAGTATGGAACGTGGCGCCGCCGGGTGCTGATGAGCGCGGACGACAACCACACCTGCCAGGACCGCGACGACCTGGGTTATCTGCACACGCAGCAGATGGCCCGCATGTCCAGGCTGTACTTTCCCCCCATCATCGACGTGCGGCGGGTGTTCATGGTGGACTACGACTTTGGATCCACGGGCAACACCTGCAACAAGCCCGGCGCGGAGCACGACTTCCTGGAGGGCCTGAACCAGGGCGCCCTGATCTCGGGGTACGTGGGGCACGGCAACCCGGTGACCATGGCCACCGAGAAGCTCTTCTCCACGCAGGACCTGGGAAGCCTTCACAACGGACGGCGACTGGGGTGGTTCATGACCGCTTCCTGCACCGTGGGCAAGGTGGACTCGCCCGACCAGGACGGACTCGCGGAGTCGGTGCTGAAGCTTCCGCGAGGGGGCTCGGTGGCGTCACTCTCGGCGACCCAGGAAGCGATAGCCTACGAGAGCGTGCCGATGTGCGACTCGGTGCTGGCACACGTCATGGACCTGCATACCGGGAATATCCGGTCCGCGGTGGGCGTGTCGGTGTTTGCCGGCAAATTCAATTCGGCCGATCCCGTGAACAATTCCAAGTACGTGCTGCAGGGGGACCCGGCGCTGTTCCTGGGCCTTCCCAGGTACACGATGGAAGTCACCGGACCCGCGGAGGCCGAACAGGGGACCCGGGTCACGGCGCACATCAAGGTTAGGGATTTTTCGACCGGCCAGCTGGTCCCGCTCTCCGGCGTGGACTCCATCGAGGTGATGGAGCCGCCCACCATCAAATTGGTGCGGGCCAGCGGTGGAGCCGATTGTAAGAGCGCGGATCTAAACTATGATGGATATTATTACGATTGCTTCGAAGACAGTACGTACGAGGTCCCGGCTGGAACTATTTATCGAGGAACGGGTACCCTGCGTAATGGGGAAGGGGACCTGAGCTTCTATCTGCCCGCCTCCTCGCGGCGTGGAAAGGATACCCGGATCCGGTTGTACGCCTCCGGCGGCGCCGGGGACGCCGCCGGCCTGCTGGCCTTCAATACAGTGACTGGAAGCCCCGACACCACCCCCGACGCCCCGGTCCTCCGCGTGGATTTCGAGGGGGATGCCGGGAACATCCAGTCGGGGACGCGGGTCCTGATCACGGCCCACAGCCCCCACGGGATCTACCTTGGCGGGCAGGCTACCAACAGCCTGTACCTGGTGGTGGACGATGGCCGGCGCATCCCGCTGAGCGCCTCGTTTCACTATCGGGCGGATACGGACACCGAGGGCACCGCCGGATACGTGTTGCCCCCCCTGGATTCCGGCAGCCACACCCTGCTGGTCTCGGGTGCCAGCAACCTCGCGACTGCCGTTGACAAGGGACGCCACCGCTCCCAGGTGACCGCCCGGTTCGCGGTAGCCGGCGGCGGATCGCCTGACGTGCAAAAGGTCTTCAACTTCCCGAACCCGGTGCGGAGTGGGGAGACCGACCTGTACTTCGACTTCAAGGACGAAGGGCAGGCTACGGTAAGGGTCTACACCGTTTCCGGCGTCCGGGTGCGGACGCTGAATACATCCGTCGCCCCGGGCACCAATCGGGTCCACTGGGATCTGAGGGATGAGGCGGGCGAACCGGTCTCCAATGGAACCTACCTGTTCCAAGTGGAGGCGAAGAGCGTATTTGGCCAGCTGGCCAAGGCCCTTGGGAAGTTGGTTATCCTGCGGAATTGACTCGCGGCACCTGGACCCCGGAATGCCCTCCGGATTCTCAGGAATTCGGGGAGCATTCCGGGGTTTGTTTGTGATAACATACTTTTAATATTTCGGTCCTGGCCGGGCCCGCATGCTATAGGGGTCCGGTACAGCATTTCACGTAGTCGGGAGGTCATTCATGCATCGATTGTTCGCGCGCATTTGTCTCTTGTCCGTCGTTCTTACGGCCGTGGCGGTTCCCGCCATGGCCCAGCAGAGCGCGGGCGGCGCGTCCTTGTTTATTTCACCGAGCGCCCGGGCGGACGGCATGGGGCGGGCATTCGTTTCGATCGCGGATGACCCTTCGGCAACCTGGTGGAATCCGGCCGGCCTGGGATTCCAGAAGGACGCCTCCGTGATGACCAACTACGCCAAGCTGGTCCCGGATCTGGCGGACGACGTGTTCCACCTGTACCTGGCCTACGTGCACCGCAGCAGCAGCTGGGGCACCTTCGGCGGCAGCTTCGTGTACCTCTCCTACGGCACGAGCCAGGTCACCACGAGCGACAACGGGACCGGCAGCACCACCCCGGTGGACTCCTTTACCAGCTACGAGATGGCGCCCACGCTGTCCTTCGGCACCGCGGTCAACGACAACGTGGCGGTGGGATTCAGCGTGAAACTCCTGTACGTCAACCTGGCTCCGGGCAACGCGCTCAAGGAAGCCGGCGTGGGAACGGCCGGCGACATCAAGGGCTCCGGCTCCTCGGTGGCGGCCGATTTCGGCATCCTGCTGCGCGATTCGCTGAAGGTCGGCGGGAACGACATGGAAATCGGCGCGGGAGCCGCGCTTCAGAACCTCGGGCCCAGCATTTCCTTCGTGGACCAGGCCAATTCCGATCCGCTGCCGCGCAACCTGCACATCGGCGTTCACGGAAAGCTCGCGCTCCAGGACGGCTACAGCGTGACGCTCGCGGGAAACCTGCAGCAGCCGTTGGTGAACAAGCGTGATCGCGGCATCTGGCACGCCGGAGCCGAAGTGGTGGCCGCCGGCACGCTGGCCGGGCGCGTGGGCTGGATCGGCGATCCGGACGGCGACATCAAGGCCGCCACCTTTGGGCTGGGCATCATGATCAGCAATTTCCAGTTGGACTTCGCGTCCGTGCCGCAGGCCACCGGCCTGGCGCGGGTCAAAAAGTTCGGTCTGCGGGCGCGGTTCTAGCGTCCGGGCGGAGGGTTCCTGGGTCTGACCGTGCGAGGTCCTGGACCCTCCCAATTTCGCCGGCCTCCCGGCCGGCCCGACAGGGAGTCCATTTGCAGAGGATGCTGGCCGCATTCGCGGCGTTCCTCTTCCTGGTCCTGACCGCCCCGCAAGGGGCGGGCGCCAGCGCTGGCCCGAGTCCGCTGCTTCGCGGGGACTCCTGGGTGGGCGCGGCCATGCGCGTGGGTCAGCCGGATGCCCTCTTCCAGCGCGGAATCGCCATCTCCGACACCACCCACGGGGTGGAGTCGCTCCCGCCCCGGCCCCTTTCTCCCGCGACCGCCCTGCTCGCCTCCGCCCTGGTTCCCGGCTCGTCGCAGATCCGGGGAAGGGAGCTGAAGGGCTACGTAATGCTGGGCGCCGAGATCGGCGCGCTGTTCGCCTACCGCAGCCTGCGCTCCGGCGGCAGGGACCGGCAGGCTTCTTCCGAGACCATGGCCCGGAGCGCTTTCAGCGTTGCAGGCTACCGCGACAGCGCGCTGGCCGTGGGCGCCAATCCCGACTCGGTGCAGAGCAACGTGAGCGAGCTCGAGCAGCTCATCTCCGAAAGCCCCAACGACTACTATGAAAACATCGGGAAGCGCGACGACCTGGCGTACGGCTGGAGCGACTTCCGTCGCGCCCTGGGCGGTTCGGGTGGCTCCAGCGACCAGCAGCGCCAGTACGCGCTGCGCCGCGAGGACGGCAACCGGTTGCTCAAGCACGCCAACACGCTTCTCTCCGGAGTTCTCCTGAACCACATCGTGAGCGCCTTCGACGCCTACCGCACCGCCAAGAACTACGAGCACGATGTGCCCATGGGCTTTCGCATGAAGCTCAACCTGGATCCGTTCGGGGGCAAGCTGGGTGTCCGATTCACGAGACATTCCTGGTGAAGGCTCGCGCGGCCGCATTTTTGCTCGCCCTGGCGCTGCTGTTGCCGATGGGTGCGCCGCAGGCGCGGGCCGGGATCAGCAACGGACGGGCCGCGCTGCTCTCGCTGCTCGTTCCGGGGCTGGGCCAGTACAAGCTGGGCGACGGCCGCATGGCCGCCGTGTTCGCGGGAGTGGAGGGGGCCACGCTCGTCTCCTACATCACGTTTCGAAGGCAGGTCGCGCTCCGGAGAGACAGCCAGGAGTTGTATGCCAGGATCCACGCGCGCGTGGACATCCACGGAACGGCGGAGGGCTACGACCGCGACGTGGGCTCGTATCTATCCAGCGACGAGTTCAACCGCAGCGTGGTGCTTTTCACCGCCGAGAACATCTACGCCCAGGCGCCCGACTCGGTGCGCGTGGGCCTGGTCAAGAAGTTCGTCGAGGACAACAGCTACACCGGCAACTCGGCCTGGCGCTGGGACAACAACGACAGCCGGGTTCAGTACCTGGTGATCTTGAAATCGGGCCTCAACGCCAACCGCAACGGGAACTACGCGCTGGGCCTGGTGGTGGCCAATCACCTGCTGTCGGCCGTGGATGCGCTCCGCCCCCGTCACGGGGACGATGAAAAGGTTGGATTGTGGCAGGCCGTGCCGTCGCTGCAACTCAAGCCCGACGCGTCGCCCACGCTGACCTGGTCCGCGAGCTTCTGATGCCCCGGGCCCGGAGAGCCTCCCGGGCCGCTCTTCCGCTGGCGGCCTGCCTTTTCGGAGCCGCCCTGTGCCTGCCCCATGACACCCCCGCGGTGGAAGCTCCAGCTGGAACCTCGGTCCGTCTCGGCGGCGCCGGGCGCGCGCCCGGAGAGTTCCAGCGCCCGTCCGCGCTTTCCTTCGACGCATTCGGCCACCTCTTCGTGGCGGACCGGGGCAACCACCGCATCCAGGAATTCGATGAATCTCTGCAGTTCGTGCGTGAACGGGGTGGATACGGCTTTGACGCCGGGCGCTTCGTGGATCCGCGCGGGATCGTGGCGGACCGGGGGGCCCGCGTCTACGTATTGGACACGCCGGCCGGCAGGGTGCAGACGCTGGATTCCAGGCGGGAGCCCGAAGCGGTGCTGTTC
>JANXVU010000060.1 GCA_025351485.1 Candidatus Eiseniibacteriota bacterium | reverse complement strand
GCGGATCAGTTCCCCGATCAGTTCCGTGGATCGCAGCGAAACGAAGGGCCGCGCGCCGGCGGCATGGGCGGCCCGCACCAGTTCGGTCACCAGGCCATGCCGGGTGTCGAAGGCTTCGATCAGGATGTTCTCGCCCGGTTTCATCTTGGTGGAGTAGTTGATGATGAGGTCGGCCAGCTTGGTTTGACGCGGATCCGTCATGGAGGTCCTCCGTTGGAATGGAATGAAAAGTCACACGCGGGGATTATAGGGGATCGGGGAATTTTCGTGGCCGGGGAGTTTGACCGTGGGCGCTGACCACACCCTGCTCCTGGCCCGCCACGGCCAGACCGAATGGAACCTGGTCCGGCGCTGGCAGGGTCGCAGCGACGTGCCCCTGAACGAAACCGGCCGCGCGCAGGCGCTGGCTCTGGCGGAGCAACTCCGCTCGGAGCCTTTGGACCGGGCCCTGGTGAGCCCGCTCCTCCGGGCCCGCGAGACGGCCGAGGCGGTGGCAGCCCTTCGCAGCGGCCCCGGATTCCAGGCCGAGCCCCGCTTGCTCGAAATGGATCCCGGCCGGTGGGAAGGCCGGTTCGACGAAGAGGTGGAGGCCACCGAGCCCGAAGCCGCCGCCGCCTGGCACGCCGACCCGCTTCGTCATGGCCCTCCGGGCGGCGAGTCCGGGCTGGACGTCGCCCGCCGCGTGGCCCCGCTGCTGGACGAACTCTCCGCCGGGCCCGAAGGCTCCCGGGTGCTGCTGGTGGGCCACCAGTTCACGCTCGCGATCTTCACCTGCCTGGTGACCGGAACACCCCTGGACCAGGTTCGCTCCAGGTTCCTGAAGTCCGCCGAACTGCTGCGGCTCCGCCTTCCGCACCGGTCGGGGTAGCCCCTCCCGATCCTCTCCGCGCCGTCCTGATTCGAGGCTTGAACCTGCTCCGAATATCCCTCAAAATAACTTTAGATAACTTAAAAGCACCTTGAATCCCCATTTCGACCCCCAAAAACAACCCGACGGAGACCCCATGCAGACCCTGAGCGCCGAGGATGTTGCGGGGCTGCTCCACCTGAACGTGAAGCAGGTCCAGAAGATGGCCCGCGAAGGCCGGCTCCCGGCGGCGCGCGTGGGCCGAAAATGGCTCTTCCAGCGGGATCTGATCGAACGCACCCTGGGCGCCCCGGGTGTCGCCTTCGCTCCCGCCGCCCTCGATTCCATCTCCGGATTGAGCGCCCGGAACCGCCTGCGCGGCCGGGTGACCGGGCTCACCGTGGACGGCCTGATGGCGGAGGTGCGCGTGGCGATCGGCGACCAGGAACTGGTGTCGATCATCACGCGCTCGTCGGCCGAGCGCCTGGGGCTGGCCGTGGGGGCCGAAGTGTTCGCGGTGATCAAGTCCACCGAAGTGATGATCGGAAGGTCTGCGTCATGAAGGGAATCTTCGCCGGGTGCGCGCTGCTGGCCGTGTGCCTGGCGTGGACCCAGGCGGCGCAGGCCGCGCCCGCTCCGGATCGCTCCGCCACGACGACCGGGGGCAAGACCACGCTCACTGTGCTTGCGGCCGCATCCCTTTCGGAAGCGTTCCAGGAGCTTGGCCGGAATTTCGAATCCTCCCATCCCGGCGTGGAGGTGGTGTTCAACTTCGCAGGATCCCAGCAGCTGGCCACGCAGATCGAGCACGGAGCCGCCGCCGATCTCTATGCGGCGGCGGACGAACGCTGGATGGGCTACGTGAAACGCCACGGTCTCCTCGAGGGCGTGCCCAGCGTGTTCGCGCGAAACTCGCTGGTGGTGATCATGCCAGGCAGCAACCCGGCCCGCCTGGACCGCCTGCAGGACCTGGCCCGCAAGGGCGTCAAGCTGGTGCTGGCAGCGCGGGCGGTGCCGCTGGGGGCCTACAGCCGGGAGTCGCTGAGACGCATCTCGAGCACGGCCGGCTTCGACTCGGGCTTCGCGGACCGCGCGCTGAAGAACCTGGTTTCCGAGGAAGAAAGTGCGAAGCAGGTGGTGGCCAAGGTGCAGCTCGGCGAAGCCGACGCCGGATTCGTCTACCGCTCCGACGTGACCGCCTCCCAGGCGAAACGGGTCAAGGTGCTGGCCATTCCGGAGGGCGGCAACGTGCTGGCAACCTATCCCGTGGCCCTGCTGAAGGGCGCTCCCAATGCCGGAGCGGCGCGGGAATTCCTGTTCCTGCTGCTGACGCCTGAATGGCAGCGGGCGCTGCAGGCACACGGCTTTCTTCCCGCGGCGACCGCGGGTGACTAGCAGCCCGGCCTCGGTTCCCCGCTCCCCCGCCGGGGTCCCGGCAATGGAGGTCGCCCTGCGCGTGCTCGCCGGCCTTGGCGCGGGTCTGCTGGTGGCGCTCCTCGCGCTGCCCCTGGCGGCGCTGTTCTTGAAGGTCCGGCCGGAAACGCTGCTGGCCAAACTCTCGGATCCGGTGGTTGCCGCGGCCCTTCGCCTGAGCCTGGAGACCGCGCTCCTCTCCACCCTGATCGTGTGCGCGCTGGGGCTGCCGCTGGCCTACCTGCTGGCCACCCGCAGCTTCCCGGGCAAGCGGGTGGTGGAGGTGCTGGTCGAGCTGCCGATGGTGCTTCCGCCCACCGTGGCCGGGTTCGCGCTGCTGCTGGCGTTCGGCCGCGCGGGGCTTTTGGGCCGGCAATTGGACGCCCTCGGGCTGCACCTGCCCTTCACCACGCTGGGGGTGATCGTGGCGCAGGTGTTCATGGCGGCGCCGTTCTTCATCTCGCCGGCGGCGGCGGGCTTCGCCTCGGTGGACCGGCGCTATCTCGACATCGCGTCCACGCTGCGCGCCTCGGAGCCGTATTCGTTTTTCCGGGTGATGCTGCCGCTGAGCCTGCCTTCGCTGATGGCCGGTGCCACCATGAGCTGCGCCCGCGCGCTGGGGGAATTCGGGGCCACCATCACGTTCGCAGGCAACATGAGCGGTCGCACCCAGACCATGCCGCTGGCGGTGTACATGGCGCTGGAGTCCGACCTGGACGGGGCGGTGGTGCTGGCGATCGTGCTGGTGTCGATCTCGGTGGCGCTGCTCCTGAGCCTGCGCCATCTGCACGCCGGATTCCTGTGGAGGTCGGGCGATGCTCCGCGCCGAACTTCATAGGAAGCTGGGCGACTTCAGCCTCGACCTGGCCCTCGAGGCCGCCCCCGGAGAGACCCTGGCGCTGATGGGAGAGAGCGGTTCGGGCAAGACCGCCACGCTGCGCCTGCTCGCGGGCCTCCTGGACCCGGACCGGGGGCGTATCGCCCTGGGCGAAGAGATCTATTTCGACGCCGCGACCGGCGCCCGGGTCCCGGCCAACCGCCGCTCGATCGGTTACGTTCCTCAAGATTACGCCCTGTTTCCACACCTCGATGTGTACGAGAACGTCGCCTTTGGGCTGCGGGCGCAGAGCCTGAGAGGGCCGGACGTGCGGGATCGGGCGGACGCCGCGCTGACCCGGTTCGGCCTGGACTCCTTCGCCCGGCGGCGTCCCTCCGAGCTCTCCGGCGGACAACAGCAGCGGGTGGCCCTGGCCCGGGCGCTTGTAATGGAGCCGCGGTTGCTGCTCTTGGATGAGCCGCTGTCGGCGCTGGACGCACGGACCCGGGGGGAAGTCCTGGGCGAGCTTGGGGAAGTACTTGGAGCGCTTACCTGCATCACCGTTTACGTCACCCACAGCCTGCGGGAGGCCGAGGCGATCGGGAATCGGATCCTGCTGCTCCAAGGCGGGCGGATCCCGACGCATCCCTCAGGGGACAACCCGGGTTCCGAGAGCTCCGCCCCATCCTCCGGTCCACAGCCCGCCCCGCGGTCTTGACACCCTCCCGCCCCGGGTTCAGGATCATCCGTACACGCGGGTTTACGCGTCTTTCCCGCACGGGAGGAGGGGTGTCATGGAGCTGAAGTTCCCCGATTGCCGCAAGTGCAACAACGGCACGCTGGTTCCGATGTCCGACTACGGGCGCGACGGCGCCCCCATCACCTACAAAGCGTGGGTGTGCACCAATCCCAGTTGTGGTTTCAATCTCCGGATCGACAACGGCGAGATCAGCATGGGGCGGAACATCACCACGTCCACGAAGTAACGGGACGCCCGAACTCGACCCACCATTCTCGCGCGGCCAGTCTCTTTCCGGGACTGGCCGCCGTCACATAAGGCGGTTCCCTTTCCCATGATTCGCGCAATCGTGTTCGACCTGGACAACACCCTGATGGACTTCATGAAAATGAAGGACCTCGGGGTCAAGGGCGCCGTGGATGCCATGATCGACGCCGGGCTGGACATGCCGCGCGACGAAGCCCATCGCAAAATCTACGAGATCTACAAGCTCGAGGGCATCGAGTACCAGAACGTCTTCGACGAGTTTCTACAGAGCGAGCTCGGCCGCATCGAGCCCAAGCTGCTGGCCGCGGCGGTGGTGGGGTACCGGCGCACGCGGGAATCCGCGCTGGTAGTCTATCCCCACACCCACCAGACCCTGGTGGAACTGGCCAAGCGCGGGCTCAAGCTGGCGGTGGTCTCGGACGCCCCCCGCCTGCAGGCGTGGCTGCGCATCACGTATCTGCAATTGCAGCACGTTTTCGACGCCGTGGTGACGCTGGAAGACACCCGCAAGCGCAAGCCCGCCCCCGAGCCGTTCAAGAAGGCGCTGGAGTTGCTCGACGTCTCGCCCGGGGAAGCCATCATGGTGGGCGACTGGGCCGAGCGCGACGTGGTGGGCGCCAAGGGGATCGGCATGCGCACCGCCTTCGCGCGCTACGGCGACACCTTCGGAACCGTGAACTCCGGCGCGGACTACGAACTTTCCAGCGTGCGCGACCTGGTGGCGATTGTGGACCGTCTCAACGGCGAGGAGCCGGGCCGATGAGGGACCTTCGCGTGGGCGTGGACATCGTGGAGATCGAGCGGATCGCCCATGCGCTCCGGCGGCACGGGGAGCGCTTCATCGAGCGCGTCTTCACTCCTGAAGAGGCGGCCTATTGCCGCACCAAGGCGAGCGCCGCCTCGTGGGCTGCGCGGTTCGCGGCCAAGGAGGCGGTGGGCAAGGCGCTGCACTTTGTGGACACGCCTCCCAAGTGGACCGACGTGGAGGTGCTCCGGGACGAACGCGGCCGGCCCACACTTCGCCTGCACGGCCTCGCATTGAAACTCGCGCGCGGAGCCCGCGTGGAATTGAGCCTCTCCCACACCCATCGCTACGCCGTCGCGATGGTGGCGCTGATCGACCCATGAGCGGCCGCCGCTGGGTCCTGACCGCCGCCCAGATGCGGGAGGCGGACCGCTACACCACCGAGAAGCTCGGAATGCCGGTGCTGGAACTGATGGAGTGCGCCGGCCAGGGGCTCGCCGAGTCGCTGCTGGATAGATTCGCCCCCGAGCGCGGCACATCGGTGCTGGTGATGTGCGGGAAGGGGAACAACGGCGGCGACGGCATGGTGGCCGCGCGCCACCTGCGCAAGGCCGGCTGCAAGGTCACGGTGCTGCTGCTCGGGAAGGCCAGGGATCTCAAGGGCCCCGCCCGCACCCAGTGGACGCGGCTGGCCAATCCCGCGATTCCACGGTTCGAAGTGGACAACCCCACCTCCATGGCCGGCCGCCAGGACCGCATCGCCGGGTTCGACCTGCTGGTGGACGCCTTGCTGGGAACAGGCGCCCGCGGCCCGCTGGATCCGCTGCTGAACGCCGCGTGCGAAGCCCTGAACCTCTCCGGAAAGCCAGTGATCGCCGTCGACCTGCCTACCGGGGTGGACGCCACCACCGGGGAGGCCCAGCCGGAAGCGGTGCGGGCCGCGCTCACGGTCTCGTTCGCCTACCCCAAGTTCGGCCACCTGCTCCACCCGGGCCGCGCTCACTGTGGCCAGCTCGACGTGGTGGACATCGGCATTCCGGAGGAGGCGCTGCCGGAAGGCGCCCACGCCTTTGAAGTGCTCACTCCGAGGGGCGCGCAGTCCCTGCTGCCCCACCGTCCCGAGGACGCCCACAAGGGTGACATGGGGCGGATCCTGATCGTGGGCGGATCGGCGGGAATGCTGGGCGCTCCCGCCCTCGCCGCGCGCGCGGCGCTCCGGACGGGCTCCGGGCTGGCCACGGTGTGCGTGCCCCGCAGCCTTTACGATCCGCTGGCGCCGCTCTTGCTGGAAGCCACCGCCCTCCTGTGCGAGGAGTCGCCCGGGCGCACCCACACCGCCGCCGCCGCGGGGGCGATCCTGGTCCAGCTCAAGACCGCCGATGCGCTGGCGCTGGGGCCGGGGCTGTCGCGCTCTCCGGATGCGGGCGAGCTGGCCCGCGCCCTGGTCGCCGGATCCACGGCGCCGGTGGTGCTGGACGCCGACGGGCTGAACGCCTTCGAGGGCCGCACCGATGAACTGAAACCGCGCCGGGCCCCGGCGGTGCTGACGCCGCACGCCGGGGAATTGGCGCGACTGGCCGGGCTGAGCCGGCCGGAGGTGGAATCGCGCCGACTCAGCCTGCCGCTCGAATGCGCGCAGCGCTGGAATGCCGTGGTGGTCCTGAAAGGATCTCCCACCGTGATCGCCTCGCCCGATGGTCGCGCGCGACTTAACCCGACCGGCAACGCCGGCATGGCCACCGGGGGCGTGGGCGATGTGTTGACCGGCATGATCGCTTCCTTGCTGGGCCGCGGCATGGACGCCTTCGATGCCGCGTCCCTGGCCGCCTACCTTCATGGGCTTGCAGGCGATCTTGCCGTGGGTGAAACCGGGCGGGAGTCCTTGCTGGCCTCGGACCTGCTGGCGTATCTTCCGGAGGCTTTCCTGAACCTGGAAGGCATCTGAAGTGGAAGGCCCCGAACCTGGAGGACGCATGGAGCCCGAGGCGCAGCGCCTCCAGGTCCTGATCCTGGCCGGACCCACATTCACGAGCCCCCTGCCCCTGGAGGCCTCCCAGGCCGACGTCGTGCGGGTGGATACGATTCCGGACTTTCGGCAGGAACTCCCGCTGCGCTCCTGGGACGTGATCCTGGCGGACCCCGCCCTGCTCCAGGTGCTCGATCCCGGCCGCATGGAATCCCTGCTCCGCAGGTCCAGTTCCCTGCTGCGCGCCACGCTGGATTCCACCGTCAACGGCATCCTGGTCATCGATCGCGCCGGCAAGGTGGTGGAGTGCAACAAGCGCTTCATCGAAATGTGGCGCATGGATCCCGCGGTGATCGCCGAGGGGGATGATGAAAAGTTGCTGCCCTACGCCATCAGCCAGCTTCGGGATCCCGACCAGTTCATGGGCAAGGTCATGCACCTCTACCAGAATCCGGAGCTCGACAGCCACGACTTCCTGAACTTCTCGGATGGTCGCACGTTTGAGCGCTGGTCCCTGCCGCAATGGCTGGACGGCGAGGTGGTGGGTAGGGTGTGGTCGTTCCTGGACATCACCGACCGCAAGCGCCTGGAGGCGGACTTCCTGCAGGCCCAGAAGATGGAAGCGGTCGGGCGACTCGCGGGCGGCGTGGCGCACGACTTCAACAACCTGCTCACCGCGGTGATCGGCTACAGCGATCTGCTCCTGATGCGCCTTCCGGAATCCAACAGCCAGCGCCGCGAGGTGACCGAGATCCGCCGGGCCGCCGAACGCGGCGCCGCGCTCACCAAACAGCTGCTGGCTTTCAGTCGGCGGCAGGTGATCGAGAGCCAGGTGGTGGACCTGAATGCGCTGGTGACCCGGATGGCCGACCTGCTCCGCCGGGTGATCGGCGATGACGTGGAGCTGGTGCTGGACCTGCGCCAGCAGCTGGGCCGGGTGCGGGTGGATCCCGCCCAGGTGGAACAGGCCCTGATGAACCTCGCGGTGAACGCGCGCGATGCAATGGCCTCGGGCGGATCGTTGACCCTGACCACCGGCAACATGGAGGTGGACGCGGCCCGCTCGGCGCGCCTGGAAGGGCTGGCAACGGGGACCTACGTGACGCTCACGATCTCCGACACCGGCGCCGGCATGGACGAGGCCACCCGGGCCAGGATCTTCGAGCCCTTCTACACCACCAAGGGACCCGGCCAGGGCACCGGGCTGGGGCTGTCCATGGTACATGGAATGGTGCACCAGAGCGGCGGGTCCATCGAAGTCACGAGTTCGCTCGGGCGCGGCACTTCGTTCCGGCTGTATTTCCCGCGCGTGGAGTCGCCGGCGTCCGATCCGCCCGCGCCGGAGCGCTCCGTCCCTGCCGGGGCCCGGGGCAAGACGGAAGGGCGCATCCTGCTCGCGGAGGACGAAACTCCGCTGCGCGCGCTCATCCATGAAGTGCTGGAAACCCAGGGCTTCGAAGTCCTGGCGGCCGACAGCGGCAGGCAGGCCCTGTCGAAGGCCCGGGAACTGCTGGACCCGATGGACCTGCTGATCACCGATGTGATCATGCACGATATCGGCGGACTGGAGCTCGCCCGCGAATTGCGCGTGCGGTGGCCGGGTCTTCCGGTGCTGTATATCTCGGGTTACACGGGCGACTCGGTCGCGCAACTGCGGTCGCTGGAGCAGGGCACCAATTTCCTTCAAAAACCGTTCGGCCCGGACGAACTGTGTCGCCGGGTGCGAGAGATCCTGGAAGCGCGAGCCGCACAACTTCCCCCCTCGCCCTGAATCGTCTGTCGAACTTCGACGCGCCCGCAGGTTCGCAGCGACCTTCCACCACTCCACATCCACGCTCCGGTATCGCCCATCGCGATTCCCGGCTTGCACATGCGCGCCGCGCAACGTTCCCCGCAAGATCCGGCACGGCCCTTGCCCTGTGAGATGACGTCCTTCAAGAACTTGGAAGGACCTGTCTCTGGCAAGAGTATTCGGCGCGGGGCCAAAGGGGGGGCACCGATGCCGAGGGGGGCTGCCGGGGGCGGGTCCTCCATCTTCCCCGTGGGACCGCTTCCTCTCGGGAGCCCAGTCCGGCCGGTCCGCAATTTCTTCCTGCTCGGCGAAGGGACCGGCCGGATCGTCCCGCGGCACAATTCGTCCAAGCTCCTGGCGTGGGCGATGGATGGATCGCGCGGAGGCACGTCCGCGCCGGCGGAGTGGGTGTGGGCATGAGCGCCCACTCCGCCACTACTTGCGGGGAAAAACGGCGATCACGTTGGGCACCGCCTGGGCTTCCTGATCGGCGCCCACTTCAGACGACTGCCCGCCGCTCCAGGTCTTGCGAAGGGAACTGACGCGGATCGCCAGCGAGGCCTCGTCGCTGCCCTCGGCATGCGCGAGCACCCGGATTCCCAGCGGCAGCTCCAGCAGGCCGCGCCCCAGGTCGGACGGGTTGTGGGGAGAGCGGCTGAACACCAGCAGGATGCGCCCCTGGTCGTCCTCGCCAAGGGCGGCCTGGCTCCACTTCTGGGGCGAGCCCTTCCAGACCACATGGGGCCGCGGACGGGAGGCGATGATGCGAAGGTCCTGGACGGCCGTTCGATATCGCGGGAGCAGCGCTTCAAAGGCCGGATCGTCCATCTCGACCATCCTCGCTCCCGGCATCGTCGAATCCACCGGGTCCGCGAGCAGGACCGCCATTCCGCGGCCCAGGGACGGGTTATTCACGTGCCCCCCGCTCCGCATGAGCGCCACGCTGGTGATCCCGTCGGTCATGTACATGCTGGCGTTGATCGCCGCCAGGGCGCCCGTTTGCGAGGCCCACTCCGGCACCGTGCGTCCACGCCGGCCGGGGTAGGCGGATGCCGAAAGCAGCCGGATCTCGAACAGGCGCGGATCCACCCGGAGCACCTGGATGCGCGAGGACTCCTGCGTGGGATCCCCCGGAAGCGTGACTTCCGCAAAGTCCAGGCCGGGGCGAAAGGGTTCCCAGCCTACGCGGTGGGTGTTGCGCGCGCCTCCGCAGCCCCCCTGGGAGGCGCACAGGAGGAGCAGCGCCGCCAGGACTTGCGCGGACCAGCGGGGCGGGAAGGAAGGAAGTTTCACCGGCCCATTGTAGCGGATGTGCCGGAAACGAGAACCCCCGGACGGAAGAGCTCCGTCCGGGGGTTCCTGGCTTGGGCCTGCGTCACGCTCCGAAGCATTCTCTCCGGCGCGCGCCTAGTGGTTCGCGAACCCGTGTCCCGGGCCGTCGAGGCGGTAGGGAATCCCCCAGCCGGCCGCAGCGTACGGTGCATCCGGGCTGGAGATGCTGGTCTTGGTCAGCACGTCCACCCAGATTCCCTGGCGCACGCGCTTGCCGCGGAAGTGGCCCTCGCCGGAGCCGCCCTTCACGTCAAACGTGCCTTCGAACGCGTTGTTCGCCGGGTTGTAGGCCAGCGGTCGCCGGCCGCCATGGCCACGGAAACCGTTGTCCTGGTCGAAGTGGATGAAGCAGACCTGGGAAGCGGCATCGTCGGTCTGGACGCTCACCATGACCGGAGAGTCCTTGGCAAACCGCGGCAGCAGGGACGGGTCAAACAGTTCCGTGGGGTCGGTGAAGTCGCGGCTGACCGGCGCCCCGCTGGAGTCCTGGCCCGAGACCGTCACCTTGACGATTCGCGGCGAGCTCACGCTCGGGGAGTCCTGGACGCTGGAAGCCAGCGAGACCAGCTTCAGGCGCCAGTGGCTGCCCTCTTCGTTGTCGCCGGTGTTGCCGTGTTCGCCCACGCGATGGTCGCCCTGCTCGTGGCCGGACGTGTCCGCGGGGACCTTTTCCAACTGCGCCACGCGGGTCCAGGTGGTCTTGAAGCCCTTGCGGAACAGGACCGAATCCCCTTCTCCGGGGCCCTTGTGGCCGCCGCCATGCCCGCCGCCGCACAGTCCGACCACGAACTCACCGGAGTTCGAACGGGTGAGCGTCACGGTCTGGACCAGCGTGTCCCCCACCGCGGTGACGGTACGCGAGGTCCTGGAGAGATGCCGGAACCAGCACGGCCGGGCCGAGTCCTTGGATGCCGACTGGAACCAGGCGTGGCCCGTCAGGCTGGGGGCCATTTCCTGCTCGGCATCGTCGTAGAGGCCGTAGGCGTTGGGGTCGGCCGATTCGTCAGCGGCCACCAGCGTGGCGACCTGGGTCTTGGCTTGATTGAGCGCGTCGCCGCCGTTGTTGTTGCCGCCCCCCAGCAGGCTGTTGCTTGAGTTGCATCCGGCCAGCGCCAGGCTCACCGCCAGGGCGAGAAGTGTCAGGTTCAATCGTTTCATGAAGTCAAACCTCCGTAGTCGTGGATTTCGCACCGCTCCCGCCCGGGTCGGCGGGCTGTGCCCCGTGGGGCCGGGCCCCTCTCTTCGAGCGCCCGGCCCTGCCGAAAGAAACCGTTGTTAGTTGCCGGCCGCTGCCATGTGCATCGGGTGGTGACGGAGGAGGCGGTAGGGAACGCCCCATCCGGTCGCGGCGTAGATGTTCGGATCGGTGTCGTACAGGGTCGGTTGGGTCAGCACATCCACCCACACGGCCGAGCGGGGGCGCAGGTTTCCCCGGTGGTGGCCGCCGAAGCCCTCTCGCACCTTGAAGGCGCCCTCGAACGCCCCGTCCCCGGAGTTGTAGGCCAGCGGGCGGCGGAAGCATCGGTTGTGGTCCGAGCCGTCCATGTCGAAGTGGAAGAATGCCCGCTGCGAAGCGTCGTTTCCGTCGGTCTGCACCTTGACCTGGATCGAATCCCCGAGCTGGAACAAGGGCAGGCTTCGCGGGTCGTACATCGCGGCCGGATCGGTGAACGTGACCGAGACCGGCGCGCCGGTGGAATCCCTTCCGCTGACCGTGACCGAAAGGATGTTCGGCGTGGGCAGGTTTGGGATGGTCTGCGTGGAATGCGAAAGCGTCAGGGACTGCAGCACCCACAGCGTGCCCTCTTCGCCATCCGGCGTCGGAACGCCGATCTTTTTGAAGATCGCGGTGCGGCTCCACTTCACTCCGAACGGCTTGATGTACAAGGTCGAGTCGGGGTGATGGGGTTGCTTCAGCTTGCCGATGAGGTTGCCCTGCAGGGTGCGGTCCGAAATCACGTACACGCTGTCGGCGGTTCCCGAGCGGCTCAGGTTGTCGATGAAGCTGGTGCGCTCGCGGTGCCACCGCAGGCGCACGGAATCCGGGAGCGCGGCTTCGGCCTTGCTGTTGCCGGCCGAGAGAAGTTCCCCGGCATCGAGGCCCGCCTCGTCGGCGGCGAACATTCCGGCGGCGTCCGGATTGCCACTTTCGTCGTTCAGGATGGGGGACTGGAGCTCGGCGGGCACGGCCTTGTTGGGATCGGTGGATCCCAGGGAGCCGGAACTGTTGCAGCCGGCCAGGGCGCATGCGGCGAGCGCTGCACTTAGAAGAATCGGGATGCGTTTCATGGTGGCCTCCGTGTCATTTCGCTGGTTGATTCCGGGGTCTGCATCTCGGGCGCCGTCCACCACGGAGGATCCAGAGAGTTATCGTCCGTCCCGGGCATTTTCTGCGGTCTGGTCAGGGCCGCTGGAGCCTCTTAATCGCAACGGGTGTGCCACCGGCGGAAGCCCGCTTTCCGAGCGGGTCGGGCCAGCGGGTGCTGAGCCCGTATTCTTTTGAAAAACAACAGGATAGGGGTTTGCATGAAGAAGGGCTCCCTTCCCCGATTGGGGGAAAGGAGCCCTTGGAAGGCCTATCCGGACCGTACGGGACAGTCCAGGGTGTACGCCCAGGGACGGGGAGCCCGTGAGGTCCGGAACGCCTAATGGCGGATGCGGAGCCGGCCGTCGAGGGTCGGCTCGATGGTTCCCCTGGAACGAATGTACTTCACCATGGCATCCCGCAGGATGAGTCCGGTCACCTTGCGGTTCGCGCCCTTGGGCAGGGTGGAAAATCCGTCTCCACCGTTCAGCAGGAAGTCGGTGCTGCCCACGGTATAGGTGCGCGCCGGATCCAGCGGCTTGCCGCCGACCAGGATGCTGTCCGCCCCCGCGGGAGTCTCCACGAAGGATGCGCCGGAGATCTGGCCCCGACCGCGGGACAGGTTGGTCCGGGCGATGTAGTCGAACAGATCCTTCACCTGCTCTGCCGAATACTCGGCGCTGCCTACCTCGTTGTCGAAGGGCAGCATGGAGTACACGTCCAGGAGCTTCACCGGGCCCTTGGCGAGCGAGGCGCGGATCCCGCCCCAGTTTTCAAGGCCTACGTCGGCTCTGGTGGCCTCCCGCAGCGCGTCCGCGACCAGGTTGCCGATGGCCGTCTCGGAGCGCCCGGATTCGCTCTGGGAAAAGTCCCCCGTCGCCGTTCCGATCACTTCCCCCATCACCGAATCCACGTGGGCCTTGTAGGGCTGGAGGAACGCGGCCACGACCGGATCCCCGGGGCCCGTCTCGTCCACCGGCAGGAGCTTGTACTCCAGCTTGACGGGCTTGGCGCCGTCGAAGTCCATGTCGATCCGGCCCAGGTTCACTCCGTAGCGGCCGGTCTGGACGATCGCCGTCCCCCCCCAGCCGTTGGTCGCGTCGGCGTGCTGGACCATGGCCAGGCGATTCAGGAAGGTGTGGCTGTGCCCCCCCACGATCAGGTCGATCCCGGGCACGTGCATGGCCAGGCTGGAATCCTCGCGCAGGCCGATATGGGTCAGCGCGATCACCAGTTCCGCGCCGGCCGCGCGCAGCTTCTTCACTTCCTCGGTGGCCACCGGCTCGGCCCGGAGCACCGCGAGGCCGGGGTTCTTGCGCTTGTCGGTGATGCCCACCAGGTCTTCGGTGGTCAGCCCGAAAATGCCGATCTTGTGGCCCCCCACTTCCATCATGGTGTCAGGCGGGCACAGCAGCTTCATCTTTCCAGGGTCGGAACCCGAGGGAACCTCGACGTTGGCCGACAGGACCGGGCAGCCGGTGAGCGGGACCAGTTCCTGCTGGTGCGCATAGCCTGCGTCCAGGTCGTGGTTGCCCAGCACCCCGACGTCGTATTTCATCATGGCCATCACCTGGTAGTCCAGGCGGCCCTGGTAGAAGTTGAAAAAGGCCGTTCCCTGGAACACATCCCCGGCATCCAACAAGAGGGTCGGGGCCCCTTCCGCCCGCAGCTGCGAGATCATGGCCGCCCGTCGCGGAGCGCCTCCGGTGCCGGGATGGTGCTGGCCGCGGTTGAAGTCGTCGAAGGCGTCCTGGTGGCTGTGAACGTCGTTGGTGTGAAGAATCAGGATCTTGTCGGCACGGGCGATCCGGGAGCCGGCGCAGCCAAAGCTGAAGAAAACAGCGGCCAGGCCGATAAGAACGATAGGCAGGTTTGGGCGGGTTTTCAGGTATGTGTGCATAGCCTGCTATTCTAGGCGGGGCAGCCCCGGCGGGTCAATCGGCCCGGACCCGGGGGGCCACGGACTTTTCCCGGGCGAACCGCTTGCCCGGAACGGCAAGTGGGTGCTATTCTTGCATGAGTTGACCCCGCAAGACGCGCAACATGGATGTTGCAGCGGACATACACCCTTCCATGATGGAGGAGCTTTCATGGACCGTACTGGTCGAAGGATTCGACGCGCGGCCGGGTGGGCACTTCTGGTTCTACTGGGGGCGTTCCTCACCTTTGGGACTGCCTCGGCCCGCCGTCATTCGCACTCCAAGTCCACGCACAAGTCCCGCGGGCACTCGCACGCCACCGTCCGGCGTCACCACCGGACCTCGGCGCACGCGTCCGCCGCTTCCACGCGCCGCCACGGCCGGCACGGCCGCCGCGGAAGAATGGTCCGCGAGCTCGCGTTCATGGGCTACGGCGCCAACGGCGAGCCCCGCCTGCGATCCCGCGCGGCCATCGTCATGGATCCCGACAGCAACCGCGTCCTGTTCTGCAAGAACGAGGACCAGCGGATGCCCATCGCCAGCCTGACCAAGGTGATGACCGCCCTGGTTCTGCTCGACACCGGCCCGGCGTGGGACAGCGTGGTCACCATGACCCGCCCCGACATCTACCAGGCCAGCCACACCCGCCTGCGCTCCGGGGAACGCCTGAAGAAGCGCGACCTGTTCCAGCTGTCTCTCATGGTCTCCGACAACGCCGCCACCCGTGCGCTGGTCCGTTCCAGCGGGCTGCCGCACGAGCGGTTCGTAGAAATGATGAACGTGAAGGCCCGGGCCATGGGGCTTACCGGCACGCATTTCGTGGAGGAAACCGGGCTCGACCCCGAAAACGTCTCCACGGCCCACGACTACGCACGGCTGCTTTCGGCGGCCTGGCACAACCCGATGGTCGCCTCCATCACCTCCACGCCCGAATACCAGTTCCGCACCAGCCGGGGCATGCATGAAATCCACAACACCGACCGGCTGCTGTACGGAAACTACGAAGTGATGACCGGCAAGACCGGCTTCATCAACGAGGCCGGCTACTGCTTCGCGACGTGCGTGCGCGCCGCGGGCCATCCGCTGGTTTCGGTGGTGCTGGGCGCTCCCACCAAAGGCACGCGCTTCCTGGAAACCATGAAGCTGATCGACTGGGCCGCCAGCAGGCGCAGCCCGCTTTCGGCGCGGACCGACGTGATCAACGCCGCGGCCGTCGGGGCCGTGGTGGTGCCGCACTAAGTCCGGCTCTCCTTGGACCCATGAAGAAGGGGCGCGGATCCAAGATCCGCGCCCCTTCTTCATGGCCGCGCCCGGACTGAACCGGCGCCATCGCGGACTCCCCGAAGCCCCGGGTTCACTCGCGCCGGCGACCGCCATTCACCCCAGCCGGCAATCCAGCCGGTAGATCCGCTTCTCCAATTGCGGCTCGAAGCCGCTGCTCCGGTAGAGCTGCAGCGCTCCCTCGTTGTTGGCCATCACGTTGAGCGACAGGGAGGTGGCGCCGCGTTCCACCATGCGCTCGATGCTGCGGTCGAGCAGGAATCGGCCCAGGCCGGTGCCGCGCGCCTCGGGCTTCACCCCCAGCACTTCGATCCAGCCCTCGTTCTCCGGGCTGATTTCGTTGCGGCACATGCCCATAGCCTGGCCGTTCATTTCCGCGAACAATACGATCTCCGGGTTCCAGAACGGGCCCTTGCCCAGGTGGCGCGTGTCCGCTTCCACCGAAGTCGAGAAGCCCCAGTGCTCGAAGAACGTCTCGTTCCACATCCTGGCGATCAGTGCGTAGTCGGAGTCGTCCTGGAAATGGCGGATGGTGGCCGCGTGCTCGCGTGGGCCGGGTCGGAAGTCCTCCCGCGGCATGTGCATCTTCCACATGCTGATGTCGTACCAGGCGCCCTTCTTTTCCAGGAAATGGATGCCGGAGGTGGACGTGGAATAGGCCGAGGTTCCGTACCACTGGAATCCCTTGCTCCGGCAGGCCTCCAGTCCCTTGTTCCAGAGGACGGTCCCGATGCCGCACCGCCGGCACTCGGGGTGCACCAGCAGGTCGAACACGAACCGGCTGTCGGCCGGATCGGAGATGTTGATGAAGTTTTCCAGGTAGGCGACCACCCTGCCGTCCATCTCGGCCACCCACGAGGTGTCCCGGCCGAACCTGGGATGGTCCATTCCGGAGATCATCTCCTCGGGCGTGGTCTGGATGGACGGCCCATCCACGGCCTGGCTGCCCTCGTGGATCGCGTGGCACGCATCCATGTCCTCCGAGCGAAGGGTTCGGATGGTGAAGCGGGAAACGGGCGAATTCATGGATCCTCCGGGGGCGCGGGACGCGATTGACCCAAGACCTGTACCTCGATAAACTTGAGGGCGTGACCATTCCACCGCTCTCCGAACGCAGCCGGGTCATGCCGGCCTCCCCGATCCGGCGCCTGGCCCATCATGCCGATCGCGCGCGGGGGCGGGGCGTGCAGGTCCTGCATCTTAATATAGGCCAGCCCGATATTGAAGCGCCGGAGATCGTCATGGAGCGCCTGCGCTCCTATCCCGGACGCTATGTTCCCTACGGGCCCTCCCAGGGCAACGTGGAGATGGTCGAGGGCTTTCGGTGCTACTACTCGAAACTGGGGTTCGAGCTGGCTCCCGAAAACATCTTTGTCACCACCGGCGGCAGCGAAGCGCTGTTGATGACCTTCCTCACGCTGTTCAATCCGGGCGATGAAATCCTGGTGTTCGAGCCCTTCTACACCAACTACAACGGCTTCGCGGTCATGGCGGGTGTGCGCCTGGTCCCGGTGCTGACCCGCTGCGAGGACGGCTACAAGCTGCCGCCGCGCGCCGAAATCGAGGAGCGCATCACGCGGCGCACCCGCGGGATCCTGGTGTGCTCCCCCAACAACCCCACCGGCTACGTGTTCTCGGACGACGAGTGGGAAATGCTGGGAGACATCGCGCGCTCGCGAAACCTCTTCATCATCTCGGACGAAGCGTATCGCGAGTTCGTGTACGAGGGTCCGACGCCCGCCCGCAGCGCCCTGTCCCTGCCGGGACTGGAACAGCAGACGGTGGTGGTGGACAGCGTTTCCAAGCGGCTCTCCATGTGCGGGGCGCGAGTGGGGGCCATGATCACGCGCAACACCGACATCTGGAAGGCCGCTCTGAAGATCGGACAGGCCCGCCTGTGCGCCCCCAGCGTGGAGCAGCACGCCGCGGCCGCGCTGCCCGACGTCCCGGCCGCGTACATGGAGCGGGTCCGCGACGAGTACCGCCGGCGGCGCGACCTGGTGTTCGAGGCCGTCTCGCGCATCCCCGGCGCGGTGTGCCGAAGGCCGCAGGGCGCTTTCTATCTCTGCGCGGAGCTGCCCGTGGACTCGGCCGAGAGCTTCGCCATCTTCCTGCTCGAGGAGTTCAGCCTGGAGGGCGCCACCGTGATGGTGGCCCCCGCCGACGGCTTCTACGCCACGGCTGGACGGGGCAACACCGAGATCCGCATCGCGTATGTGCTTGAATTGAAAGAGCTTGGAAAGGCCATGGCAGTCCTCCAGGCGGGCCTGGCCGCCTACGCTTCGGCCCGGGAGGCCTCCCGGAAAACTTGACAATCTACACTATTCCTTGCTATTCTAGTTCGATAGTGGGATCAGGTTCGAATGGATTCCTTCCGAGACCCGAGCGTTCTAAACCGACTTGTACGGGTTGGTAATTTTGCACAAACTCTTTCGCTTCGAATACTTTGCCGGCTGAAGGAATGCCGGCAATGCCCCGGCCCTAGTGGTGTAATTCGCCACGGGGCTTTTTTTGTTTCTTAACTCCCCGGGAAGGTCTCGAATGGAACTCCAGGACAAGCAGATCAAGTGCAGAGATTGCGGCAACGAATTTACCTTCACTGCCGGGGAGCAGGAATTCTACCGTCAGAAGGGATTCGAGCACGCTCCGACCCGTTGCAAGAACTGCCGCGAGAACAAGAAGACCGGAGGTGGCGGAGGTGGCGGAGGCGGCGGTGGTGGTTTCGGAGGCGGTGCCGGAGGCGGCAATCGCGAGATGTTCACCGCGACCTGCTCTTCGTGCGGCGCCGAGACCCAGGTGCCCTTCAACCCTACAGCCGGAAAGCCCGTCTATTGCAGAGATTGCTACCAGGCTCGTAAGCGCTAGTCGCTTGCAGTAAATTCAGGATCTTTCCGCCCGAGCCCGGACTCGCGCCCCAGGCGTGGATCCGTACCCGTGCGGGCTGCGTGTCCCGGCCCGGCGAAGTTCCCATGGAGTTTCGCCGGCTGGCGACATGCCGAGGTGAGGGAGATCCGCCCTGGTGGTCCCTCCGATTCCCGGCCGATGCATGCATGCTCCGAATCGGAGGAGCCCCAAGACTGGACCTTCCTGGAATGGAGTCCCCTACCAGAGGAGGCGCCGTGTTGAGGACGACTGGGTCCGTAAAGTGGTTTAGCGAGTCCAGGGGCTACGGTTTCATCACGCCCGAGGGCGCGCCGGACGAAGTGTTCGTTCACTTCTCGGCAATACAGGAAGACGGGTTCAAGACGCTCCGAACGGGCGAGCGGGTTGAATTCGATTTGGTGGAAGACTTGCGGGGGAGGCAGGCGGCGAACGTCGTTCGGTTCTAGCCGCCATTCGACTCAAGCGAAGTGCTTCAATCGGAAGCGCCCCGGGCCCGCGCCCGGGGCGTTCTCCATTTCAAGGCAACCCGGGAGGGCCACCATGAAGCGGGTGAACGGGATCGGCGGAGTATTCTTCAAGTCGAGTGACCCCGAGAAACTCTATAAGTGGCACGAGCGGCACCTCGATATCAAGCGCGCGGACCTCGAGTACGGCAAGTTCGCGTGGATCCGGGACCCGGACGGCAACCGCATCGAGCTGTGGGAACCCCCGGTGGGGGCGTGAGCATGGGCGCTGCGAGCGACTTTCCCGAAAACGTATTCGTCGGCACGTCCAGCTGGTCTTCCGACGACTGGGTGGGCCCCTTCTATCCCCCGGGCACCCCGGCGGGGGGCTACCTTGCGCACTATGCCGAACACTTCGGCACCGTGGAGATCGACTCCACCTTCTACCGGGCCCCACGCGCGGCCATGGTGGACGGCTGGCGCGCCAGGACTCCCGATGATTTCGTGTTCTCGGCCAAGGTGCCGAAATCCATCACCCACGAAAAGGCCCTGGTGGATTGTGGCGAGGAGATGCGCTCGTTCGTCGAGGTCATGGACCGCCTGGGCGAAAAGCTGGGTCCGCTGCTGCTGCAGTTCGAGTACGTGGCCAAGGGCAAGGACCCCGACGAGTATCGAACGGGAAAGCAGTTCGTGAAGCGGCTGGCCGCTTTCCTGCCGGAGCTGCCCGAGGGTCACCGGTACGTCGTGGAAGTGCGCAACGAGCACTGGCTGGCGCCGGAGTTGTTCGAGGTCCTGAAGCGGCACCGCGTGGCGCTGGCGCTTACCGACTACTTCACCATGCCGCCGGTGCAGGCGCTGCTGGAAAAGGTCGATCTGGAAGCCATGGACGTGATCTATGTCCGGTTCCTGGGCCACCACCGCCGGATGGACGAGCTGGTCAAACAAAAAGTGGCGAGCGGGGAGCGCAAGTCCGAGTGGGGAGAACTGGCCGTGGACCGCTCGCGCGAGATGGATGCGTGGGTGCCCGCCCTGAAGGACATGGCCCGCCGCAAGCTCCCGACCTACATCTACTTCAACAATCATTACGCGGGGTATGCGCCGGGGTCGATCGAGCTCTTTCGAAAGGTCTGGATGGGAAAGGGAGCGTAGGCCCCGCCCCGCAGGCCCATCCTATCTTGCCGAAGCCAGTCCGCGCCCGCCATCGATCGGAAGCGTCGCCCCCGTGATCCACGAGGATTCTTTTGAACAAAGGAACAGGATGGCGGCGGCGATCTCGTCCGGCTCGCCGATCCGCCCCATGGGGTGGGTGGTCTTGCTGCGCTCCAGGAAGGCGGCGTAGTCGGCCACCGCATTCGTCACGGTGTGAAGCTCGCTGCGCACCACGCCCGGATTCACGGCGTTCACGCGGATCCCGAACGGCGCAAAATCGAGTGCCGCACACTTCGTGAACATGTCCACCGCGGCCTTGCTCACGCAGTACGCGAGCAGGTTGGCGTAGGGCCGGTAGCCGGTCACGGAAGACACGCTCACGATGGCCGCGTCCGTGCCGTTTTTGAGCAACGGGGCCATTTCGCGGGTCAGGCTCACCAGGGACCGCACGTTGGTGTCCATCTGGCGGTCCCATTCTTCGTCGGTGGTGTCAAAGACCGAGCCGGGGCCCAGCACGCCGGCCGCGTTCACCAGGTAGTCGGCGTGGCCGAACATTTCCTCCACTTCGACCACCCATTTGCGGATCGTCGGCGTGTCGCGCACGTCGCCTTCCAACTTGACCACGCGCACGCCGTACTTTCTGGCCTCCGCTGCAACTTCTTCCAGTCGGGCGGCGCGGCGGCCGCAGATAGCCAGGTGGGCGCCCTCGGCGGCAAATGCCTGGGCCGTGGCGCGTCCGATGCCGCTGGTCGCTCCGGTCACGATCGCCACCTGGTCCTTGAATCGAGTCATGGTTTCTCCGTGGGGGGTTTTTCGCTCCCGGCGGCGGCCTTCCGGTAGCGGAAATCACAATGGGTCGCCCCCTGCATCAGGGTCTGGGTGCGGGTCAGGCGGATTTCCGGATTGAAGCCTTCGATGAGCGATTCATCGCGATTGCACGAAAGCACCGCTCCCAGCTCCGGGATTCCCAGCGCACGGTACATCTCCGCGTAGCGGCAGCGGGTGACGTTGAAAGAGTACCGCTCCTGCCCCTCCTCCAGGATCTCCATCTGCAGCGCGTCGTCCTTGATCCACGCGGGACGGGTGGCGGCGAATGCTTCCAGCGTGCTTCCGCCCTGCGCCGCCGCCAGGGCTGCGCCCTGCTCGCGAGCGATGCGGACGACGGCCTCGCGCACGATCCCGATCACCTCTTCACGGCCAAACCTTTCCCCCAGAGCCTGCACGATGGGCGCCAGGATGCGCGCCTCGATCTCGCGGCGTTTGAGGACTCCGATGTGGTTGAGGGTGTCGGGCGGCGGGATGTTCTCGGGCATGGGCGAATGGTAGCATGGCGCGCCGTGCCGCGGGAGGCCCGCGCTGCCGGGAAGGGGCTCTGCGGGACTTGACATCGACCCCAATATGAGGTCATATGACCCCATATGAGAGTCGGATCACCCTCCAGCCCATTTGGCAGCACCGCCCGAACCCAGGCCCTTCTCGCATTGGAGATCCTGGGAGAGGGATATCCCAGGGAGCTTGCCCGGCTCCTTGGCATGACCTTGGCTCCCACGCAGAGGGCGCTCCAGTCCCTGGAGCGCGACGGACTGGTGGTGGGGCGGACCGTCGGGCGCACGAGGCTGTTCCAGATCAATCCGGGCTACTTTGCGACCCAGGCCCTGAGGCAATTCCTGGCGCGACTCGCCGAGGCGGATGGTGATCTGCAGAGCCGCATCGCAGGGCGCCGCAGGCGGCCCCGCAGGACCTCCAAGCCCTTATGACTCTTGGCGCCCGTTCCTCGCTGAGAGAGGTGGTGGCCGCGGTGGGCGACGCCCTTCGCCGGCATGGGATCGAGGCAGTGCTCACCGGCGGGGCGTGCTCGAGCATTCACACTGCGGGCCGCTATCTCTCCCACGACCTGGACTTCATTACCAGGGGACGGGTGTCCCAGGCCCAGCTCGATCTGGCGATGTCGTCGGTCGGATTCCGTCGTTTCCGGGACCGTTATGTCCACGATCGTACGCCTTTCTTCGTCGAGTTTCCCGCCGGGCCGCTCGCCATCGGGTCGGACCACGGGATCAAGCCGGTCCTGAAGGCCGTTCTCCATCGAAGAGTCCTGATGCTCTCGGCCACGGACGCGTGCCGCGACCGGTTGGCCGCTTTCTATCACTGGCGGGACGTCCAGAGCCTGACGACGGCAATCCAGATTGCCATGAGAAACCGGGTGGGCATTGCCAGAATTTCCGCTTGGAGCGCCCGGGAGGGGCATGCGAAGGACTTTGAAGTGTTCCGGCAGATGCTGCGGAAGCAGCGGCGCTCCTCCTAAAGGGGGCTGGCGATCCCGTTCCGCCCCTACGGCTTGCGCCGCACGTACATCAGGTCGTAGTTGGGTTGCCAGGTGCGGCCGCTGTCGGGCGAGGTCTGGGAGAACTGCCGCACCGAGTCCGCGCTGATGTGAAAGAACGTGAGCCGCGTCGGGATGTGTCCCAGCCGGCGGCCGGGCGCGGGGGTCGTGCCCTCGAGCACCATGTTGCCGTCCTTCAATTCGCCCACGTAGTCGTGCTGCCCGCCGGAATTGTCCACCCATGTCTGGCGCCATTTTCCGACCGAAGCGTCGAACACGTTGAAGCTCTGCCCGGTCGAGCCGCCGCCGCCCTTCCAATGCTCCATCACCACGCAGCCGTTCTCTTCCAGCGTGACCGTGTTTCGCGCCGCGGGTCCCACCGCGGGGAGGCCCGTGGTGCGCACGTCCCAGTCGCCGATCCAGAAATCGAACTGCCGGCAGTGCGGGTCATGCCTGCAGGGTTGGGTGATCGTGTCGAAGGAATCCGTGAGCGCGCTCCATCCGGGGTGGGCGACGAGTTTCGCCAGGTGCGCGTCGGAGTTGAGGGCGGCTGCGGTCAGAGTCATCCCGGCATGCAGTGCGCGGCGTAGTTCGGCAACCGCCTCATCGGCCCGGCCCTGTTCGGCCAGGGCCTGCGCCATGCGCCAGGCCGCTTGCGGGGCCGGGGCGCCCAGTCTTTCACCTTCGCGAAGGCTCTTCTCGGCTTCGACGCTGCGCCCGAGCCCAAGTTGCGATACTCCGACGCGAAATCGGGCGAGCGCAGAAGCCGGATACTTCGCGGCGATCGCCGAGTAGGCGTCGAGCGAGCCCTTCCAATCGCCCGCCGCGAACAACGCGGCGGCAGGCTGCATGAGCTCCGCCGGAGGCGGTGCCGCGGCCGGCGCGGAAGGCTGTTGGGCCGCCACCGGGCCGGCGAGCAGGAACGGGAGCATGCAGGCAATCGCGAGAGTCCTGAAACGGGCCGGGCTCAACATGCCACCTCCTGAAAAAAGAAAGGCCCCGTTTCCGGTGCCGGGGCTACCCAGTCCCTCAGCCTAGAGAGTTCTGAGTCACCAGGATGCCCGGCATGGAACGGGGCCTTCCTAAAGATTTGGCGCCGCCCTACCTCTACCCCTTACTCTTTCGAGTCCGGGGTGGACCCCTCCCGATAGGTCCGGCGCCAAAAACCGTAAGACTTTTACTGTGGGTCGGGCAGACTTCGCGGTGCGCTACCGAAAGGGCCCCGCAAAACCCGCCCGACCCCTACTGCAAAAACTTGGTCCCGGCTTGCCTCCGCCCCGGCCACCGCTTCAGGACCTGTGGAGAGATCCTGAGGCAGTGGGGCCGGAGCGGACCCCTCCCGGCCAAGACCGGGACCAAAATTTGCGATTCTGAAGACGTGCACTTCGATTTCTTTGCTTCAGACATCTGCTTTGCCTAACTGCATCGTCCGTGCCACATCGCAGGCAAGCAGCCGCGGCGGGCACACCTCCGGATTTCATTTGTGTAACTGCTTGTTGAATTGGCAATTAAGCTTGGCGTGGAGCTTCGGACAGGGCTTCGGAGTGCGGGAGTTGTCCAGGCATCCAAGCGTTGATGTGGGTACCCGCGACCCAATAGTTCGACAGGATTTCGGAAAGAGTCGGCTAACTACTAGTGGGTAAAAAAATTAGGGGGCGGGTCGCTATGACCCACCCCCATGGATACCTTGGATACCGAATCAGGCGTCGAGCTGCATCCCCGCCATTTTGCGGGCCAGCGTCTTGCGCGTGATGCCCAACGCCCTCGCCGCAGCGCTCTTGTTGCCGGCGAACTTGCGCAGGGCCTCGTTCACCGAATCGCGCTCGATCTGGCGCACCTGGATCTTCAGGCCCGAGCCGGCGCTGGTGTCCGCCCACACCTTTCGGCGCACGTCCGCCGAGAGCAGCTCCGGCGCCACTTCGCCGGCACGGGCAACGCGGGCGACCAGGTTCTCGACTTCGCTCTCCAGCTCGCGCACGTTTCCCGGCCAGTCGCACTGCGACAGGGCCTGCATCACTCCGGGGTTCACGGTGAACTCCTTGTGGTGCTTGTTGGAGTAGTACACCAGCATGTGCTCGGAGAGCAGCTTGATGTCCTCCCGGCGCTCGCGGAGCGGCGGAAGGTGGACGTACATGCCCTTGAGCCGGTAGTACAGGTCCTGGCGAAACCGGCCGTTTTCAACTTCGGTTCGCAGGTCGCGGTTGGTGGCCGCGATGATCCGGATGTCGACCTGTTTCGGCGTCCGGGCGCCCACCGGCTTGATGGTCTGCTCCTGGAGCAGCCGCAAGAGCCGCAGCTGCAGGCGGGGCGTCAGTTCGCCCACTTCGTCGATGAAGAAGGTTCCGCCGTCGGCGGCCGTGACCAGGCCTTCCTGGTCGCGGATGGCGCCGGTGAAGGCGCCGCGCACGTGCCCGAACAGCTCGCTCTCCGCGAGACCCTCGGGAAGCGACGCGCAATCCAGCACCACGAACGGCTTGTCCCACCGGTCGGAAAGGGCGTGGATGGAGCGCGCGAACATTTCCTTGCCGGTGCCGGTCTCGCCCTCGAGCAGCACCTTGGCCGATGTCTCGGCGCATACCCGCAGGTCGGCCAGGATCCGCTGGTCGTTGGTGATGAACCCGGCCAGCTGCTGCTGGGAAGTGACGCGGGGAGCCTCCGGAACCACCTGGGGTCCAAAGCGGCGAACGAAGAGCCCCCGCGTGCGTTCAATCTCTGAAAGTTCGAAGTCCACCTGGCGGACCAGGTGGTCCATCCCGAGCCGCATGAAGAGATTACGGGCCTCGAACAGCGCGCTCTTTTCTTCGCCGCTCATGCGCTGCTGCTCCGGGTGCCTCACCAGGAAGCCGCCGAGCGCCTTGAGCGTGTGGGCCAGGTCGAGCCGCGCTTCGATCTTGCTGAGCGTGTGGATGGAAAGGTCGAAATTGCGGCGGGCCGCGCCGCGGTCCCCGATCAGGAGCTGGGCTTCGGCCAGGGCGCGGAAGGCGGCGCCCTTCTCGATCGGGTCGATGATCCGGTCGGCCAGCTGGATGGCCGCGTTGGCGTGCTCGATGGCTTCACGGCCCTGGTTCATGGCCACGTAGGCTTGGGCCAAACGGCGCTCGATCTCGGCGGCGACGTCGCCTTCCGGAGCGAAAAGTTTCACGATGGCCAGTCCGCGCTGAAAGTGCGCCACGGCCTCGTGCGTGACCCCCTGCTCGCACAGCAGATCTCCCCAGACTTCTTCGGCGATCGCCTCCTCGCGCGCCAGGTTTTCGGCGCGGGAGATCTCGAGCGCGGACTGCAGCTCGGCCAGGGCGGTCTGGAAGTCGCGGATCTGCAGGGCGAGCATGCCCAGCGCGATGTGGGCGCGGGCTTGCCGGTAGGGCGAGTCTTCGGTGAGGGCTTTGCCGCGGTCCAGGGCCTGCTGGGCCTCGGCCCAGTTCCCGGCGCGGAGGTGGGCATAGCCCAGGTTCAGGACCCAGGCACCCAGATGCTTGTAAGGGCCAACCTGCTCCACCAGGGCGATGGCGCGGTCCAGGTGGTCCAAGGCCTGCGTCCACTGCGCGCGCTGAACGAACAGCACGCCCAGATTGTTGTGCGCATCGGCCCGGCCGCGAAGGTCGGGCGCGTCCCATTCGTACAGATGGAGCGCGGCGCGGTAGTGCTTCTCGGCCTCTTCGGCGTTACCCAGCCGGTAGTGCACGGCGCCGATGCGGTTGTGGGAACGTGCCAGTTCCGCCGAGTGACCCAGGTTCTTGAACACGACAAAGCTTTCCTCGCCTGCCTCCAGCGCGCGTCGGTAATCGCCGTTGGTGCGATCCACGCGACAACGCGCAAGGAGGATCAAGGCTCGGAAAACTTCATCTTCGGAGTACCTCGGAGACGCTTCAGCTTTCGCGCACAACTCCGCCGCCAGCGTGAAATCGCCGGCTTCGATTGTTTGCTCGATCAGCTCGTGGCCTGAAGTAACCAATTCAGACCCGGCGTCCATCCGCGGAGGGTTCAATGGACTCATGGCACCCGGTCAGTCGTTTAGCGATGCAGCCAGAATCCCGAAAGCACCGCCCTGACGATGGTCATCCAACCGACCACGCGCTGGGCGCTGACATTCCGGACACCAAGGTCCGAGACATGGATGTCGTCACCCGGCAGGTCGCCAGCGCTGACGCTGATGTTGCGCGGGTTCGTACTGGTGAGAGATCCTTTGGCGGTCGGGCCACCGGTCGGCTCATCGGGACCACCCTGGGGTGGTGTTCCGGTGCCGCCGTCGCCGATTTGACCCGCGTTGCCTGCTTGCGCTGGGGGGGTGAACGAAGGCAGGAAGCTGACCGCAAGGAGTGCCAGGACCAAAAAGATGGAGAGCCTGGCGCGCATGGCGATGAGTTGATTTCTCATCTTCCTATCACCTTCTTGCATGTTGCGGCCCGGAGCGTCGGACAAGCAAAAGGACGGCAGGGAATCTCCACAATTCCCAATCCGTCCCGGGTTCTCGCCTGTCTTCCGAATCACATCGATCTTCACGACGTGTTCTCCCGACCAAGTTGCGTAATTTGTAGAGGCACCCCCTAGAGTGCCTCCAACGTACACTAAGAGTATTCGACCTCCCGGGACCTGTCAACTTCTGTTTCCACTAGGAAATGCGAAAGCGGCTGCGCGATGCTGAATTGTCTGGTAAGCGCCGGATAGCCCTCCTAAACTACGCCTATTCCGTGTGCACGGTTGATCCAGGGTCAGGCTTGCCGGCCCCGGTTTCCGGTGTGGCCGGCGGGCCTCCGGGTGCCCCTTCATGGTAGCCCCGGAAGCGTGCGCCCCACCCCCTCTTGATGCAGATATTGACTGCAAGGAGCCTGCCAATTGCGGGAGGGATTGGTGCCGGGAGTGGCCGCCAGGGTCGCCATCCTGGTCACGGAGGAGATGACCGCCCGGCTGGAGGGGCGCGAGATACACCGGGTCTACGCCACCTTCTGGATGGCCTACCATTTCGAGGTCGCCGCGCGCAGGGTGCTTGAGCCCTTTCTGGAACCACATGAGGAGGGGATCGGGTATCGAGTTGAGGTTCAACATCTTAGGCCCGTACCCGTGGGCGCGGAGGTGGAGCTTGAAGCGGTATTCACGGGCTGGGAAGACCACGAGATGCTGTGCTCGGTGGAGGCCCGCTGGAAGGGCCAGTTGGTGGGTGTGGGACGCCAGGGCCAGCGAGTCCTGGCCCGGGCCGAACTAGAATCCCGACTGGCAAAGCTCTAACTCGCAGTAGTAAATTTACTTACTCCTGCCCCGCCATAGGCGGCCCGGGAGATACGAGGAGGGATGTAGATGAATAAGATAATTGTTATGTATCCTCCGCAGGCAGACCAGGAGCAGTTCGAGAGCCGCTTCCTCGCCGAGCACGTCCCCCTGGCTCGCAAGCTGCCGGGCCTGGTGAAGATCGAATCGGCCCGGATCAAGACCGGCCCCGAAACCCCCAGCCCCGCCGCCTTCATGGCCGAGCTCTACTTCAAGGACAAGGATTCCCTGAAGGCCGCCCTGAAGTCGCCCGAGATGGGCGCATGCGCCGCCGACATGCAGGCCCACGTCCCGACGGGCTCGTGGGTCTACATCTCCGACGAGATCCGGGACTAAGGGCGCCATGGCCAGCGACCGCGAACAGCAGCCCGAGTTTCCGGAAGGCCGGGCCACCCGCTCTTTCGGCTTCCGCCGCATCCTCTACACCAAGAAGAACTACCGGGCCACGGTCACCATCAACCGACCCAAGGTACACAACTGCCTCGACTTCCTTACCCTGCGCGAAATGGCCCGCGCGTTCGAAGACGCCTCCTGGGACGACAAGGTCCAGGTGCTGGTGCTGACCGGCGCCGGGCGCGAGGCCTTCTCCACCGGAGCGGACCTGCGCGAGCAGCAGACGCGCTTTCTCAAGCGCCCGCACGATTACTGGAAGTGGATGGGCGCGTTCATCGATGCGCATGACCGGCTGCGCAAGATCGGCAAGCCCACGGTGGCCCGGGTCAACGGCATGGCGGTGGGCGGAGGCAACGAATTCCAAATGGCCTGCGACCTGGCCATCGCCGCCGACCACGCCATCTTCCGGCACGTGGGCGTGGCACGCGGAAGCGTCCCCGCCGGCGGCGCCACGCAGTGGCTGCCGCTCCTGATGGGCGACCGCCGCGCGAGGGAGATGCTCTTCCTGTGCGAGAACGTCCCGGCGAAAAAGGCGCTCGAGTGGGGCCTGATCAACGAAGTGGTGCCGGAGGCCGGACTGGACCGGGCCGTGGACATCATGTGTGAAAAACTCCTGCACCGCCTTCCGGAGTGCTTCCGCTACGCCAAGCAGCAGGTGAACTTCTGGCGCGACCTGTCCTGGAACATGACCGTCGAGCACGCGCGCGACTGGCTGTCGCTGCACTCGGGCCAGCACGAAACGGCCGAGGGCATCCGCGCGTTCAACGAAAAGCGGGCCATCGACTACACGGCGCTCCTGGAACGCCGGCAGCAGCCCGCGTACGGCGAATATGCGGCGGCCGCGGAGATTGCCGGCGCGGCCGGCCGAAGCGCGCCGAAGCCGAAGAAGAAGGCCGCCGCCGCCCCCCGGGGCGTGGCCGGGAATCGGCCCGTCAACCGGTCCAAGGCCCCCAGGGGGAGAAAATCCCGATGAGCTTTACATGCCTCAAGGTGGAAGACCGCGGCGCCGTGGGCCTGGTCCAACTGCACCGGCCCGAGGCGCTCAACGCGCTCAACGTCACAGTGATGGAAGAACTGGTCACCTGCCTGGAACAGATGGACGCCCGGGAAGAGATCCGAGTGATCGTCCTTGCCGGCGACGACCGGGCGTTCGCGGCCGGGGCAGACATCAAGGAGATGGCCGACGCCGGCCACATCGAGATGCTGCTCCGCAACAACATCGCCCGGTGGGACCGGGTGCGCCGCATCGGCAAGCCGATCATCGCCGCCGTGTCCGGCTTCGCGCTGGGCGGGGGCTGCGAACTGGCCATGTCGTGCGACCTCATCGTCGCCAGCGAGACGGCCCAGTTCGGCCAGCCCGAGATCAACCTGGGCGTGATCCCGGGCGCCGGCGGCACGCAGCGCATGACCCGCGCCGTGGGCAAGTCGGTGGCCATGGACATGATCCTGACCGGGCGCATGATGTCGGCGCACGAGGCGCTGGAGCGGGGCCTGGTGGCGCGCGTGGCCTCCAAGGGCACCTGGCTGGACGAGGCGCTGCACTTGGCTTCCGAGATCGCCACGAAGTCCCCGCTGGCGCTGCGCGTGGCCAAGGAAGCGGTGCTCAAGGCCTTCGAGACGCCGCTCGCCGAGGGCCTGGAGTACGAGCGCCGCTCGTTCTACATGCTGTTCGGATCGCAGGATCAGGTCGAAGGCATGAAGGCGTTCGTGGAAAAGCGTGCCGCCAAGTTCACGGGGAGGTAGCGCAGTGGCCTTCGAGACGATCCTGCTGGAGCGCGACGGCGCGCTTGCCACGCTCACCCTGAACCGCCCGGACGTGCTGAACAGCTTCAACGAACAAATGATCTCCGAATGCACCGAGGCCTTCCGCGCCCTGGCCGCGGATCGCGAAGTGCGCGCGCTCGTCGTGACCGGCGCGGGCCGCGGCTTTTGCGCCGGCCAGGACCTGGCCGACGTGCAGTCTCGCGGCGCCGACTGGTCCATCTCCAAGCACATCCTGGAGCACTACAACCCGATGGTGCTCGCCATGCGCGCCCTTCCCATGCCGGTGATCGCCGCGGTCAACGGAGCGGCGGCCGGGGCGGGCATGAGCTTTGCGCTGGCGGCCGACATGCGGATCGCCTCCGTTGCCGCCAAGTTCCTGCAGGCGTTCGTCTCCATCGGCCTGGTCCCCGACAGCGGCTCCAGCTGGTTCCTGCCGCGGCTGGTGGGCCCGTCGATGGCGTTCGACCTGTGCGCCACGGGCCGGGCGTTGACCGCGGAGGAGGCGCTCCGGGCCGGGATCGTCTCCCGGGTGGTCCCTCGCCCGATCTTGAAGAAGGCGGCGCTGGAAGTGGCCCGCGAGCTGGCCACGAAGAGCCCCGAGGCCATCCGACGGATCAAGGAGATGCTGCGCCAGACCTGGACCTCCAGCCTGGAAGAGATGCTCGCGCTCGAGGCCCGGCTCCAGGATGAAGCTTCCCGGACGCCGGAATACAAGGCGCTGGTGGACGCGTTCCTGGCAAAGAGCGGCAAGAAGTGACGCCACCCCTTCCCTCCGTCGCGGTGATCGGGACCGGCACCATGGGCAGCGGCATCGCACAGCTGGCGGCCCAGGCGGGCCACGAGGTGCGTTTGCTGGACCGGGCGCCGGAGCTGGTGGAAACCGCCGTGGAGCGGCTCTCCCAGGTCTGGGACAAGCTGCTGGCCAAGGGCAAGCTCACCCAGGAAGAGCGCGACCGCTGCGTGGCGCGCCTGATGCCGGTAAAGAACGTGGGCGAGCTTTCCGGGTGCGGCTGGGCGATCGAAGCCGTCGCCGAAGAGCTGCCGCTTAAGCGGGAGTTGTTCGCCGCGCTCGACGGCTCGCTGGGCGGGGATTCGATCCTGGCATCGAACACTTCGTCCCTGTCCATCACTTCGATCGCCGGCGGCACCCGGCGGCCCGAGCGGGTGGTCGGGCTGCACTTCTTCAATCCGCCGGCGCTGATGGCGCTGGTGGAGGTGATCCCGGGCCGGGAGACCTCGCGCGAGACAGTCGAGAACGCCGTCCGGCTGGCGCAGTCCTGGGGCAAGACCACGGTGCTGGCCGAGGACACGCCGGGCTTCATCGTGAACCGGGTGGCGCGCCCCTTTTACGGCGAAGCCATGCGGTGTGTCTCGGAAAAGATCGCCGAGCCGGAAGTGGTGGACCGCCTGATGCGCGACGCCGGCTTTCGCATGGGCCCGCTCGAGCTGGTGGACCTGATCGGCGTGGACGTGAACTACGCCGTGACCCAGTCGGTCTATCACTTGTACTTCGAGGACGCCCGTTACCGGCCGAGCCCGGTGCAGCGCGCGCTGGTGGAATCGGGGCGGCTCGGCCGCAAGACCGGGAAGGGATTCTACAAGCATGGCGAGTGAGCTGCTGCTTCTGGGTGATGGCCCGGAAATCCTGGAACTGGCGGACCGGCTCACCAAGGCGGGCCACTCCCCGGACGTCGTCCACTGGGGCGCGCCGCGGAGCGATGCCTTTCCGGCGGACCCCCTGCTCGCCGAAGCCCGCGACAGGGCGGGCAAGGCGGGGACCATCGTGGAGTTCGTGGAAGGGTCCCTGGCCGGAAAGCGCGAGGTGTACCGCGCGATCGCCGGAACGTCCACCTCCCTGGTGATCGGCTCCGCCCTGCGCGCAGGCCCGACGGAGATCGGCTCGTGGCTTGGGGATGGAGCAAGCGTGGCCGGCTTTTCAGGCCTTCCCCCATTCGCCGACCGCAAGCGCATGGAGTTGCAGCGCGGCTTCGGGACCGGGGACTCCGCGTGGAAGTCGGCCCAGGAGCTCTTTCGCTCCTGCGGTTTCGAAGTGGACCCTCTGGGCGACCATCCCGGCGGCGTGCAGTTGCGCCTGGTGTGCGGAATCATCAACGAGGCCGTAAGCCTGCTTTCGGAACGCGGCGCCACCGCCTCCGACATCGACACGGCCATGAAGCTGGGCACCAGCTATCCCGAGGGGCCGCTCCGCTGGGCCGACCGCATCGGGCTCGACCGGGTGCTCGCGGTGCTCGAAGGGCTGGAGCGCGAGTACCGGGAAGACCGCTACCGTTCCATGCCGCTCCTGCGCAAGCACGTGCTCGCCGGATGGCTCGGAGAGCGGCACGGCCGCGGGTTCTACGAGTACCCACCGTCCTCAACGTGAAACGGGCGATGCGCGCCCTCCAACCATCGAAAGAGTGACCGAATGTCCAAAGCCGTGATCGTGGACGCGCTACGCACGCCCGTCGGGCGCTACGCCGGCGCGCTGAAGGACGTGAGGCCCGATGACCTGGGCGCACGGGTGATTTCCGGAATCGTCCAGCGCACCGGAATCGATCCCGCCTCCGTGGACGACGTGCTCATGGGAAACGCCAACGGCGCCGGCGAGGAAAACCGTAACCTCGCCCGCATGGCGCTGCTGCTGGCCGGCCTCCCGGTCACCGTGCCGGGACAAACCGTGAACCGGCTGTGCGCTTCGGGGATGCAGGCGGTGGTGTCCGCCGCGCACGCCGTGGCGGCGGGTGAAGGAGAAGTCTTCATCGCCGGCGGCGCCGAGAGCATGACCCGCGCTCCCTTCGTCATGGCCAAGAGCGAATCGCCCTTCGGCCGCGAAGTGAAGATCTTCGACACCACCATCGGATGGCGCTTCACCAATCCGAAGCTGGCCAAGCTGCACCACCCGTTTAGCATGGGCGAGACCGCCGAAAATGTGGCGGAAAAGTACAGGATTTCGCGCGAGGCGCAGGACGAGTTCGCCGCCGGGAGCCAGGCGCGGGCCTGCGCAGCGCAGGCGGAAGGCCGCTTCGACGCCGAGATCATCGCGGTGGAACTCCCCCAGAAGAAGGGGGACCCGGTTCGGGTGGACCGGGACGAGCACCCGCGCCCCGACACCACCGTGGAGCTGCTGGCCCGGCTCAAGCCCGCGTTCCGCGAGGGTGGCACGGTGACCGCGGGGAACTCCTCCGGAGTGAACGACGGCGCCGCGGCCCTGCTGGTGATGAGCGAAGAGGCTGCGAAGCGGGCCGGACTCAAGCCGCTCGCCCGCATCCTGTCTTCCGCCGTGGCCGGCGTGGACCCCGCGCTCATGGGCCTCGGCCCGGTGCCGGCCTCGCGCCTCGCCCTGCAACGAGCCGGTCTCACCATGTCGCAGATGGATCTCATCGAGCTCAACGAAGCGTTCGCCGCCCAGGTGCTGGCGTGCGTGCAGGACCTTGAAATTCCAATGGACCGCCTGAACGTCAACGGCGGCGGCATCGCGCTGGGACACCCGCTCGGCATGAGCGGGGCCCGGATCGTGGGAACGCTGATCCACGAGTTGCGCCGCCGCGGGGGCCGTCACGGCCTCGCCACCATGTGCATCGGCGTCGGGCAGGGCATGGCCACCGTCGTGGAAATTCTATAAGGCGGCCGAGCCCGCCGGGAGATACAAATGAGCACCGCGAGCGACAGGAAGCACTACAGCATGATCATCGACGGAAAGAGCGTCGAGGCGCAGTCCGGACTGACCTTCGAGACCTTCAACCCCTCGAAAAACGAAGTTCTGGCCACGGTGGCCCGGGCCGGCAAGGCCGACGTGGACGCGGCGGTCGCCGCCGCGCGGGGCGCGCTGAACAACGCCTGGAAGAAGACTTCGGCGGTCAAGCGCACCCGCCTGCTGATGAAGTATGCCGAGCTCATCCAGAAGAACATCGACGAGCTGGCCCGCCTGGAGACCATGAACTGCGGAAAGCCGGTATGGGCCTCCAAGGGCGAGCTCACCCAGGGCATCGAGGATTTCGAGTATTACGCGGGCGCGATCACCAAGCTCACCGGCGAGACGCTGGTGATGCCGAACAACCTGTTCGCCTATACCACCCGCGAGCCGGTGGGCGTGTGCGGGCAGATCGTGCCGTGGAACTATCCGGTGATGATGGCCGCCTGGAAGCTCGCGCCGGCGCTGGCGGCCGGATGCACGGTGGTGCTCAAGCCCGCCAGCGCGACCCCGCTTACCGCCTTGTGCCTGGCCGAGCTGGCGCTGGAAGCCGGCATCCCGGCGGGAGTGGTGAACGTGATCACCGGCCCGGGCGCCGAAATCGGGGCCTACATGGCCGAACACCCGGGCATCGACAAGATCGCCTTCACCGGCGAGACCGAAACCGGCAAGGCCATCATGCGCGCGGCCGCGGGCACGATGAAGCGGGTCACGCTGGAGCTCGGCGGCAAGTCGCCCAACCTGGTCTTCGAGGACGCCGACCTGGCCGCGGCGGTGAACGGCTCGGTGTTCGCAGTGTTCTATTCGTCCGGCCAATCGTGCGAGGCGCGCACCCGCGTCTACGTGCACGAAAAGGTCTACGATGCTTTTGTCGCCGACTTCATCGCCAAGACGCAGAAGCTCGTGGTGGGCGACCCGCTGCATGAAAAGACCCAGATCGGCGCGCTCATCTCGGACGCCCATCTCCGGAAGGTGCACGGCTACGTGGAGTCGGGCGTGGCGGAAGGCGCGCGGCTGGAGTGCGGCGGGAAGAAGGTCGAGACCGGGGACCTGGCCAAGGGCAACTTCTACGCCCCGGCCGTGCTCACCGGCGTGAACCAGAAGATGAAGTGCGTGCGCGAGGAGGTCTTCGGGCCGGTGGTCACCATATCGCCGTTCAAGACGGAGTCCGAGGCGCTGGAACTGGCCAACGACACCGAGTACGGCCTGGCCGGCACGGTCTGGTCCACCAACGGCGCCCGCGCCATCCGCGCTTCCGCGGGCATCAAGGCCGGCCTGATCACCGTCAACCAGCCGTTCACCGGGTTCCCCGGGGTCCCCTTCGGAGGATTCAAGCAGTCCGGTTTCGGGCGCGAGCTGGCCCTGGAGACGCTCAAGCTCTACACCGAGCAGAAGTCGGTGGTGCAGTGGGTCGGCGAAAAGCCCCTGAACCCGTTCGGGCTGTAAATCGGCCCTGCCCGGCGACTTCTGCCTGTAACTTTTGGGCCGGTGTGCCAGTCTAAGATTCGGCCCCCCCTGGAAAGGAATGGTTCGGTTGACTCCATCTGCCCGCAAACGCCTCATCTTTCTTGTGCTTGCCCTCGCGGTGCTGGGGGTGGGCGCCATGGCGATCCTGAAGCGTCCCGCCCCGTTCAAGGTGCTCACGGGCGAAGTGTCCCGCGGCAGCCTGGACGCCTCGGTCAGCGCCACGGGGACCGTAAATCCGGTCATGACGGTCCACGTGGGCAGCCAGATTTCAGGCACGGTCCTGCACCTCTACGCGGACTACAACTCGCAGGTCCGGCAGGGGCAACTGCTGTTGCAGCTGGATCCGGGCATTTACAACGCCCAGGTGGCCCAGGCCCGGGCCAACCTTGAAAAGGCCCGCTCCGATCTGGAGAACCAGCGGCGCATCTACGCGCGCGCCCAGGAAATGTTCAAGAAAAACTTCAGCTCCAAGGCCGACATGGACGCGGCCCAGACCGCCTTCGAAAGCGCGGGCTCCACGGTCAAGCAGGTGCAGGCCTCGGTGGACCTGGCCATGGTGAACCTGGCGCACTGCACGATCTACTCCCCGATCAACGGCACGGTGATCTCCCGCTCGGTGGACGTCGGGCAGACCGTCGCGGCCAGCCTGCAGGCCCCCGAGCTGTTCCTGATCGCGAACGACCTGACCAAGATGCAGGTGGAAACGGCCATCGACGAGGCTGACATCGGCAAGATCCACCCCGACCAGCCGGTCACCTTCAGCGTGGACGCATTCCCCGACGCGCAGTTCCACGGGCACGTGACGCAGATCCGGCAGCAGCCCATCACGGTGCAGAACGTCGTGACCTACACCACCGTGATCGAAGTGGGCAACCCTGAACAGAAACTTCGCCCGGGGATGACCGCCAATGTCAGCATCCTGGTGGCCCGCCGCGATGACGTGCTGAAGGTGCCCAATGCGGCGCTGCGCTTCAAGCCGAGCGCGGACGTCTCCAAGCTGCTGGGCCTCAAGCCCGAGGAGAAGGGCCGGATGGGCGGCGCCGTCGCGGCCGGGAACGGGCAACGGGAATCTACCGGCACGGCCTCGGCTTCCGGGTCCCCGGCGCCTGGCATGGCCGGCGGCGGCGCCGCAACAGGCGACAGCGCCCGCGCCCGCAAGTGGCAGCGGATGGGCGGCGCGCAGGGCGGTCCTTCGGATAGCATGCGCGCCGCGTGGCGGCGGGAGCACGGCGGAGCGGGCGATTCCAACGGCGGCGGGCAGCGCCGGGCGCGCACGGCGCCGGTCCGGGTCTACGTGCAGGTGGCCCCGGGACAGGTCAAGCCGGTAGTCATTAAGCCCGGGCTCAGCGACGGCAGCTTCACCGAGGTGTTGAGCGGCGACCTTCAGGTCGGACAGACGCTCGTGACCGGAGTGCTCACCAACGGGCAGTCCAAGTCGCTCAGTCCGCCCCCCGGTTTCGGCGGCCCCGGCGGCGGCGGTGGCGGCCGTGGGCGGTAGAAAGGCGGCCCCGGCATGGGCGAGCTGATCGTCGTCGAGAACCTGACCCGCGACTACGTCATGGGAGATGTCACCGTGCAGGCGCTGCGCGGGGTCACCTTGAGCATCGCCGAAGGCAGCTTCGTGGCCATCAGCGGAGCGTCGGGCTCCGGCAAGTCCACCTTCATGAACGTGATCGGCTGCCTGGACCGGCCCACCTCGGGCCGCTACCTGCTGGGTGGGCAAGACATGCTGGCGCTGGAGCGCAGCGAGTTGCCCAAAGTGCGGGGTCGCAAGATCGGATTCGTGTTCCAGGGCTTCAACCTGCTCAGCCGGACGTCCGCCTACGAGAACGTCGAACTGCCGCTCCTGTACCAGAACGTGGATTCGGGGGAGCGAAGGAAGCGCGTGACGGACGCGCTCACGCGCGTCGGGCTCGCGGACCGCATGGACCACACGCCGAGCCAGCTTTCCGGCGGGCAGCAGCAGCGCGTGGCCATCGCGCGAGCACTGGTCAACCAGCCGATGCTGCTGCTGGGCGACGAACCCACCGGCAACCTGGATACGCGCACCGGGATCGACATCATGGAGCTATTCCTGGAGCTCAACCGGCAGGGCATCACCATCGTCATGGTCACGCACGAGCCCGACATCGCCCAGTACGCGGAGCGCAACCTGGTGTTTCGCGACGGCCGGCCGGTCTCGGACACCCGGGTGGCGACCCGGCGCGATCCCGCCGGGGAACGCGCCCACCTTTCCGCCCTTGAAGCCGAGGTGAAGATCCAATGAATCTCCTGATGATCATCCGCGTCGCGCTGCGGGCGCTGCGCCGCAATCGCATGCGTTCCACGCTGACCGTCCTTGGAATCATCATCGGCGTGGCTTCCGTGATCGCCATGATCGGCATCGGCCAGGGCGCCCGCGCCTCGGTGCAGTCCCAGATCGCCAGCCTCGGCAGCAACCTGGTGATGATTTTTTCGGGAAGCACTTCCCGCGGAGGCGTCGCGATGGGCTGGGGCGCGTCCTCGGCGCTGAAGGAGGACGATGCCAAGGCCATCCTGGCGGAGTGTCCGTCGGTGGTGAACGTCTCCCCGGTGGTTCGCTCTCCGGGGCAGGTGGTGTTCGGAGACCAGAACTGGAGCACCTCGGTGCAGGGCGTGTGGGCGAGCTACCCCGAGATCCGGGACTGGCCGCTGGTCGCGGGGGCCTTCTTCTCGGATTCCGATGTGCGGGGATCGGCCAAGGTGTGCGTGATCGGAAAGACGGTCGAGGACAACCTGTTCGGGACCAGCGACCCGATCGGGCAGACCATCCGCATCAAGAAGTTGCCCTTCCGCGTCGTGGGCGTGCTCAGTTCCAAAGGCACCGACCCGCGCGGGCAGGACCAGGACGACATCATCGTCGCCCCGCTCACCGTGGTGCAGAAGCAGATGGCCGGCACCACCTCGGTGAACAACATCATGGCCAGCACTTCGAGTCCCCTTTTGGCCGGCCAGGCGATCGACGAAATGACCGCGCTGCTGCGCCAGCGCCACCGCATCGGGCCCAACGACAACGACGACTTCATCATCCGGAGCCAGGCCGACATCGCATCCACGGCCGAGGCCACGTCCCAGATCATGACCATGCTCCTCGGCAGCATCGCCGGGGTGAGCCTGCTGGTGGGAGGCATCGGGATCATGAACATCATGCTGGTCTCGGTCACCGAACGAACCCGCGAAATCGGCATTCGCCTCGCGGTCGGCGCCGCCGAGAAGGACATCCTGTTCCAGTTCCTCCTGGAAGCAGCGCTGCTGAGTCTGGTGGGCGGCGTAATCGGGGTGGCGCTGGGCATACTCACCAGCCAGATTGTCAGCAGCGTGGCCAAGTGGCCGACGCTGGTCTCGCCGGCATCGATCGTCCTGTCCCTGTGCTTCTCGGGGCTGGTGGGAATCTTTTTCGGATTCTACCCGGCGCGCAAGGCCAGCCGGCTCGATCCGATCGAGGCGCTGCGCTACGAGTAGTCCGGCGCCGGCGAATCAGAAAGAGCTCCCCGGGTTAGGCCCAGGGAGCTCTTTTCTTTGTTCGAGTGCGGGGCTTGGATCTGCCGCCGTGATCTCAGGTCCTGCGCCGCAACAGCGTGCCGGCGCCCAGGGCGGCCGCGCCCACCGCAACAAAGCTCAGGATGTTTGTCCGGCGCGGCGCGAAATCGTGCCCAGCCGGGGGAGGCGAGACAAAGTCTTCCTCCGGGGGCGAAACCCAGGCCGCCGGGCTCTCCCCCTCCAGCGGCTTCTGCCCGAAGAATCCAGCCACGAAGCAAATCAGGAAATCCTGGTCCTGCACCGCGTCCAGGCTTTCCGGATCATCGGAGAGCTGGTGGGGCAGATTCCAGACCTCGGCGAACGAGATCTGGCCGGCGGACAGTTCGTGGACTTCCAGGAGGCCGCGGCGAAAGTCCTCCGCGGTCAGGATCTGGAGTGTGGAGTCCCGGGCGGCGGCGGCAGCCGGGCGTTCATCGAAGCTCGGGAGCGGGTACAGGACATGGGGGCGGGCGGCCGGGCACAACACGGCCAGCAGTAAAAGCGTCAGCGAGCCTGAGAGTACGCGGGGGGCATGGAAGCGCACTATGGGTCTATCCCTCCGGGTTTGTTCTCCATGGGCTCTGGGCAGGACGTAGCGTCGATATATTAGTAAATAATATTAGCACTTCTGGGCAGGCAGAGTCAAGGTGTCCGTGGTTGAAGACTCCGCCTGGTCCCCCTGAGTCCGGCCCAATTACTCCACGCCGGGCAGGTTTGCCCTGGTGCCCGGTTGCCTCCCCTGGGTCCCCGACCCCGGCAGGCGCAGCGCGGCAAACGCCACCACGGTCGCGGCCAGGGCCAGGGCCGTCGACGCCGCGGGCGCAACCCGCAGCCCCATCCGGTCCCCGAGCACTCCTCCGAGCAGGGCGCCGCCCATGGCTCCTGCCGCCTCCACCCCTCCGATGGCTCCCAGGCCGCCCGAGCGCTGGCTGCGATGAAGCACCGAAGCAACCCAGGCGTTCCCCGCCACCACGAACGCCGGATAGATCGGGATCACGAACAGCGCCGCCACCAGCAACCCATAGACCGGAGAGGGACCGCGGCCGTAGAGGTAGGTCAGCACCACGTTGATCGCGAAATACACCAGGTAGGCCGCCACGGCCGCACGCAGCACCACCCCCGGTCCCCAGCGGTCCACCCACCCGCCGGCCATGCCGAAAAGCAGAATGCCCCCGAAGGCCGACCACGCGGAGGCCGCGCTCACCCAGGTCACCGGGCCACGGAAGAAGTCGGTGAGCAGGATCGGAAGAAAGTTGTAGAACAGCCAGCGGCCCGCGGTGCACAGGAACCACACCACCGCCAGCCAGAACAGCGCCGGGGTGCGGTAGATCTGCGCCAGGTCCTCCAGGAATCCAGGGGCCGGCCCCCCGGAGAGCCGGGCTTCGAACTCGTGGCGCCCGATCTCGGGCATGCCGATCGCGATCATCACCAGCGCCACCAGCGCCACCCCGGCCGTCATGTACAGTGAAAGCGCCATCCCGCCCGGGCCGTACCGGACCAGCAGCGCCCCGCACGCCAGGTTCCCGAGAAACCAACCCAGGCTCTGCATCCGCATGAGCCAGCCGAGCGCGTGACCCTTGCGCTCGGGCTCTCGCAGCGTGACGTAGGCCAGCGCGCCCGGTTTGTAGGCGGAGTAGAACAGCGCCCCCAGGAACGCCACCGCCAGCGCCCGGCTGGACTCGCGAGACAGCGCCAGCGCCACCATCATCGCGGCGTATCCCGCAAGCCCGATCAGGACCAGCGGCTTGAGCCGCCGCCAGCGGTCCCCCGCAGCGCCCCACAAATTGCTCGCGGCCAGCACCCCCAGTTGGGGCAACGCGATCATCAATCCAATGACGAACAGATGCTTTTCGTGGAGATCCCGGTGCAGATGCAGCGGCAAATACACGGTCATGAGCGTATCCGCCACGCCGGCGGTGAATGCGGCCAGTTGGAGCACTTTGGGGAAACCGGAGCCCGCCGGGTCCCGGGGCAGTCGGGCAGGATGGCGCAAGGAGAGGGCCGCGGGGCCTTTCCGGCTCAAGGAGCCTTGTCGCGGGGTCGAAATTGAACAAAACGGCGTCCAACCCGACGAGGATACCCCATGACCCGCAATACTCGAAAGCTTCACGTGCGTGGAAGCCTGGACGAACTGGCCAAGTGCATGTCGGTGGTGGACGAGGGCGCCCGCCGCGCCGGCCTGCTGGCCCGACGCCGCGAGTCGCTGCAGTTCGCCTGCCGGGAAGGCTACCTGGCGATCGTGGAGTGCTGCCAGACCCGGGGACAGCGGGGCGTGCTTGAAATGGAAGTCTCCTGGGACGATGCCTCGATCACCGTGAGCCTGCATCACACCGGCAACCGGCTGGACTCCCTGTTCGACCAGATCCCGCTGGACCAGCGGCTGGAGTCGATGCACCGGTGCGTGGACGAACTGCGCTACATCTGCGGCACCCGTTTCGGCAACCAGTTGTCGCTGGTGCTCCGGCTGCTGCCGCGGGAGGCGGCGCGCTGCCGGTCCCTCGCGAACACTCCACCGCCCAGGGCCCGGGCCGCCCGATGAGCTCCGAGAGCGTGCCTTCGAAAACCACGGAAAGTCCGGTCATGCCACGCCTCACGGACGCTTTGCTCCACCTCTACTGCCACGACGTCCGCGTTCCACTGACTTCCATCGCCGCCTACGCCGAACTCTTGTGCGGATCGTCGATACCGGAGGACCAGCGCCAGCGCTTCGCGCAGGGGATCTCCGAACAGGCGCGCCGCCTGGCCCGCATGCTGGATGACCTGGAAAGCCTTTCCCCCTCCGCGGAGGACTACGAAGCCATGGACGAATTCGATCCCGCGGCGACTCTGCGCCGGGCCGCGGACGAAATTCGACTGGCCCTGGCGCTTCGCGGGATGAGTGTCCGGGTGCAGGCGCCCGCCGAGGGGGGCAAGGCGCATGGTTCGACCGAACTGCTGTTCAGTTTGATGGCGTGGATCGGCGAGATCGCCGTGCGCGCGCCGGTGGCCGGAGACGAGGTGGTCCTGGCCCTGGAGCAGGACGCCCTGGGGAGCCGGGCCGTGGTTCGCATGGGCAGCCGCGGAATCGGGGAAGGCGAGTGCCGCCGACTGGTGGACTTCGACGCGGCGTCCAGTCCGCCGGACCTGGTGCGCGGAATCGCAGCGCCGCTCCGGATCTCCATCGACAATTTTGCCCAGGGCGGCGGAAGGGTCGAAGTGTCGCTCGAGGGCGGTGAGATGCTCTGGAAGCTCACGCTCCCCGATGTCACGGCGCGCCGGGCGGCCTGACGCCACCGGGCTCCACCAAAAGAAACAGGCCCGGCGGGATTCCTGCCGGGCCTTTTCATTTCAGGCAGGGAGCCGTGCCTAGAGCGGCACGCGTCCGCTGAAGCCGGTGTGCAACTCGTGCCAGAATGAGATCTGCTTTTCGCCGCGCCGCCAGCACAGGAAGACGATCCGTCCGTTGCGGCGCGAGTAGAAGTCCACCAGGCCGTGCTCCAGGTCCTTGGGCTGGCACCCGGACTCCTGGATTTCGCGGACGAGCTCCTTGAGCTCCTCCACCGCGGCCTGGTGCTCCCGGGTGCGGGACAGAAATTCCTCGTGGTCCGGGCTGTGCGGGTCCCGGATCTTATCTCCCCACATCAGGCGCAACACCGAGATCTGCGTCTGCAGATTTCGGATGGCTTCCCGCTGCCGGTCCACGCGGCTGAAGATCTCCTCGAGCAGCGGAATGGCCTCGTTGGCTTCTTCGATACTGAAGATTCTGTGTTCCAAATCCTCACCGACCCCTTCTGGCATGTCCGCGGGCGCATGGGATGCGCCGGGACATCCTGCTTCACCTTTGGATTCTAGCAGAGGCCCGAGGATTTGAACCGCCGCTCCGCCCGGGACCGCCCGTCCTTTCAGGCGGATGGAGGCCTCCGGCCGATGCCCGAAAGGACTGTTTCCTTTTGAAACGTGCCAGCGTATTGTTTTGAAACGTCCTTCACAGGGTGACATGAGATTTCATGCGAACCCCAGCGGCCATCTTGCTTCAACACAGCCACTTACGCCATTAAATCGGCCAGACCCTTTGAATGGCACACGCCTTGCCGTATAGGAGGGCGATGACGGGGCCGGAATGACCCGGGAACCAGGCCCCAGGATTCGAATCCCAAACAAAATTCAAAGCAGGAGGTGGAGATATGTCACTGGTCCGTTGGAGTCGCCCGCTGTTGCAGACCCCGTTCGAGGACGAGTTCACCAGTATGTTCCGCGGGTTCCTTCCGGTGGTCGAAAACGCAGTCGAACCGCACGGGTTCATGCCGGCCCTCGACGTGCACGAGACCAAGGATGCCTACACCGTGACAGCGGAACTGCCCGGCCTCAGCCAGGCGGATGTGAAGGTCTCGGTGGTGGACAACACCCTGGTGATCCGGGGCGAGAAGAAGGTGGAGCGCGAAGTGAAGGATGCCCGCTTCCACCGCACCGAGCGCAGCTTCGGTCGCTTCGAGCGCATGCTGAAGCTCACGAACAAGGTGAACGGCGAACAGGTGTCCGCGACGCTCAAGGACGGCGTGCTCACGGTGAGCGTGCCCAAGGCCGACGAGGTCCGCGAGCACCAGATCGAAATCCGCCTCAACTAGTTTTCAAGACGCCCCGTGGGGCAGGATTTGGGATGCAGGGGCGGCCCTCGGGGTCGTCCCTCTTCCCATATAGAGTGACGCAACTCTTCGAAAGGAATTCAGGCCATGGGCAAGACGATCGGCATTGACCTCGGAACCACGAACTCGTGCGTGGCCGTCATGATCGGCAGCGAGCCGACGGTGATCGCCAACGCCGAGGGCGGCCGCACCACGCCGTCCGTGGTGGCATTCACCAAGGCCGGCGAGCGGCTGGTGGGCACGGTCGCCAAGCGCCAGGCCGTGACCAACCCGAAAAAGACTGTTTATTCCATCAAGCGCTTCATGGGCCGGCTCTTCGGTGAAGTGACCGAGGAGCGCAAGCTGGTGCCCTACGAAGTGATGGACGGCGAGAACCACACCGCCCGGGTGAAGATCGACGACGAGGTGTTTGCACCGCCGCAGATCTCCGCGATGATCCTGCAAAAGATGAAGCAGACCGCCGAGGACTTCCTGGGCGAAAAGGTGACCGACGCGGTGATCACCGTGCCGGCCTACTTCAACGACGCCCAGCGCCAGGCCACCAAGGAGGCGGGCGAGATCGCCGGCCTCAACGTGAAGCGCATCATCAACGAGCCCACCGCGGCCGCGCTGGCCTACGGGCTGGACAAGAAGAAGGACGAGAAGATCGCCGTGTACGACCTGGGCGGCGGCACGTTCGACATTTCCATCCTGGAGATCGGGGACGGCGTGTTCGAGGTGAAGTCCACCAACGGCGACACCCACCTGGGCGGCGACGACTTCGACCAGCGCATCATCGACTGGCTGGCGAACGGGTTCGCCAAGGAGCACGGGATCGACCTGCGCAAAGACGCCATGGCCCTCCAGCGCCTCAAGAGCGAGGCGGAAAAGGCCAAGATCGAGCTCTCCACCACCACCCAGACCGACATCAAGATCCCGTTCATCACGGCGGACCAGAACGGTCCCAAGCACATCGACGTGACCCTTTCCCGCTCCCAGTACGAGGAGCTGGTGGACGACCTGGTCCAGCGCACCATCGGACCCTGCGAACGCGCGGTGAAGGACGCCGGATTCAGCTATTCGCAGATCGACGAAGTGGTGCTGGTCGGCGGCGCCACGCGCATGCCGAAAGTGCAGGAAGTGGTCAAGAAGCTGTTCGGCAGGGAGCCGCACCGCGGCGTGAATCCGGATGAGGTCGTCGCGATCGGCGCGGCCATCCAGGGCGGCGTACTGGCCGGCGACGTGAAGGACGTGCTGCTGCTGGACGTGACGCCGCTTTCGCTGGGGATCGAGACCCTGGGCGGCGTGTGCACCAAGCTGATCCAGCGCAACACCACCATTCCGACCCGCAAGAGCGAGACGTTCTCCACAGCCGCCGACAGCCAGCCGAGCGTGGAGATCCACGTCCTGCAGGGCGAGCGGGAGATGGCCTCGGACAACCGCACCCTGGGCAAGTTCGTGCTGGACGGAATCCCACCGGCCCCGCGCGGCACGCCGCAGGTCGAGGTGACTTTCGACATCGACGCCAACGGCATCCTGCACGTGGCCGCCAAGGACAAGGCCACGGGCAAGGAGCAGTCGATCAAGATCGAGGCGTCCAGCGGGCTGAACGAGACCGAGATCGAGAAAATGGTGAAGGACGCCGAGGCCCACGCCGCCGAGGACAAGGAACGCCGCGAGAAGATCGACCTGAAGAACCGGGCCGACTCGGAGGCCTTCCAGAGCGAGAAACGCCTGAAGGAAATGGGCGACAAGCTCGACGCCGACACCAAGGGCAAGATCGAGGAAGCCACCACCCGCCTGCGCACCGCGGTCACGGACGAGAAGCACGACGAGATCAAGTCCGCGGCCGAGGCCCTGAACCAGTTGTGGCAAGCGGCTTCGGAGCAGCTCTACCAGAGCGCCAAGCAGGGCGAGCCGGCCGGCGCGGCCCATGGCCATGACGGCCACGATGGCGACGGCGCCCAGCCCGGAGCGGGGGCGGTGGACGCCGACTTCGAGGTCGTGGACGAGAAGAAGAGCAGTTAGTTTTTCGCGGACTCCGTGGCGGCCGGTCGGAGCCTGAATACAATCGGAACGGCCGAATGGCCGGCCTTCAAGCGAAATCCCCTCCGGGAAACCGGAGGGGATTTCTTTTCCTGCCTGCTGGGCCGTGCCGGGAACCGGACCTACCACTCCCCCGGGAGCGGCTCAGCACTGGATGCGCCGGCTCCGGCCGACGAACGCCGCCACCAGCAGCCCGGCCGAGAGCCCCAGGAAGAGCAGCGGCGCGCCGGAGTGCAGCGCCTCTTCGGTCTGGCCGGAAAAATCCAGGCTGGGGATGCGGTTCAGCGGGCCGGCGTACCAAACCAGCAGGTAGAGGATCTCGAACAGGCGCGGCGAGGAGCTCCACGCTCCCAGCGCGACTGCGAGCGAGGGAATGAACAGCGCCCCGACCAGGACCGCGCCCAGCTCGGGCATGCTCCCGGCAAGAGCCAGCCGGACCAGGACGCCGCTCGCGGCGAGCAGCGCCAGCAGGAACCCGGCCAGCCAGGTGGCGGGCAGTTGCCGGAACAGCGGGAACGCGCCGGAGAACACCATCTGGTCGGTGCGGTGGAAGCTCTCGCGCGCTCCCATCTGGGACCACACCAGCAGCGGCCAGATCCACAGGCCCGCCAGCAGCGGTCCGTGCGCCTTCGCGATGGGGATCAGGAAGCTCGCCACGAGCATGCCGATGAGCACCAGCCCCCACCAGATATTGACGCCCCGGAGCATCAGCTTGAGCTCGGCTCCGAGCAGGGCGTCGAACCGGTTGCGGACCGCGGTTCTCGCGAGCGGGGTCAGGTGGCGTATCGGCGCGGTGGACACCTGGGCCTGCGCCGCGGGGCCGGGCTCCTCCGCCCGTTCCTGTGGCGCCAGCAACTTTGGAAGCATCCCGCGGTCAGGATCGAACCGGTCGAAGATGAACGATCCGGCGGCAGTCAGGCCCAGGGCCGCCAGCAGCCACGAGAGGCGCGCCAGCAAGATTTCACCGGTCCAGCGAATGCCCTCCCAGTGGAAGATCTTCGGCTCGCTGCCGCCCCCGATGGACAGGCTGCTGTTGTGCATCATCGGTAGTCCCTGCGCGCGGAGCGAGGCTTCGATGCTGTTCATGTGCATCGTGAACCCGAGCGGGTCATCGCGCTTTCCGATCACGAAGATGGCCAGGAGACCGGTCCATGCCCAGAAGTAGAGCGCATTCCCCAATCCGCCGCGGAGCCATGGGATCAACTCGAACACCAGCGCGGCCGCCGCCACCAGCGCCATGGCGGGCAGGGCGATGAGAACGAACGGAACCAGCAGTTCCGCGAGCTGCGGCGAGTCGCCCACGCCGCCCGTGAAGCGCATCAGCAGCGCAGCCAGGACCAGCACCATCACGATCGACATCAGCACGGCGAGGTTGCTCAACACCTTTCCAAAGGCGTACTGGAGCCGGGTCATGCGGGTGGTGGCCAGCACCTGCCCCACGCCGGTCTGGATGTCGCGCGCCACGGTGTTCTTGACGATGTAGAAGCCGAACAGCGACAGAAAAGTGGTGGTGACCAGGCTCATCATCGAACCCAGCCAGGCGGAGTTGTTGACGCCGCGGTAGCCGTCCACCTGCAGTATGACGTGCCCGCGCTGCACCTCCACCGCCAGCCACACGGCGCACGCGAGCACCATCAGGAAGCTGCGCCGGCGCACCCGCTCCAGGAAGTCGGCGCGCATCATCTGATACAGGGCGTGGCTCGCGCTCATGCGTGGGCCGCGGCGGGCGCGCTGGAGATCCAGTAAAGGTACGCGTCCTCCAGCGTGGGATCCGCCGGAGCGGCGCCCGGGCCCGGCTGCTTTTCGGAAACCAGCCGGGCATGCACCCCGTCGGAGCGGCGGGCGGTTCCGCTGAGCAGGAACTGTTGTTTGAGGTCCGGCAGGCTCGCGCTGGGCACCACCCACTCCCACACCCTGCCCTCCACCGAGCGAAGGAGATCTTCCGGCGCCCCGTGCTTCAGAAGCTCGCCCTTGCGGATGATCGCGATCCCCGTGGCCACCGCCTCCACGTCGGACACGATGTGCGTGGACAGGATCACGATGCGCTCGCCCGAAAGGTCGGAGAGCAGATTGCGGAAGCGCACCCGCTCCTCGGGATCCAGGCCCGAGGTGGGCTCGTCCACGATCAGCAGGCGGGGATCGTTAAGCAGCGCCTGCGCGATCCCCACGCGCTGCTTCATACCGCCGGAGTAGCCGCCCAGCGCGCGCTTGCGGACCTCGGTGAGGTTGGTCAGCACCAGCAGCTCCTCGATCCGCTGCCGGGCCGCCCTGGGATCGAGCCCCTTCACCGCGGCCATGTATTCCAGGAACTCCTGCGCGGACAGGTTCGGGTACACGCCGAAGTCCTGGGGCAGGTAGCCCAGCTTCTGGCGCAGCGCATCGGGCTCACCCACCAGGTCGTGGCCGTTCCATTCCACCGTGCCCTCGGTGGGTTTGGTGATGGTGGCGAGGACCTTCATCAGGGTGGACTTGCCAGCCCCGTTGGGCCCCAGGAGACCCAGAACTCCCGGGCCCAGTTCCAGCGTGAAATGGCGAAGGCCCCAGACGTTGCCCTTGTAGCGCTTGCCGGCATCCTGGATCGAAAGTTTCACGAAAGCTCCTTGTTGGCGGATTCCAAAGACTGGCTCACCAGAATACGGCGCGGGGATGGCGCGGGGTTCGTTATTTTTTGGTTGTGCTTCGAAGAATGTGTCTCGCATGGTTCATGCAGTAGTTAGTCTGCATGAGAACACACCTGCCACCGCATTGTCCCAACCCCAGCTGCGCTTTCCATTGCAGCCCAACGGGTTGGCGCTTCAAGAGGATCGG
>JANXVU010000049.1 GCA_025351485.1 Candidatus Eiseniibacteriota bacterium | reverse complement strand
GCCGGCCCCGAGCAGATGGCCACGTGGGCCGAATACGACCGCGAGCGCATGATGAAGATGCAGGCCTACGTGGGCTTGCGCGGCAGCGAGAACGTCAGCGAACTGGCGGACGTCCCGACCGACAACATGAAACAGTACATGAAATTGTACCAGCAGCCCGTGCATTTGGAAACGCGCCTGATCCGCACCCGCTGGGTGGTGCTCCGCTACCCCAGCCCCTCCATGGCCCAGCTCGCGAACATGAGCACTTCGCGTTTCGAAGACTTCTACTATCGCGTGTGCACGCTGGACTACAAGAAGATGTCCAAGGCCATGCAGCCGCTGCACGACCTGATGGTGAAGACCGACCGGGTGCACCTCAAGGGTCCCGGGACCGACCTCAAGTTCTCCATCAAAGGCATCGGGGCGGTCAAGTGCGACGGACAGATCAACATCCCCGACGGGGAATGCTACACGGCTCCGATCAAGGAAAGCGTCGAGGGAACCATCTCGTACAACACCCCGTCGGTCTACCAGGGTGCGACCTACGACAACATCCGCTTCCGTTTTGAAAAAGGAAAGATCATCAAGGCCGAGTCTTCGGACAACCTGCGCATGAACGAGGTCCTGGACTCGGACCCGGGCGCCCGCTACATCGGCGAGTTCTCGCTGGGATTCAATCCCTACATCACCGTGCCCATGAAGGACACGCTGTTCGACGAAAAGATCGCCGGGTCGCTGCACTTCACACCCGGCAACGCCTACGAGACCGCCGACAACGGCAACCGCTCCGGCGTGCACTGGGACATCGTGCTGATCCAGACACCCGAGCACGGCGGCGGCGAAGTGTGGTTCGACGACAAGCTGATCCGCAAGGACGGCACTTTCGTCATCCCGGAGCTGGCCGGACTCAACCCCGAAAACCTGGGTTAGCGCGGGAGCGCGGAAGGGAAGCCCCATGGATCATCGATATGTGACCACCGGCCTCGGGTTCGAGGGATTCAAGATCACCGGATACTTCGGGATCGTGCGCGGGATCACCGTGCGTTCCCGGAGTGTCGTCGGAAACCTGGGCACCAGCATCCAGACCATCTTCGGCGGGAACATCACGATTTACACCGAGCTGTGCGAGAAGGCCCGGATCGAAGCCTTCGACATCATGATCGAGCACGCGCAGCGGATCGGCGCCAACGCCATCGTTTCATTTCGATACGACGCCAACGAGGTCATGGACGGGGTCACGGAGGTGCTGGCCTACGGCACCGCGGTGACCGTCGTGCCGGCCTGAGGGAGAAGTCCATGAGCGAGAAGCACCAGAGCGCCGCGTTGATCCTGGAACTGTACAATTTGCGCCGCGAGGAAAAGCTGCGGGCGGCCCGCGACTGGTTCGCGTCATTCCTGCCCGCGACCGCCGAGGAAGTGCTGGAGGCCTGGCGCGGGGAGCACAGTCCCAAGTACCGCATGGTCACCAGTTACTGGGACATGGCGGCCACGCTGGTGAACCACGGCGGCATCGACGCGGACATGTTCAACGAGGCCGGCGCCGAGCACGTGTTCGTGTTCGTGAAGCTGGAGCCGTTCCTTCCGGAGATCCGCAAGACGGTGGGCGTTCCCAGCTATCTCTCAAACCTGGAAAAGTTGATCACGAGCTCCCCGGCGGCCTCGGCGCGGCTGGTGGACTTCCGGGCGCGCGTGGAAAAGATGAAGGAAGCCAAGGCCGCCAAGACCTAGGCACCGGCGGATCCGGACGGGCGGTCGGCCTATCCGGCGCGCGTGGCCCCGCCGTCGGCGAGGATGGTGGTCCCGGTCATGTAGCTGGCGGCGTCCGACAGCGCGAACGCGATCACCCGCGCCAGTTCCTCGGGGGAGGCGATCCGGCCGATGGCGGTCTCGCCGGCCCATGCGGCCCGGATGTCCGCCTCGCTGACTCCGGCTTCGCCGGCCCGGTGGGTGGCGAGGCCCTGGAGCCGCTCGGTGCCCACCATGCCCGGGAGCACCGTGAGGACACGCACTCCCTTCGGGCCGAGCTCGCGCGCGGCGTCCCGAAGGAAGGCGGTCGCGGCCGACCGCATGGCGTTCGAGGAAGAGAGCGATTCGATCGGTTCCTTGACGCTCCGGCTCTGGATGGAGACAAACGCCGAGCCCGGCTGGAGCAGCTCGCGCGAGGCGTGCACCATGCGCACCACGGAGAGAAACGTGCCTTCGAACGAGGCGCGCCACTGATCCTCGGTGAGCGCCAGGGCCCGGCCCGCGGGAGGCCCGCCGGTGTTCGCGACCCATCCGTGAAGCGCCCCCAACTGCGCCCGCGCCGCCGAGGCCACCGCCCCGGCCCCGTCCGGTGATGACAGGTCCGCCGGCACGCCGGCCACCTTCTGGCCTGGGCCGGTGCACTTGAGCAGCTCCGAGAGCGCGCTCGAGACGGATTCCTCCCGCCTCGCATGCACCAGCACATTGGCCCCGGCTTCCACCAGGACCTTTGCCGTGGCAAATCCGATCCCGTGCCCCGATCCGCACACCACGTAGTTCTTTCCCTTCCACAGATCGTTCCAGTTCATCCGAGTTTGCCCTCATGGATGGCTGCCAGGAGCTCTTCCACGCGCGACTTCACCAGTTCGCGCGCGCGGCGAAAGGCGTCCGACGCGGCTTTGGCATTGGGAGCATCGGCCGCCCGCGCCACGGGATCAGGAATGTGCCAGTGAACGGTGCCGCGGGAGCCGCGGATGTTGGGGCAGTCGACTTCGGCCTCGGCGCAGGTTGTGACGACGTAGTCGAAAGTTTCCTTGAAGTCGAAGACAGACCTGGAAGTGGCAGAGGAGAGGTCGATGCCCACTTCCTTCATGGCTTCCAGGGTGAGGTGGTGCACCGGGATTGGCGACGTGCCACCGCTCTTGACGATGAACTGGTCACCGGCGAGATGGCAAAACCACGCTTCAGCCATCTGGCTGCGTGCAGAGTTGCCGATGCAGACGAAGAGAATCGAAGGTTTGGACATGGGGGCATCATCGCAGAAAGCATGCGGTTAGAACAACCTTTGGACGGGCACCCGCCGGTGTTGTTTCCCCCCTTGGCTCAGGGCTCGCTTCGCTCGCATTCGCCCGGGGGAATCAACCCCGTCGGGTGCCCTCCGGGGCGATTTGCTGTAGTCTGGGGACATGATTCCTCAGGTCGCTTTCGCTTCTTCGGATTCACCGGGGCCGAAAACCTTCATCATTGGGGACGTTCACGCCTGCGGCGATGAACTCCAGGCGCTGCTTCAACTCCTCAGCCCTTCCAAAGACGATCGTGTAACTTTCGTCGGTGACATCGTTGATCGCGGGCCTAGCGTCACCAAGGTCTTTGATCTTGTTCGCTCCGTAGGCGGAGAACTCGTGCGCGGCAACCACGAGGACAAGCTTCTCCGCTGGCGCGACTATCGATCGGGAGTTCCGGGCGTTCGAGAAGTCAACCTTGCGCCGCACCACTTGATGACCGTGGAGGCGCTCCGCCCCGAGGACTGGCGGATGATGGCGGCGGCGCCCCCGTACCTGGAGCTTCCCGGGCATGACGCGCTGGTGGTGCATGCGGGGATGCGGCCGGGGCTCGCTCCGGCGCGGCAGGATCCGGATGACCTGTGCCGGCTACAGGCCATCGGGCATTCGGGACGCCGGAGAAAGTGGGGGACCACGGACAGCACGTTCTGGGCGTCGGTGTGCGACTACGAGGGGTGGGTCGTCTACGGGCACACGCACTTCCCAAGCCCGGTCCGCTACGGGAGGACCCTGGGGATCGACACGGGGTGCTGCTTCGGCGGCTGGCTGACCGCGCTGGAGTTGCCTTCAGGGCGGCTGCACCAGGTGCGGGCCGCGAAGAACTACGTCTACGAACTCTACATGGCCCACTACGGCGAACAGGCACGCCGGATCCCCCGGTAGAAACGAAAAGGGCGCCCGATTCCGGGCGCCCCTGATATCTACTGCCGTCCTGACTGCCTCTAGGCGAACGCGTCGAGCTGCTTCGGTCCCTGGCCCAGCGACGGACCTTTCACCGGCTGTGGCTGCGGGCTGTCGGCGGTCTGGCCCGCGGGCGGCGATTCGTCGTTGTCCCCGGGGCGCGGCTCCAGGATCTCGCCCTTCAGCACGCGGTCCATCTCTTCACCGTCCAGCACTTCGCGCTCCATGAGCGTCTTGGCCAGCAGGTGCAGCTTGTCCTCGTTCGCCTTGAGCAGGCCGAACGCGCGCTGGTATCCGCCGTCCACGATGCCGCGCACCTCTTCGTCGATGAGCTCGGCGGTGTGCTCGGAGTAGTCCTTGCCGCTGGTCATCTCCCGGCCCAGGAACACCATGTCGTCCCTCTTGCCAAAGGCCAGCGAACCGAGCTTTTCGCTCATGCCCCAGGAGCACACCATCTTGCGGGCCAGGTTGGTGGCCTGCTCGATGTCGCCCGCGGCGCCGGTGGTCAGCTGGTTGTAAATGATCTTCTCGGCCGCGCGCCCGCCCATGCTGGTGGCAATGTAGGCCATCAACTGGTCCTTGGAGCGGTTGTGGCGCTCTTCTTTGGGAATGTAGGACGTCACGCCCAGCGCCCGGCCGCGCGGGATCACCGTCACCTTGTGCACCGGCGTCGCCTCGGGGATGAGCCAGCTCACCAGCGCGTGCCCGGCCTCGTGGTAGGCCGTGATCAGGCGCTCTTCCTCGCTCATCACCAGGCTCTTGCGCTCGGTTCCCAGGATCACCTTGTCCTTGGCGTCCTCGAAGTCGCGCATGGTGACCTTCTTCTTGTTGCGGCGGGCTGCCAGCAGGGCCGCCTCGTTGACCAGGTTGGCCAGGTCCGCGCCCGACATCCCCGGGGTGGACTTGGCGATGATGTCCAGCTTCACGCTCGAGTCCATCGGGATGTTGCGGACGTGCACCTTCAGGATGCCTTCGCGGCCGCGCGAGTCGGGCCAGTCCACCACGATCTGCCGGTCGAAGCGGCCGGGGCGCGTGAGCGCCGGGTCCAGCACGTCCGGACGGTTGGTGGCCGCGAGCAGGATCACCGCTTCGTTGGAATCGAACCCGTCCATCTCCACCAGCAGCTGGTTCAGCGTCTGCTCGCGCTCGTCATGCCCGCCGCCCATGCCCGCGCCGCGGTGCCGGCCGACAGCGTCGATCTCGTCGATAAAAATTATACAAGGTGCGTTCTTCTTGCCCTGGTCAAACAGATCGCGCACCCGGCTGTTGTGGAGCAGCAGGGGCTTCTCGCCTCCGAAGAACGCCTCGTTGTCGCATCCGCACAAGTCGTAGACATACCCGTCGTAGGGCAGGCGCTCGACCTTGCGTACAACTGGCTTCTTCCCCTGGTCGCGAAACTCCACGTCCTGCGCGAACGGATCGGAAGTCTTGCCGATGATCAGGTTCCACGCCTCCGTCTCGGGGAGGGGCTTGGACTTGATTACGCGGCCGGCCGGCATGATCACGCGGCGGACGCCGGCCTTGATGCCTTGCATGGCGCACAACCAGGTCAGTTCCTGGATGAGCCGGCGGCTGACTGAGGTCATGCTGAGCTTGCCCTCGCTCGTGGTGTAGCCGTCGCCCAGCGCGTAGCCGGTCAGATAGGCCTCGAACATCTCCCGCGGCAGATCCCACATGAATTCTGGAACGTGCTTGTTCCGGCTTCCCGTGCCGCAGTGCCGTTCAAAGAACCGGCCCAGGGGCGCGGAATAGAACAGGATCCTGGTGCTGTTGTCCTGCGTGGGTTGGACCGACGCCTTGATTCCGAAGAGCCGCTCGCCGACGGCGATGCAGTCCGCGTGCAGATCGGTCTCGTGCGCGCCGAACGTGAACTCCAGCGAACCGTTGGCGCGGCCCTCGGCGGTGTAGTAGCCCATCAGGCGCAGGAGGTCCTTTGAGATCTCGACGCTCTCCGGGAGTTCCCGGTCGGTGTAGTTGGAGGAGCTCTCCCGCGGCTCGTGGCGGCCGCGTTGCCAGTTACTCACGGTCATCTGCGAAACGCCGATGGCGCTCCCGATGGCGGCCTGGCTCATCTGGCCGGCCTGCTCCACCGCAAACGCATACTGCGCATTCACGCGTTCGATGGCCGGGATCAATTGCAGGGACTGTGGCATCGCGTTCGCCGTGAACTCGTGCGACCGCACGCTGTGTGGCGTGCCCAGTTCCCGCGAATACTCCCCGCGTACCTTCAGCGGCAGGTTGACCAGCACGTCCCCGGGCTGCAACTCCCCGGCGGCGACGGCCTTGATACCGTTGCGAGTGCGGACGAACACGCTGTGCTCCGGTGTCGTGCGGATCACGCCACCCAGGTAGTGGATCTCGCAGATTTCGGTGGCGCGGTGGCGGTACACGCCCTTGACGTTCGCCCAGGCGCTCCCGCCCACGAACTTCCTGGGCGAGCCCTTGAACTTGGATTCCTTCTCCCTGAAACCGAGGGTCTGCACGCCGGAGACTGGAATCACGCGATCAGCCTCGCCATCCGCGTAGAAGGCGTCGACAAAACTGGAAATGGGCACGAGCTCCGTTTTGCCACCCCGGCGGACCAGCACCGGAGTGTCGCCGGTGACTGACGCTCCAACACCTACAAACATTTCAACAAAATCCGAACCGCTCATGCTGAAGAACGGCACGCCCGCCTCGCCGGCCACGGCCTTGGCGAGCAGCGTCTTGCCGGTGCCCGGAGGGCCCAGCAGCAACGCGCCGCGCGGGATGCGCCCGCCCAGCTTCTGGAACTTCTGCGGCTCCTTCAGGAACTCGATGATCTCTTCCAACTCCACCTTGGCCTCGTCGCAGCCGGCCACGTCCTTGAACGTGACTTTGGGGTGGTTCTCGATCAGCAGCTTGGCGCGGCTCTTGCCGAACTTCATGGCGTTGGCCCCGCCCGACTGCATCTGGCGGAAGAAGAAGATCCAGAGTCCCATCAGGAACAGCACCGGCACCCAGTTGAGCAGGATGCTGGTCCAGTTGGTCCCGCCGGTCTGGTACTCGATCTTGACGCTGTGGTCCTTGTCGTAGATTTCCTTGGCCAGGTTGTTGGTCTCGCCGGAGAGCGGCACCTCGAAATACCGCACCGGGACCACCCGGCCGTCCACGTCCAGGCTGGTCTCCACCTTGAACTCGCCGGTGGCCTTGGACCCGGTGAAACTCACCGAGCGCAGATTCTTGGCGTCCACCTGCTCCAGGAAGTTGTTGAATGCGATCTTCTCGCGCGTGCTGCGCTTCTCGGACACCTGCACCACCAGGAGCAGCCCGATCAGGATCAGCAGCACCCACAGGGCCAGGTTCTTCATCGGAAGATTGCCCGTCGGGCCCGTGGGGCGGCGCGGGGGAACGCGCTGGGGGCGCTGGCCCCGCGAGCGCGGATCTTCATCGTTGGATCTCTTCCACATATTTCTCATCGTGAACGTCCTGTCAGGCTCCAGAAGAGTAGATGCCCACGTAGGGCAGGCTGCGGAATCGCTCGGCCACGTCCATTCCGTAGCCGATCACGAACTCGTCCCCGATCACGAAACCGGCGTAGTCCGGCTTGATGTCCACCTTGCGGCACGGCGCCTTGTCCAGCAGCGTGGCCACCTTGAGGCTCGCGGGCGCTCGCTGCTTCATGGTGGAGATGAGGTGGCCCAGCGTGAGACCCGAATCCACCACGCCCTCCACCAGGATGACGTGTCGGCCACGGATGTCGGCGCGCAGGTCGTGCACGATCTCGACCCGTCCGGAGGACGTCGTGCCGGAGCCGTAGCTGGCGGCGCGAAGAAAATCCACCTCGTGGGGAATGTTCATGGCGCGGGAGAGGTCGCTCAACATGACGAATGCGCCCTTCAGCACGCCCACCAGGATCGGGCAGGAGTCCCCGTAGTCGGAACTGATCTCGGCGCCCATCTCCCGGACGCGGCGGGCGATCTCTTCGGCGCTGAACAGGACCGTGATCTTTCCGGTGCCTTCAGGAGTCGGCACGGGCTCGGCGCTCAAGTCGGACTTCAATCACTTCCTCCGGAAGACGGTCCAGGCGCGCCCGCTCGCTCGGGCGCAGCTCAAGGATCCAAAGGACGCTCTGCGAGTCACTCAGCAGCCACAGATGCCGCCTCGAACGCATCGGGACGCGCGCCCCGATCAGGAAATCTTTCAGCTTGGTCTCCGAGCCGAGCCCCAGCGGTTCGAAGCGGTCTCCCGGACGGCGCCGCCGCACATGGAGCTCTCCGCGGACCTTGTCCGGATCCAGCCAGAGGCAATCCGGCGACGGGCCCGCGTGGTCTCCCGAAGGGGACAACCGGCGGGCGCACACCGTAAGGCCGCCCGAAAGCTGAACCTCGCCGGGCACGGATAGCGAGACGGACTCAAAGGGGGGATCCGGTTCGGCCCGATACACAACGAGGCGATCCCCTTCGCGGGCCGCCTCGAGGCTCCGGGGAAGGCTGATTCGCCTTCCTCCTGTGTTCGATGCAAGAAGATCATCCAGCGCACCGAGGTGCGCGCGGGATACGGAACGGATCCCCATCACATCGCGCAAGGCCTTGCCAAGAGCGCACTTCCTGACCACCTCAGGGTATTTCAAAAGGGCCGCGCGTTCAAGCGACAAAATCCCCTCTTCGCCGCCGGTTTGCGCTTCCGCGACCGCCTTTTCAGCGAGTTCCGCGGCGAATTCGGCCCACTGGCGAAAGATGTCCGCCTCGGCGGCCAGGGTTTCGCGATAGCCGGGGTTGATCGCGGTGGCGATGCCGGGCAGGATCTCGTGCCGCAAATAGTTGCGGGGACGCGCGGTGTCGGCATTGGAGCCGTCTTCGCGGAAGGGCCAGCCGCTTCTCTCGAGCTCGGCCCGGATCCCGGCGCGACTGATGGAGAGCAGGGGACGCAGGAGCCGGCCGTCTTCGGAGAGTTCGCGCATGCCCGAGAGGCCTTGGAGCCCGCTGCCGGCAAGAAAGCGGAGCAACAGGGTTTCTGCCTGGTCGTCCGCGTGGTGCGCCAGCACGATCCGCCGCGCCCCGGCCTTCACCCGGGCGCGCTCCAGGAACTCGTAGCGCGCCTCGCGGGCCGCCGCCTCGGGCGATTCGCCGGGGCGTTGGAGAGACCCCTCCGGCATGGTTTCAAGGTGGAGCGGAATGGAGAGCCCGGCGCACAGCTGCCGCACGAAGTCCGCGTCAACCCGGGACTCGGCCCCGCGCAGGGAGTGGTCCAGGTGGGCCGCCGCCAGGGCCAGGCCGAAGTGGCCCGCCAGGGTGTGAAGGGCCCGCAGGAGGAAGACGGAATCGGCGCCCCCGGAAATGGCTACGAGCCACGTTTCTGGGGACTCCAGGGCGGCGGCCTTAAGGACTCGTCGGAGCTTATGGATGGGCACGGAACGGTCCGGTCGTGCGGTGGGAAGGATGGTGGCGGCGCAGGGACTCGAACCCCGGACAAAGAGATTATGATTCTCCTGCTCTACCAGCTGAGCTACGCCGCCTGAATGGGTTGAAATCTGGCCGGATCTTAACGTGGCCCGCCGGGCAGGTCAAGCGCGGGGGGAGGGGGCGTGGCGCCTGCCGGACGGGATGTGAGCCGCCGGCATGGGATCCCGACCCGGCAGACGGGTCTGCGGCGTGCTGCTTGACAACCAGAGGGGAAAAGAGCACTATATAGGCTCGATTCCAGATCGACTGCAGATATGGCGAGCATACTCAACCTGTTCAGGAGGATCTTATGCGCTCCCCAGTTTTCAAGGCGGCCCTCGCGTTGCTGGCCGTGTTCGCGGTTTCCGCTTCGAAGCCCGCGCACGCCAGCATCCTGGTTGCCCCCATCACCCTTCGCGACTTCAGTCCGCTGACCAACCCCGATTTTGAATACACCATCGCCGATGACCGTGGAATCGTGAACAGCACGCTGGGCGCTGACGGCACGCCGGTGTACGCGCACGGCGCCGGCAGCACCGCCACCGTGCACAATGCGACCACCTACAACCAGTGGTATCACGACACTCCGGGCGTGAATCTCACGTTCGCGAGCAACCTGACGCTGGATGACGCCGGTCACCCGGGAGTCTTCTCGTACACCAATTTCGCGTATTTCCCGCTGGATGGAGTGGGCTTCGGCAACGAAGGCAACTCCCACAATTACCACTTCACCCTGCAAATGCACTCCAGGTTCACCTATCTGGGCGGGGAAACATTCGACTTTCTGGGGGATGACGACGTGTGGGTGTTCGTGAACCACCAGCTCGCGCTGGACCTGGGCGGGGTGCATGGCGCCGAGGCCGGTTCGGTGGATCTGAACGCGGCGGCCGCCACGCTGGGCATCAGCACCGGCAACGACTACGACTTTGACTTCTTCTTCGCAGAGCGCCACACGGTGGCATCGGAGATCTCCGTCTCCACGTCACTCCAGCTGCGCCCTAACAACCCGACGCCGGAGCCGTCCTCGAAGGCGCTCGCGCTGGTGGGCCTGCTGACATTGGCCGGCGGGGCGTACATGCGCAAGCGCGTCTGATTCTGGCGGGATAGGTCCTGAGGTCCTGAGAGCGAATCCGGAACAAAGTAGGGGCGGCCTCGATGTGACGAGGCCGCCCCTTTACTTTTCTTCATGGCGCGTCCGGGAGATTCCAGCTCTGCGTCTATGCCCGGCGGCGCGTGCGACCGCCCGGAGCCTTGGCCAGGAGCGAGTCGAGGTAGGACTGCACCTCGTCGCGCACGATCGCCGGCAACTGGGACTGGAGCCGTTCCCGGACGGCGCCGCGGATCATCTTCTCGAGCCCCTTGGTGGAGCCTCCCACCGCGCCCATCTGCAATGCGCTTCCCGTCCCGCGGCCGGCAGCGGTGAGCCCGGCCTTCCGGCGCCACAGGTAGTAGGTCACCATGGAAACGCCGAACTTTGACTTTACCTGCTTTGCGGTCAGGCTGTCCTTGTTCGCGGCGGACAGGATGTCCGCGCGCTGCTTGGGCGTGAACCGCATTCTCTTCTTTGCCAAGTGTTCCTCCTCGTTGGACGACATGTCGTTCTGCCGGACGTGGCGCCGGAAGCGACAGGGGCTTCGGGCCGGGCGCGGCGGAGATCGGGTGCCTTTCGGGCCAGATAGAGAACCCATGACACCGTCTGGATTGGTAATACAATTTGGACGCTTTGGCAATACGGATTCAATGTGTTCGTACTACCATCCCTTCCTGATGCCGGACAAAGAGTGAAAAGCCGTTTCATTCGCGCCCTATTGAAGGCGTATGGAGCCGCTATGGGAAATCATTTCAATTGAACCGCGGCCCGCTCCGAGAATGCGCTTCGGCCATGCCCCTTCGGCCCGTTCCTCCGCGGTCGTGATATTCCCTCCCAGGTCCACCTTCCCCTCTTCCGACCGGGCTCGGACGCGCACATCCATCACTGCCGGAACGCGAAGCTCAATATCACCGGATATTGAGCTTAGCAGCCACCCATGCATGTCCGCGGAATCCACCGGCGCGGCCGATCCCGCCAGGGCGCTGACTTCAATCGCTCCGTCCACGGCCGACGCGCGCACCCGCCGGAAGCGCCCGGCAGCATCGATCTTTCCACTTCCCGTCCGGGCGTCCAGGGATCCCACGAGGTCGCGCGCGAATGCCGTGCCCCCGGTCGTGGTGAGCGCGATCGCGCCCTCGGCGCGCTCCAGGTGGATGGTGCCCTCGCGGGTTGAGAGGCTGGCGCCGCCGTTGAGGTCGCGGGCATCGATATCGCCGTCCTCGACGTTTGCGTTCAGCCGGATCCCCGGCGGCAGCGAAAGCTCGATCCGCTCATCCATCCATATGGCAAATATCACCGGGGCGTGCCGGAAGGTGAGTTTCAGGTGGAGCGTCTCGCCTTCCCACTTCTCGGACAGTTCCACGTCGCCCAGGGGCCTGAGCTCCGCTCCGTTGCGGGCTCCGCCGACCGTCAGGTGCACTTCATCCTGGTCGGCGGAGACCACGTGCAGGTAGCCCTCGTCCGTTTCAAGAGTCACCGCGTGGATGCCCGCCGATGCGAAGTAGCGGTCCAGTGCCGCGGCCCGGGCCGGCGGGGCGAGCCAGAGAACGGCCAGGATCAGGATGAGTGTGGCGGACAGCGGTTTGCGCATGACTGGTCTCCGGAGGGGTCCATCCAGGTGGGCTTGCGTTATGGGGCCAAAGGATGGGGGGAACCCTCAGCATACTCCCACGGGACCCCCTCCGTGCGCGGAATTCCGCGGAGGAGCCCCAGCCGCCCCGGGCCCGGGCTGGTCCTCGACGGGCCAGTGCCGGAGATCTGCCAGTGGTGGCCAACGTTTTATTTCAGAATCGCTTAGCCCGGCATTGACACCCCCCAGCCGCCCCCCTATAATGCCCTTTCCAAGCATTGATCTTGCCACCCCTCCGGCGACGACGCAGTGCTCATTCGCCGAAGGGTTTTTTGTACTCGAAAGGAGCCATGATGCGGCACGGTGCCGTTCTACTGTGTCTGTTGCTTGTGGGGCTTCCCGGTCTCGCCCGCGCGCTCGACCGCCAGGGGATGGGGACCATCGGGGGAAGCCTGGGTGGGGTGAACTTTCTGGGCACCGCGCCTTCGCTTTCCAGCGACGCGCGTACCCGCCTCTCGTTCCGCGCGCACAGCAAGTACATCCTGAATGAAAAGTTCCGGATCACTGGATCGGCCGGCTACGCCTGGAACAGCTACAAGGGCACCTACGACCCCGGCACCAAGGAAACCCTGGACACCCTTCTCATCATCACCCCGGTGGAGCTCGGGCTCGAATACAGCTTCGGCCCGGATTTCAACGCCAGCCGCCCCTACGTGGGCGTGCAGGCCGGCCTGTACCGCTGGGAGTTCGTCTCCAACCAACCGTTCGGAGTGCGGGGAATCGTGCAGGACAACCACGCATCCGCGTCCATGGACAAGGCGTTCTTCGGCATGGGCGCGAACCTGGGCGAAGAGTACTTCTGGCGGGACAACGCCAGCGTCTCGGTAGAGCTCGGGATCCATCACATCGCCGCGAAGGCCTCCAGTTTCCCGGCCGGCTCTTTTGCTCCGCGGTTCGCCAAGAGCCTGAACATGGCCGAGGCCCGGGTGGGCATGTCCTACTACTTCTCGGTCGCCCCGAGCAGCGGCCAGAGGCAGTCCGTGGGGCCCGCGATCAAGGTGGACACCAGCGCCGCCGCGGCCAAGGCGACCACGATCAAGCCGGAGATCCAGAAGGAGAGCATCCAGATCTCGCCGGACGCCGTGGATCCGGACGCACCCAAGGGCAAGCCGCAGGCGACGCCGGTTTCGCCGACGCCGACGCCCGCGCCCGCGCCGGTTCCGATCCCTGACGCGACGCCCCCGGCGCCCGCAGCGACGCCCTCGGCGCCCGCAGCGACGCCCCCGGCGCCTGCTCCGGCGGTGACGCCGCCCGCTCCGGCTGCGTCCGACTCCTCGGCCGCTCCGGTTCCGCCGCCGGCAGTTCCGTCGGATACCACGTCCGCGAAACCACGATAAGCGACCCCAGCCGGAGGAATCGAGGCAGCGAGTGAGTCCCAGCGAGATGGATCGGATCGGCCCCGAAGCTCTGACGTTCGATGACGTCCTGCTGCTCCCCGGCCACGCGGAAGTCCATCCCCGGGACATGGACACGTCCACGCGCCTCACCCGCGGGATCCGCCTGAACATTCCGATGCTCTCGGCCGCCATGGATACGGTGACCGAGTCGGAGCTCGCCATCGCCATGGCCCGGGAAGGCGGCCTGGGCATCCTGCACAAGAACCTCAAGGTAGAAGTCCAGGCCGGCGAGGTCGACAAGGTCAAGCGCTCCGAGAGCGGTATGATCGCCGACCCCATCACGCTAGGCCCCGGGTTGAAGATCGGGGAAGCGCTGGCGCTGATGAAGCGCTACAAGATCTCCGGCGTGCCCATCACCGACGAGAACCGCAAGCTGGTCGGCATCCTGACCAACCGCGACCTGCGCTTCGAGGGCAGCCCCGAACGCCTGATCCGCGACCTCATGACCTCCAAGAACCTGGTCACCGCGCCCGTGGGCACCACGCTGGAGGAGGCGCGCCGCACCCTGCACGAGCACCGCATCGAAAAGCTCCCGGTGGTGGACGAATCCGGGACCCTGCGCGGATTGATCACCTATAAGGACATCCAGAAGCGCATCAAGTACCCCCACGCGGCCAAGGACGAGCACGGGAGGCTTCGGGTGGGAGCGGCCGTGGGCACCACCGGCGACTACCTGGAGCGGGCCGCGGAACTGATCAAGGCGGGCGTGGACGTGCTGGTGGTGGACAGCGCGCACGGGCACTCGTCGGGCGTGATGAAAGCTGCCGAAAAGCTGCGCGAGCTGCACCCCGAAGTGCAGTTGATCCTTGGAAACGTCGCCACCTCCGAGGGCGCGCGCGACCTGATCGCCCTGGGCGCGGATGCCATCAAGGTGGGAATGGGCCCGGGCTCCATCTGCACCACCCGCGTGGTGGCCGGAGTGGGCGTGCCGCAGATCACCGCGGTGATGGAGTGCGTTGGAGTGGCCGAGCCCAAGGGCATTCCGGTGATCGCGGACGGTGGCGTGAAGTACTCGGGCGACATCGTGAAGGCGCTGGCCGCGGGCGCTTCCACGGTGATGCTCGGCAACCTGCTGGCCGGCACAGACGAAAGCCCCGGCGAAACCGTGCTGATGGACGGCCGCGCCTACAAAGTGTACCGCGGCATGGGATCCCTGGGCGCGATGACCGTGGGTGGCGGGGACCGCTACTTCCAGGAAGGCGTGCAGGAAATCGGCAAGCTGGTGGCCGAAGGCATCGAGGGCCGCGTGCCCTACAAGGGCCCCGTTTCGCAGGTGGTGTTCCAGATGGTGGGCGGCCTGCGCGCAGGCATGGGCTACTCGGGCGTCGGGAACATCGAAGAACTCCGCACCAAGACCCGCATGCTGCGGGTGTCGTCCGCGGGTCTTCGCGAATCGCACCCGCACGACGTGACGATTACCAAGGAAGCTCCGAACTACGGCAAGTAGGGCCGTCGCTCCCGCCCGGGAGCCCGGGGCCTTTCCCCGGCCCGGTGGCCCGCAAGTGTTGAAGAACCACAAGCACCCTTCCCGATCCCGCGCCACGACACTTCACAGGGGGTAGAAGAGAATGACCGCGAAGGCAAACGACACCCCCGCGCTGCTTCGTGACGCCGCCGAGCGCGCCGTGAACTATCTGGATCAACTGGGCTCGCGAGCCGTGGCCCCTTTGCCCGAGGCCGTGGAGGCCCTGCGCGGGTTCGAGGAACCGTTCCCCGAGGGGCCGTGTGATCCGCGCGAAGCCCTGAAGAAGTTGGACGAGCTGGGCTCCCCCGCCACCATGGGCATGGCCGGCCCGCGATTCTTCGGGTTTGTCATCGGAGGGGCGCTGCCCGCCACCGTCGCCTCCAACTGGCTGGCCACCGCATGGGACCAGAACACCGGGCTGTACCTGCCGACGCCGGGAACGGCTACGCTGGAAGCCGTGGCGCTGGGCTGGATGATCGAGTTGTTCGAATTGCCGCGGGGGACCGCGGGCGGATTCGTGACCGGTGCCACGGTGGCCAACTTCACCGCACTGGCGGCCGCGCGGCACGCGGTCCTCCACAAGGCCGGCTGGAACGTCGAGGCCGACGGCCTCTTCGGCGCGCCGCCCATCACCGTCGTGGTGGGGGAGGAAGTGCATCCCACGCTCACGAAGTCCCTGGGCCTGCTGGGGCTGGGACGCAAGCGCGTGGTGAAGGTCCCGGTGGATGGCCAGGGACGCATGCGGGCCGATCGGCTGCCGGCGCTGGACGGCCCGGCCATCGTGTGCGCCCAGGCGGGAAATTTGAACACCGGGGCATTCGACCCCATGCCGGAGATCGTGGCGAGCGCGCATGCCGCCGGCGCCTGGGTGCACGTGGATGGCGCCTTCGGCATGTGGGCCGCCGCCGCGCCCTCCAGGGCCCATCTCGTGGCCGGCATGGCCGGGGCGGATTCCTGGGCGACCGATGCCCACAAATGGCTGAACGTTCCCTACGACAGCGGGCTGGCCTTCGTGCGCGACGGCGACGCCCTGCGCGCTTCCATGGCCATCACCGCCGAGTATCTGCCCACCGAGACCCCGTTCCGTAATCCCAGCGACCACACCCCGGAGCTTTCCCGGCGTGGCCGGGGCGTGGACGTATGGATGGCTTTGCGCACACTGGGCCGGAGCGGTCTGGCGGAAATGCTGGAGCGCTGCTGCCGCCACGCGCGGCGATTCGAAGAAGGGCTACGAGGTGCGGGATTTGAAATCCTGAACGAAGTCGTGCTGAACCAGGTGCTGGTGTCGTTCGGCGATCCCGCCGCCACGCTCCGGGCCGTTGCTGCGATCCAGCAGGAAGGCACGTGCTGGTGCGGCTCCACCGTGTGGCAGGGCAAGACCGCCATGCGGATCAGCTGCTGTTCGTGGGCCACCACTGATGAAGACGTGGAAAAGAGCCTGGAAGTGATCGTCCGGGCCGGCCGGGGAGCGATGGCCGAGCGCTAACCCCCCGGCAACTCGATCACCGTGCCGGTGACGGAAGAAGCCCCCTCGGAGCACAGATAGGCCATCGCCCGGGCCACGGCCTCCGGCGGCACCAGGTGGGCGTTCTTTGGATCGGAAGAGCGCTCCCCGGCGGGCACCATGGAACCCGGGGCCACCGCGTTGGCACGCACTTCCAGCGCACGGCCCTCGGCGGCCAGCGACTGATTCAGCGCCAGCACCGCGGCCTTGGAGATCACGTAGGCGCTGGTGCCCTCGATGCCCTGCATGCGGTGCGCCCAGATCGCCCCCACGTTCACGATGGCCCCGCCGCCCTCCTCGCCCAGCGCCCGCATGGCCGACCGCGACACGTTCCAGGCGGTCTTCACGTTGAGCGCCATCATCTGGTCGAACGTGACATCCGAGGTCTCGGTGATCGGGTGCCCGCCGGCCCAGCCGCCCACCAGGTTGATCACGGCGTGCAGCGCGCCGAAGACCAGGGCGGCATCCTCCACCATGCGATCGGTTTCGTCCGAGCGGCCCAGGTCGTACACGCCGCCCTTCAGGTTGTCGGGATTTGGCATGATTTCGACCAGCGACTGCAGCTCCGCCGGCTTTCGCACGGCAGCGTAGACCTTGGCGCGTTCCTGCAGGCACACCCGCACGGTGTGCTGCCCGAGGTTCCCGGCCGCGCCGGTGACCAGGATGACCTTTTCATGAAGTGACATGGGGCTCTCCCTGACGGGGCCTAAACTGCGATCCGAAGCTCGGCGAAAACCGGGAGCTCGAACAATTCTCCGGCCAGCACCTGTTTGGAAAAGAACAGGATCTCCAGATTCTCGATCTCGCGGGTCGCCGGATGGAATCGTGCGATGATTCCATCGGCAATCTCATCCGACTGTTGCCCCTCGTAGGGGACACATCGGTCAATGTAGAGGATGTCTCCCTCCCGGTCGTATCGAAAGCTCAATTTCGTTGCCATAGGAATCCTCCCTTGACGAGGCGGCGCGCGATATGGGCCGTGACCACCCAACCCCGCCGTCTTGGGGTATCGTCGAGCATCGCGACCACCACCACGTGCTTTCCAGCCTCCAAATGACTATACCACCGGCAAAAGAGGCGGGCTTCCATATTGCGCGAGCTCGCCCGAACGGAATCGGGATCGAGAAGCGTTTGAGCGATCAGGCCGGCGCGGCGATGCCCCCATTCCGGGTGCTGCTGAGCCACATGTTTCTGCCGTTCCCGGGTCCATTCGACGGGCCCGCCCAGGTGCGGACAAGACAGGAGTGCCAAGGAGTCTCACCATGGGGGTGGAACGCAGTGCGAGGGTGGTGTTGGAATCAGGGGATCGAAGGGGATGGGCTACGCGAAAGGCCGGGAGCTTTCGCCCCCGGCCCGCGCGTCAAACTGGTGCCGTTCAGGATTTGACGGTGAACTTGAAGTCCGGCTTGAGCTGGCGGATTTCGTCGGCCTGTTTCTGCAAGGCGGCCTTCAGTTCATCGTTGCCCGTCCGGCGCCATTCCGAGTAGGTCTCCAGGAAGCGGTCCTGCCGCTCCCGCAGTTGCATGCGGCGCGCCTCTTCGTCCACGGCGCGCTCCAGGTGATAGAACTCCCCGTTCGAAAAGTGATCCGCGAGGTCGAAGTACTCGCCGCGCAGGTGGGAGAGGATCTTCACGTACTTCTCGAAGCCCACCGAGAGCTTTTCCAGCACTTCGGAAATCGCGCTGCCCTTCTTCTGCAGCTGCTGGCAGTACGTGTACGCAAACTGGTAGTACGCCTTGCCGCGGCCGATGGTGGCGTCCTCGTTGGGCGGAAACTTCTTCTGCCCCTGGCCCGCGGGCTGGTCGAACACGCCCACCGAGACCAGCAGGAAGTCGGCGTTGGTCTTGTAGATCATGTATTTCAGGCGCGCGTCGTTGGAGCCGTTCAGGCGCTGGAACACCTCCACGTCGTACTTGGACAGGAAGCGCCGGGAGTTCTCGACGTAGCCCGGGTCCGCGAAGCTCTGCAGCAGGTGGGCCAGGTAGACGTTGACGTCCTCGTCGTAGACGCCGTCGTTGCTTTCGAGCCCGGTCTCGATGCGCGAGTAAAGAATGCAGTTCATCATGAAGTAATAGCTGGGCTTCAGATTGCGGTTGGAATCCTTGATGTCCACGTAGCTCTGACGCTCATTCATGACGCCCTCATACCCATTCGGGTTCGGATCGCGAGATTCCGGGGGACTTCGAACAGCCTTTGACTCTGGAGAACTGCATTTCCTGTGCCACGGTGCAATCCGCCCGGATGGGGCTCATTCCAGAATCCCACCGGCCAGTGTTCGCGATACGGCTATGTGAGTTAGGATGGATGCCTCCGGCCCCATTCCGGTGCAGAACTGCGCCATCCGGGGTCAGATTCCCCAAGTCTGCGGCAAATTGGCGCAGCGTGAGGGGGATGGGTTACACTGCCCGAAATCAACGCGGAGGAGGGAACCAGCCGTGGGGGGAGAGCGATGAGCGAACGCACGGGTAGCATCAGGGGCAGGATGGTGATCTGGACGCTGGCAAGTTCGCTGGTGCTGGGTTTGGGTGTCATCCTGGGCGCGAATCGTTTGTACTTCGACCGGAGGCCCGACGGGGCCAGTCCGGACTTCCTGCTGAACGAGGGCCTGCTGCTGCTGGCCCTGGTGCTGTTCCAGGCGGTGCTGATGGCTGCGCTCACCGGCCGCCTGGTCAAGCCGCTGCAAGAAACCCTGCGCTTCCTCAGCGGGGCGGGAGAGCCTTCCGCGGCCCCGCAATCCGGCGACGAAATCGGCCGTATTCACGCTGCCGCCACGGCATTGCTCCAGAAGCAGGAGGCCGGCCGCCAGGCGCTCGAAGAGCTGGAGCGGGTGCGCTCCGACGCCGGCCGCATGCGCGAAGCGCTGGCCCACTGGCAGCGCAGCGCTTCAAGTAAGCTTACGCCCACAAGCTCGATCCTGCCCGAGGTTTGTCACGATCTGGACGCCCACCTGGGAGAAATCCGCGAGTGGCGGGAAGAAAACGGTGCGGTGGCCCTGCAGATCCGCACCGGAGCCCGCGAAGCGGTGATCGCCATGCGCGACAGCGCCGCCATGGCCGAGACCTCCTACCTCGAGGCCTCCGAACTGGCGGTCACCCTGAGGGAGCTCTCGCGGCTGATCAACGAAATACGCCCGGTGCTCGAAGCGGACATCGTGGCAACGACTTCCGTCGGAAACGCGGCCCCCGGACTGCAGCAGGTTTGCAAAATGCTCACCGATGTTGCAGATCGCTACCGGTGGTTCGCACTTCGCATCTCCCGCGACTGGGCCCTGGCGGGCTCCGAAAAGATAGGCCCCACGGTCGAGCTGGTCGAGGATCTGGCCCGCCAGCTGGAATACGCCGAACGCGAGCGGGGCCAGGCCGAAAGGCTGCTGGCCGAGACCCCCGCGCGGGCGGCCGAACTGCGCCCCCAGGTACGCGCCGCCCTCAAGAAGCTCCTCCAGAGTGCCGAAATCGCTCATGAGAGACTGACCCGGCTTACGGCCGTTGCCGAGAAGACCTCGAGCACGGCCCGGCGGGCAACCACCTTGGCGGAACGGGAGTTACAGAGCCTGGAAGCCCTGGGGGTTCGCCTTTCCACGGAAGGCGGGGCGGAGCATTCGGCTGAGACCCTGGGGGAATCCGACTTTGTCGTGGATCCGGAGCGATGATCAAAGGGCCCTGTTTGGCGAGATTCTGGATGAATCCGCACGCGCCCTTGGAGAAGCGGGCAACCCCCGGGCTGCCGCGCTCCTGAAGCTTGCCGCCGCGGACTCCTGGCTGATCGGCCTGGAGAGCCTCGGCGCCTCCCTCCGTGGTCTCGCTGACCGCATCCAGCATTACGGCCTTCGCTACGACGAAGTCACCTCCTTTGGCACGCTGCTGGGGAATCTCGCCCGCGGGCTCCGCTCCGGGGGGGATGTGGCCATGGAGCTGGAGGTCTTCCGGCGCCTGCTGTCCCAGCCGCCTTCGCCGCCACCGCCTTCGCCGCCCGTATATGCGCCACCCGAAGCTCCGCGAAGCTACCCGACATTCCAGGCCCCGCCGGCGCCCCCGGTGGAAATCGCGCCGCCGGCCCCGTACTCGGCTCCGGCGCCCCGGATGACGCCGCCCGCCGAGCCGGCGCCGCCGCCGGAACCCCCGCGCGAGGAGCGTCCACTTTTCGGCAGCCAGGTCTTTCTGGAAACCCCCGGCCGCGAAAGCAGCCGGGTGGGCGCTCCGGAACTGGAGGGCCGCGTCCGGCACGAGCCGGTTCCGCGGGCCGCCTATGGTTCAGCCATCCTGCTGGACCCCGGACCGGTGTCGCGTTCCATGCTGGCCCGGATGCTGCGCAAGCTGCTGTGGACCGTGGAGGAGCATGACCGCTCCGCGGCCGCGCTGGACGCGTGGTCGCAGGGACGGGGAGATCTATTCATCGCCGATGCCCGCCGCCTGCGGGTGGCGGTGCGCGACCTGGTGGAGGAAGTCCGCCGCCGCTCCGGCGGCCGCCCCGCCCGGGTGGCGCTGCTCGTGGACGGCGTTCAGCCCGAAGAGGAGCGACTGGCCCGCGAGCACGGCGCAGCGGGCGTGCTCCGCCGGCCCGTGGAAGAGGAAGCGCTCAAGCAGTTCCTGGATTCCCTGACGCCTCCCGGAGGCCGCGCTTGACCCCTTCCAGTCCGAAGAGCGCCGAAGAGCCGAAATTCGCCGCCCGGCAGCCCCGCCTGCTGGTGGCCGACGACGACATGCGGATCTTGGAACTGCTCCAGTTCGCGCTCACCGGCAACGGCTTTGAAGTGCTGGTCGCCAGCGACGGCGACGAAGCCTGGGACATCCTGGTCAGCGAGCGTCCCGACCTTGCCATCCTGGACGTGAAGATGCCCCGCCGGACCGGCTTTGATCTGGTGGACGCGGTGCGCGCGCACGAGCAACTGGCCGGAATCCCCATCGTCCTGATTTCCGGGTCCACCGAGACCGAGCTGCGCCTGGCCGGGCTCATGAAGGGCGCCGACGACTTCCTGACCAAGCCGTTTTCCCCGAAAGAACTGCTGCTCAAGTGCCGCCGGATGCTGGAGCGCACCGAGACCGCCCGCTCGATCAGTCGCCAGCGAGCGCGCCTGGAGCAGGAGGTGGAGCGGGTGCGCGAAGAGGCCGGCCGGTCCCACTCGCGCATGCGGCGGGAGCAGTGCGTGAACGAGGCGCTCCTCAGCCTCACCCGGGAGCTCAACGGCTCGTCCAGCCTGGACCAGCTGCTTCACACTTTCGCGCTCACCATGATGGGGCAGCTGGGGGTGGATGCGGTCGCGGTGTTCCTGCCGCCGCACTCCGATCCCCAGACGTTTGCTCCGCGGGTGGCGCGCGGTATTCCCCCGGAGCGGCTGCGCGAGGTGCGGTTTCGCATCTCCGGGCCGCTCTCGGCCACGCTGCTGGTGGAGTCCCGGCCGCTGCGCATGAAGGAGCTGGAAGCGTGGCCCGACATGCGCAAGGAGTGCGGGGCGCTGCAGGCGCTGGGCGCTTCGCTGGTGGCGCCCATCCTGGCCAACAACGCGATGCTGGGGATGGTGGCGGTCGGCGAACGCGCCGACGGGACCGAAATGCAGCGGGATGATCTTGAAATGATCCAGTCGCTGTGCGGCGCGGCCTCGGTGGCCGTGGAGAACGCGCGGTTGTTCCGCGACCTTGAAGAGACCACCATCGCCACCATCGGAGCGCTGGCTGCCGCCATGGAGGCCAAGGACCGGTACAGCCACGGGCACACCGAGCGGGTGGCGAAGTTTTCGGAACTCCTCGCCCGCGCCCTGGAGCTGCCCCCGGCCGAGGTGGAGGCCATCCACCGCGGGGCCATGCTGCATGACATCGGCAAGATCGGCGTGCTGGACGCGATCCTGAACAAGCCCGGAACGCTGAATGACGAGGAGATGAAGGTGGTGCAGACGCACCCGCTCATCGGAGCGAACATCGTGCGCAGCCTGACCTTCCTGACCTCGGCCCAGGAGATTGTCCGCCACCACCACGAGCGCGTGGACGGACGCGGTTACCCCGACGGAGTGCGCGGGGAGTCGTTCGGCCTGGGAGCGCGCATCGTGGCCGTGGCCGACAGCTTCGACGCCATGACCACCGACCGCCCGTACCGTCCCGCCATGACCGTGGAAGAAGTGTTGAAGATCCTCAAGGATAACTCGGGCACGCAATACGACACCGCCGTGGTGGAGGCCCTGATCACCGAAGTGGCCGCCGGCCGGATCAGGCCACCGGCGATGGAGGGGCAGAAGGCGGCCTGAGGACGGCCCGCCGGGCCGAACCGGATTCGAAACGAAGAGGGCGGGCCCCGGAAGGGACCCGCCCTCGAACTTTACAAGGCTTCGCGATCCGCTAGTGGAGATAGATGGTGCCTAGCACGGAGCGCATTCGGATCCCGGGATCCTCTCCTCCCTGAATGTCATGTTCACGCGCCTCTACTCCCACGCCGATACGTCCAAACCGGTACTCCAGACCGGCGCCTAAGCAGTAGCCCAACTTCAGTCGGCCTAACGACTCCTCGGGCGGCGGGCTGGCCTCAAAAAGGAAGCGAGCGCCTTCTCCTGGCAGCCGCCGGTAGTAGTACGCCCCCGCCCCGAAGAACAGCTTTGGCGATAGTCCGTGCGCCGGCGCGGGCGCCAGTACGAACTCCGCCAGGACGGGCGCAATGGCGGTGAACTCGCGGCTCCCTCTCACGTCGTGCCGAACTCGCCGCTCCCGATGGCCCCGGCCCCGGTGAGGATTCCCAGTTGAACGGCTCCGGCGACACGGTGGCGCGCTCCGATGGAAATTCCAAGCTGCGGCAGGTCGTCCGACCTGCTGGACCACCCCAGGCCGACTTGATAAGTGAAGAACGGTTCGCGAGAGTCCTCGCCGGAAATCGGCGCAGGGGAGTCGCTCGAAATTGCCGAAGCCGGAGAAAAGGAGAGAAGCAAGGCTGCCAGTACAATACGGCGGAGCATTTCACTCCTCCATGCGCGCGGATCCTGACGGACGCTGCGTGCGGGACAGGAGGGGACCTGGGTCGGCGTTCGGCCCAGCGGGAGTATAGATCATGGACGGGTGGCTGGAAAACGGGGCTGGACGGCGGGTCCTGTGCCATCGAATGCCCGGCCTCGCGCCGGTCGCCCCCCCCGGCTTAATGGAAGTGCATCAACCCCACCACGGAAACCAGGTGGGCCAGCCCGCCGCTGCTCCGCGAGATGTTGTGCCCCTTGGCCTCCAGGCCGAACCCGTAGTGCCCGGTCCGATATTCCACGCCGGCGCCCAGGTTGTAGCCCCAGCGCACGCTCGATTCGTGGCCGTAGCTGTCGTAGTAAATCGAGGGCACGTAGACCGAGTGCTGGAAGATGTACGGCCCGGTGCCGGCCTTGAGGTAGGGGCGGAGGCCCTCGTTCCGCGGGACGATCAGCGTGACTTCCGCGCACACCGGGATGTCGGCGTAGAACTGCGAGACGCCCGAGGAGCCGGCGGTGAACCGGCTGCTGCCGGACGCGTGGGATTCGAGCGAGGCGCCCACTCCGAATCCCCGGGTGACCATGTAGCGGGCCGCGAGCGCCACGGAGACATGGCCCTGCGAGGGCAGCCCCGCGCCGTTGGGATCCCCGGCCTCGTTGGACCAGCCCAGGCCCACCTGGAAATCCCACCGGCGCGGCCGGCGCGCCAGGCGTGCCAGGGTGCTGTCCGCGGGCTCCGCGTAGGAACTGTCGGGGGAGACGGCACAGGCGGGGGGCGTGCGGGCGGCGGCGAGCAGGATCGCCGCCGCCGCGGCCGTGAAAGCGAAGCGGAGTCTCAAGCGCGTCTCCCCGGTGGATGGAGATGGGTGCAGGCGCGGGAGCCCCCACACCAAAAAAAGGGGCGGACCCGCTCGGGCCCGCCCCTTGAGACTACCGGGAATGGGATCCTAGTGGAAGTGCGCCGTGGCCACGACCGAGAAGACCTTGACAGTGCTCTTCGAGTTGGGGTCGTTGGCGTTGCTTCCGACGCTCACGATGTGCAGTCGCGCATCCGCCCCGTAGGCCACGCTGCCCGAGGGCACTTCGAAACCCGCGCCCACGTTGCCGCCGAACTTGGTTTTGCTGCTGCTCTCGGAGATGGTCCCGTTGTCCGAAGAGGACCGGAACATGTACGCGCCCGCGCCGCCCGTCAGGTACGGCTTGAACGTGCCGGCGGTCGCGATGTTGTAGGTCAGGACCCCCACGATCGGGATGACCGAAAACTTGTTGTCCACGGTGCCGACGGTCGTTTTGCCCAGGGCGTAGAATCCAAGCATGGGCCCGACCTCGATCGACTCGTTGACCTTGTAGTTCGCGCCCACTTGTCCCGCGATGGAGCCGCCCGGCGCGCCGGTCTCCATCTCCTTGGCGAAGCCGACTCCGCCGTAAAAGTCCCACTGGTCGGTCTTGGTGGCCTCGGCCGCGACGGCCAGGCTCGAGCCCAGGACCAGCAGTAATCCGCTGACGATCATGATGGTGCGCTTCATGCAATCTCCCTTGTTGTTGGGCCACTCGCCTGCTCGGACTCCATGTCCGAGCCTCGGCCGGCCGCTAGAACTTGACTGTTGGCACTGCTTTCGCCTGGTCGGAAACCGGGTAGAACGGTTTGTCCTTGAATCCGAACATGCCGGCGAAGATCATGGCCGGAAAGCTCTTCACCGTGGTGTTGTAGCTCTGCACCAGCTCGTTGTAGCGCATGCGCTCCGTCGAGAGACGGTTCTCCGTGCCCTCGAGCTGCGCCTGCAGCGCGGAAAAATTCTCCTGCGACTTGAGCTGGGGGTAGTTCTCCACCACCAGGAGCAGCCGTCCGATCGCGCCATCCATCTGGCGCGCCGCGCCGATCTGCTCGTCTACCGGCTTGCTGGCCGCTCCGGCCATGCGGGCCCGGGCGTCGGCGATTTCACCAAAGACCTTCTGCTCCTGACCCGCGATCCCCTTGACCGTGTTGACCAGGTTTGGAATGAGGTCGTTGCGGCGCTGCAGCTGGTTGTTCACCTGCGCCCACTGACCCTGGATGGCCTGGTCCTGCCGGACCAAGCCGTTGTACTGGCCCATGACGGACATTCCCAGAAAACCAAGAATCGCGATAACGATGACGATCGGCAGTAACGCTTTCAATCCAACCTCCCCTTCAAGGACGCCTGACCATAGGCGCGCCGAGCGCGCAGGCGCAACGACAATCGAACGGCCGGCGCCCTATTAAGATGATTAGTTTATTGGCCCAGAAGCTGTTCCAGCAATTGGATGGAAGTTTATTGACGGGGATTCAATAACGTGCTTACTGCGAGGGGACTGGCGGAGGTGTGGAAAGGACTCGGTGGCCCGGCTCAGGCGGCCTGTTCCAGGGGCGGAGCGTCCAGGCGCCGGTAGCACCATCCGCCCGCTCCGTCGGGGACGCGCTTGAACCGGTTGCTCCCGGAGTCAGGGGCCTCGGTGGATCCCAGGAACAGGAAGCCCTCCGGGCTCAGGGCGCCCAGCAGCCTCTCAAGGATGGCCTCGCGCGTGGGCCGGTCGAAGTAGATGAGCACGTTGCGGCAGAAGATCACGTCGAAGCCGCCGCGCGGCGGGCTCTCCATCACCAGGTTGTGCTGGTGGAATTCCACCTGGCGCCGCAGTTCCGCCCGCACGCGCCAATGCCGGCCCTCGCGCTCGAAGTGGCGGGCGAGTCGCTCGGACGACAGGCCCTTGGTCACTTCCAGCGGGGAGAAGATCCCCGAGGCAGCCCGATCCACCACCTTGCCCGAGATGTCGGTCGCCACCACCTGCACCGCCACCTTGCCCAGCGACGGCCGCGACTCCTCGGCGACCATGGCCACGCTGTAGGGCTCCTGCCCGGTGGAGCAAGCCGCGCACCAGGCGCGCAGCGGGGAAGCCCCGGCCCTGCGCGCCAGCGCGGGCAGGATCCGCGAACCCAGCGCCTCGAAGGGGCTCAGGTCCCGGAAGAAACGGGTTTCGTGCGTGGTCATGCGCTCCAGCACCTGCACCCGCAGCACTTCCGAGCGTGGGTTTCGGAGCAGCGACACCAACTCCTCGGGGCCGTGGAGGCCCAGGGATTCGATCATGGGGGAAAGCCGCGAATCCAGAAGATAGGCGCTGTCCGTGGAGAGCGAGATCCCGGAGCGGATGCGGATGAAGTCGAGCAGCCAGG
>JANXVU010000046.1 GCA_025351485.1 Candidatus Eiseniibacteriota bacterium | reverse complement strand
CTGAGCCGAAGGCTCTTTGGAAGCCTGGTGGACCTTCCGGAGACCCTGGCGCGCTACTACCGGCGGGAGGTGGTGACTGCTGCCTTGCCGGAGAACCGGGTGAGCCGGCTCTCGTACGCCTGCTGAACCTTGACGTTGGGTGGTAAGGGGATTGGAGCGAAGCAGTTGCCGCGTCTCGGACACATTCTTCGAAGCACAACCTTATTTTTTAAGCGCGACCGCGGGGCCCGGCCGGGCCGGGCTCCGGACCCGTTCCGGACCGGTTGGAGCGCCATCCCCGAATCCCGTATCATCCGCCCATGGCCGACAATCCGCTGAAGAACCTGTCTCCCGGGATAAAGATCTTCCTGATCTTCGCGATCTCGGTCCCCGAAATGCTGCTGGGCTGGTGGTTCCTCAGCGGCCAGTCCGATCCGTGGCACGGCGCGCGCTCCTTCCCGATCCGGGGAGTGGTGGAGGAGCTGGGCCCCGGTCCGCGGATGGTGGTGCTGCGCCACGAGGACGTGCCGGGCTTGATGCCCGCGATGACCATGCCTTTCGAGGTGGGTTCCGAGCCGGAGTTCCGGGGCATCAAGGTGGGCGACAGCCTGGAGGCGACCTTCCAGGTGATGCGGGGCCGCTCGCGCCTCGACCGGGTGCGGGTGACGGGTCACGGTGCGCGCGCCCGTCGAGCCGGAAGCCGGCCGGGGCTGGACTCCCTGCCCCAGGCCACGCTGCTGGACTCGCGGGGCCGGCGATTCACTCCTGCTGATTTTCGGGGCAAGGCGCTGGCCGTGGCTTTCTTCTATACCCGCTGCCCGGTGCCCGAGGCATGCCCGCGCCTCGCAACCACGTTGGGAGAGGCGCAGCGCGAGCTGGCCTCATCCGGGGATCTGGCAGCGCGGGTGCATCTCCTGATGGTCTCGCTGGATCCCGTCTACGACACGCCTGCCCGCATCGCCGAGTACGAGAAGACCCATCACGTGGATCCCGCGATCTGGACGGTGGCGACCGGCGACCCCGCCGAGGCCCGGGCGTTTCGCTCCCGGCAGGGAGTGCGGGTGGAGGGCGAAGGACCGGCCATGAACCATGAGAACGCGGTGTTCGTGTACCGCCCGGACGGCGTGCTCCAGCGCCGCATCGAGGGCACCCACTGGTCGGCGCACGAGCTGGTGGGCGAGCTGCGGGCGGCCCTGGCGGGAAGCCCGGGCCCCCAAACCAAACAAAACGGATCGAAGGGAGTTCCATGAACGAGGAACGACCATTGTTCCTGCCGGTCATCCTTGGGACGGTCCGAAAGTGCCGCCAGAGCCGGCACGTCGCGCGATTCGTCGCGGAACAGACGGGCTCCCGTCTCGGTGTGGAAACGGAGCTCATCGACATTGCCGCGCTGCCCATTCCGGTGGACGACGCCGGCGAAGCCATCAAGGACACTGGTTTTTCAGAGAAGATGCAGCGGGCCGATGGCTTGATCGTGGTCTCGCCGGAGTACAATCACGCCTATTCGGGGCTGTTGAAACACGTGCTGGACAGCTGCCTGAAGGAATACATTCACAAGGCAGGGGGTATCGTAGGGGTTTCGGCGGGGCCGTTCGGAGGAAGCCGCGGCATCCAGGGGCTCCTGCCGGTCATGCGTGAGCTCGGGCTGGTGACCATATTCTGGGACGTAAAGTTTTCGGCCGTGCACAAGGTCTTCGACACGGAGGGCCACCTGCTGGAGCCCGCCTATGTCGAGCGGTATGCCAAATTTCTCTCGGAGCTGATCTGGATGTCCAAAGTGCTGCGCCACGGCCGCGAAAAGGTGGCCCTGAGCCAGGAGGCGTCGATGGCAACGACCAGGCAGGGACCCGGGCAGCCCGATCATTTGCCCGCGCTGCGCGCAAGAGATGAACCACCATGCGGAGAAATTCGTGGAGTGGGTGGGCGAGAACGAAGGCGGAACGACCGGGGGCGCGATCCACGAAATCCACACCTGCCCGGGATGCGGAGATGCTGCGAGTCGCATTGCCCGGGAGCCGGCGGATCCGTGCTGACGTGAGACCGCGGAATCCGGCACGACCGGGCGGCGGTTGGAAGAGCTACCGCGATGAAGGCGGCCGCGATGAACTGTCGCCCCGGCGCAGGCTTTGTGAACTGCACCGACCTGCTTCTTTCCGAATCGAATTCGCTTCTTAGCAGGCCCGCAGCAGGCTCTCCGCGAACGGCCACTCCTGGTCCACCCATTGCTGCTCGCACAGGAACCCGGACCGCGCCGCGATATCCACCACGTCCTGGATGCGGTACTTGTGGGAACTTTCCGTCCAGATGGTCTCCCCGGCAAGGACTCCCACCGTGAGCCCCGCGCCCGGAATGGAGACCTGTTGGTCGCGGCGGGAACGCAGGTGCATTTCCACCCGCTGCAGCGCCACGTCATAGCGGACCTTGTGCTCGAAGGCGTCCAGCTCGAAGTTTGCGCCCAACTCGCGGTTGATGCGGGCCAGAATGTTCAGGTTGAAGGCCGCCGTCACGCCGGCTTCATCGTCGTAAGCGGGAACCACGCGATGAACCGGCTTGACCAGGTCGGTGCCCAGCAGCAGCACGTCCCCCATCTGCAGAAGCGCGCGGACTTCGGCCAGAAAGATCTCCGCCTCCTCCTGCGCAAAGTTGCCGATGCTGCTCCCGAGGAACAACAGCAGCAGGCGGTGGCCCTCGGGCACCCTCGCGACCACTTCGCGCAGACCCTCCAGGTACTCTGCCCGGTGGGCCGTGATTTTGAGCCCGGGAATGTCCCCGAGCCCCTGGGAGCTCTCCCGCAGCGCGGCCGGAGAGATCTCGATCGGATGATAGGCCAGCGAGCCGCGGCGCGCGGCGGCTTCCAGGATGTGCCTGGTCTTGGTGGCGCTCCCGCTGCCCAACTCGGCAACCACCAGCGGGCCGCGGATGGATTCCACGATCTCGCGGCCGTGGGAGAGCAGGACGCGTTCGTCGGCGCGGGTCAGTCCGTACTCGGGCAGCCGCGTGATGGCTTCAAAGAGATCGGACCCGCGCGGGTCGTAGAAATACTTGGACGGCAGGGTCTTCTGCCCCTCGCGCCCCAGCCCGGCGCGCACGTCGGCCGCAAAGGCTTCTTCCTGCTTCAGCCGATGAAGAGAGACGCTCACCCGGATCCCCTAGCCGTTCCACACGCCGCGGAACTTGGCGTACACGTAGGGGTAGTGCGCCTGGAACCAGTTGCGGAAGGAACCACGTAGCATGCACGAGGCAGTGCGGGCGGATCCGCCCTTCATCACGTAGTGCAGTCCGTCGAAGAAGTTGGCGGAGTACCCGGGGTAGAACGGGAACGCCTCGAAGCCCTTGAACGGTTCGAAACGGCTCTGCGTCCACTCCCACCCGTTGCCCACCAGTTCGGCCACCCCAAAGGCGCTGTCCCCTGCGCCGTATGCGCCGACCGGAGACGGATCCCAGCGATCGAAGTCGAAGTTGCCGTGCCGCGCCCCGGGAACAACTTCACCCCACGGATAGACCCGCTCCGAACCCTCGGGCGTGCCGAACGCGGCGCGATGGAACTGCGCTTCGGTCAGGAGCGAGCGCCCCGCCCAGTTGGTGTAGGCGCGAGCCTCGGCCAGGCTCACGTACACGGGCCAATCCGGCGGCAGCGCCACCTCGTCGAACATGCCGACGTACATCCACTCCTGCCCGCGCTGCGCCCAGAAGGCCGGATGCCGCACGTCGTGCTTGCTCCGCCACTCCCAGTCGTCGGCGGCCCACAGGCCGCGGTTGTCATAGCCCCCGGCCTTCATGAATTTCAGGAATTGGCCGTTGGTCACGGGCAACTCGTCCACGGCGAAAGCGGGCACGCGCACCGCGTGCTCCTCGAACTCGTTGTCCCACCCGAAGCCGCTGCCGCGCTTGCGGCCCAGGGTGGCCGTGCCGGCCGGGATCTCGATCAGGCGGCCGGGCACCGGCCGGCCCGCCGGGGCGGCGGCCTGCGGCTGGGGAAGCTTGCGGTCGTGGCCCAGCTGGTGAAGCATGTAGGCCAGGGTCTCGGCGTGCATCAGTCGGTGCTCGATGGCCACGTTCACGTAGTCGGCCAGGCGCGCCTCGTCCATGTCTCTTTCCGTCACCAGCCGCTCATCGAGCGCCCGGCGCACCTGGTCGCCATAGGCGCGCGTGGCCTCGACCGTGGGCCAGGCGGTGGGCAGGTCGTCGGGAAGCCCTCCACCCACCGGGTCGATGCCGAATGCGAACAGCTTGTCGAACGACTCGTTGAACGCGGGCAGGCCAAAGGCCCCGCGGCCCAGCAGATTCCAGTCGAAGGCTTCCAGATGGCCGATGTAGAACAGGATCCGGTGGCGCTCCGGGATGGGCCGGTCGTAGATCGCCTCGGGCCGGACGATGGTGAACAACTCGTCCGTGCTCCGGCGGGAATCCGCGAGGCGCGCGAGCAGATCTTCGCGGTGGTGGGTGGTCAGTCCGTGGGTGCTCATGGGGCCTCCATGTTTGGGCCGTTTCGGGATCCCCACCGGGGACCCGGGAACATTGTACACTAGCCGGATGGAAGGGCAGCATTGGAGATATCCGGATCGCAGCGCGCCACGCACCCGTCCGGAACCTGCATTCGGCTCGGAGAGCCAGGAGAACCACGCGTGAAAGCCATCACCGTCTACCCGTCGCGCCGCGAAGTGAAGCTGGTCGAACTGGACGAGCCCGCGATCACGACCCCCACCCAGGTGCGGATGCGCACCCTGCAGGTGGGCGTATGCGGAACCGACAAGGAGATCTGCGCGTTCGACTACGGCACGCCTCCCGACGGCTCGGACGGCCTGGTGATCGGCCACGAGTCGCTGATGGAAATCGTGGAAATCGGCAGCGGCGTGACCGGATTCAAGCCCGGCGACCTGATCGTCCCGATGGTGCGCCGCCCGTGCCCCCACGACTGGTGCGACCCCTGCCGGGTGGGCCGCCAGGATTTCTGCGTCTCGGGGGACTTCACCGAGCGCGGCATCAAGCAGGCGAACGGATACATGGCCGAGTACGTGGTCGAGGACCAGCAGTATCTCAACCTCGTTCCGCCGGCCCTGCGGGAAGTGGCGGTGCTGGTGGAGCCGCTCACCATCGCGCAGAAAGCGCTGCGGCAGGTTCACGAAATCCAGCAGCGGCTCCCATGGCAGGTTCGGCACGGCGAAGGCGAGACCCGCCACCGCGCGGTGGTGCTGGGCGGCGGACCGGTGGGATTGCTGGGGGCGATGTCGCTGGTGGCGGAGGGCTTTGACACCTGTGTGTACTCCCGGGCCGCGGACGGCGACTCCCGGGTGGCGCTGGCGGAGTCCATCGGGATCAAGTTCGTGCACGCGGAGGCGACATCGGTCGAGCAGTTGGCCGCCGGGATCGGCAACATCGACTTGGTGTACGAGGCGGTGGGCGCTTCCAGCCTGGCCTTCGAGGTGATGCAGGTGCTGGGGACGAACGGTATCTTCGTGTTCACCGGAGTGCCGGGGCGCCGGGGGCCCATCCAGGTGGACACCGACCGCCTGATGCGGAGCCTGGTGCTGAAGAACCAGGTGGTGCTCGGAACCGTCAACGCCGGGCGGGACGCGTTCGAGGCTGCCATCGCGAGCCTGGGCATATTCATGGAGAAGTGGCCCGTCGCGGTGCGCGGGCTGATCACGGGCCGCTACGCCATCGAGGACTTTGCGGATCCGCTGAGCGGAAAAGCTCCCGGCATCAAGAACGTGATCGACTTCGGGGTATAGGCCGGATTGGAGTCGGCGTGAAGCAGGCTGCCACCCCAGGGCGGGAATTGACCGGAGCCCGCCGGAGACTTTCATTTCTCGATCGCTACCTGACCGTGTGGATCTGCCTCGCCATGGCCGTCGGAGTGGGAGTCGGTTTCGTATTCCCGGGCGTGGTCCCCTTCCTGAACCGCTTCAGCGTCGGCACCACCGTGGTGATGTTCTCGCTGAAGGGCGCGGCCATCGTGCAGCTGCCGCTGGACGTGGTCCGAATTGCCATTCCGCTGCTAATCTACTTCGTGGTGATGTTCCTGGTTCCGTTCCTGATGAGCAAGGCGGTGTGGTTCCGGCGGCGCTGGCCGGGGCACCCGGCAGAAGTTCCATCAACGGCCTGAGCCGGTCGTCCCCGTGGCCTCACGCTTTCCGGGCGCGCACCTTGACCGAGCCAATGTCCGCGGAACCCTCCACCTGCGGGCTTGCGTAGTTGTTCTGCGCGAGGACTTCTACGTCCTTGAATCCCGCATCCTGCATCAGGCGCAGATAGTCTCCGAGCAGGGAGGCCCCGGCCACGCAGCCCACCGCGGACTCGGCTTTTTTCCTGGTTTCGGAAGACACTTCGCGCAGCCACACCAGGTCGCTGATCAGCAGGCGGCCGCCCGGTTTGAGCGCGCGGTGGGCATCGCGAAACACCTGCGGCTTGTCCGGGGAAAGATTGACCACGCAGTTGCTGATGATCACGTCCACCGTGGAGTCGGCCAGCGGCAGGTGCTCGATCTCGCCCAGCCGGAATTCGACGTTCGAATAGTTCCCCTTCTGCGCGTTGGCCCGGGCCCGGTCGATCATGGCCGGGGTCATGTCCACGCCGATCACGTGGCCGGCGGGGCCGGTCTGCACGCTCGCGAGGAAAGCGTCGATTCCGGCTCCCGAGCCCAGGTCGAGCACGGTCTCACCCGGTTTCACGTCCGCGTAGCCGAGCGGGTTGCCGCAGCCCAGGCCCAGGTTGGCGCCCTCGGGGACCGCGGCCCGCTGCTCGTCGCTGTAGCCGATGCGGGTGAGCACATCCGCTCCGGATCCGCAGCCGCTGCCAGTGCCATCGCCGCAGCAGCCACCACCGGCTGCGGCCAGGGAACCATACTTCTCTCGAACGCTCTCTCGCACATCCCCCTCGTTCTTCATGTCCTCCTCCTTTACGTGGAGTTCTCCCACCAGGAACTTCAGGCGGGCAATCGTCCTGGGCTCGGGGCAATAGCACACCCGGGGGCCATCCACCTCCCCGGACAGGAGGCCCGCCTCCTTCATCACCTTGAGGTGCTGCGATACCGTGGCCTGCGACAGCGGCAGTGTGTTCACGATTTCTCCGCACACGCACCCTCCGCGTTCCAACAGCCCGCGCAGGATCGCCACCCGGGCCGGATGGGCGATGGCCTTGGCGAACAGGGCCAGTTCCCGGTCCCGGATGGTGGGGGCCTGGGGACCCGGCTTTTGTAACCTGGACTTGGCGGGATTCTTCGATTTCATGGGGATCGGGCCTCCGTCGGGTTTAACCATCGTTCATCGTCAATATACGATTTAGAGAGTCGTTCGTCAAGAGCTTTTGTTTGCCTGCCCCCATCCCTACAATCCGCTCTCGGGCCGACTCCGGGCGTCCCGCCGGAGCGCTCCATGGCTTCCCCCATCGTCCTGACTAACCAAGGAACCCCTTTTGAACCTGCCCGCCCTGATCGGCCTCGGACTCTTCCTGGGCATGAAGCACGCGACCGACCCGGACCACGTGGTGGCCGTCACCGCCATCGCCTCGCGCAGCCGCAGGCTGGCTCCCGCGGCCGGGATCGGCATGCTGTGGGGCGTCGGGCACACTTTGACCATCTTCATGGTGGGCGCGGCCATCATCCTGTTCAACCTGGTGGTGCCGCCCCGGATCGGCCTGGCGATGGAGTTCGCGGTGGGCATCGCCCTGGCCGTGGTGGGTTGCCTGAACGTGGCGGGAAGAAAGGGCCCGATCAGCGCGGGCCTGGATGACCAGGGCAGAGTGCCGCGGCTGCGCGCGTTCTTGGTGGGATTGGTGCACGGACTCGCGGGAAGCGCCGCGGTGGCGCTGCTGGTGCTTTCCACGGTGCGCGACCCGCGCATGGCCGTGGCCTACCTGCTGGTGTTCGGTCTTGGAACAATGCTGGGGATGATGCTGATCACGGTGACACTCGCCGTGCCCACCAGCGTAGCCGCGCGGAAATTCCCGTCTGTAGCGCCGGGAATCCAGTTCGGCACCGGACTCATTTCCGCAGCCTTCGGCCTGTGGGTGATGTACGACGTGGGTTACGTGGACGGCCTGTTTCGCGCCGTCCCACACTGGACGCCGCACTAGCGGGGATCCGGCGCGTCCTGGCGCGGCCCGGCGGAGCCCTCACTTCCTCGCGTGCCGCTCCACCGAGGCGGCGAATTTTTCCAGATCGCTCACGTCATTGTAGACCTGCCCCGAAATTCTCACCCACATCCGGCCCTTGAAACTGTGCACCTGCGCCTCGATCCGGTCCTCGTACAGGAGCGCGTCCTTGAGCCGCTGGGCGTCATCGGCGCCGGTCCCGAACTTTTCCGGCATCGGGATGGTGGCCATGGTTCCGACCATGCTTTCGTCGGTCATCAGGCGGGTTCCCCATCGCGCGCTCAGCATGGTGGCCGCACCCCACGCGATTGAATGGTTGTGCGCGCGCATTTCGTCCAGGCCGATCCCGCGCATGAAGTCGATCCCGGCCGGCGAGGCCAGCCACGGCGAAGGGTCGCGGGTCCCGGTGAGATCGAACTCCGCGTCCATCCCCTTGCCCAGGCCCCACGAAATGGTGGTGGGGTGCAGGTCCTGCTGCGCTTCCGGAGAAGCCCACAGGAATCCCGCGCTGCGCGGCGACATGGCCCACTTGTGCAGGTTCGCCACGTACCATTCCGCCCCCAGGGGCGGAATGTCCAGCGGCAGCGCTCCCGGCACGTGCGCGCCGTCCACCAGCACCTTCACGCCCGCTTCGTGTGCCCGGCGGATGATCTCTTTTACCGGCAGGATCAGCGCGGTGGGCGACGTGACGTGGTCCACCACCAGGATCCGGGTCTTCGGCCCGATGGCCCGCGCGATGACCTCGGCGATCTCCGCCCCGTCCCACCGCGCCTCGGGAAGCTCCAGCACGCGCACCGTGCCGCCGGTGCGTCCGGCGACGTACCTCGCGGTGTTGGTTACCCCCCCGTAGCCATGATCCGTGAGAAGCAGTTCGTCCCCCGGCTGCAGCGGGAAGGACCGCAGCACCGCGTTCACCCCCTCGGTGGCGTTGCTCACGAACGCGAAGTCCTCGGGGCACACCCCGACGAACGCTGCGATATGCTCCGCGGCCCTCCGCATCCGCGGCTTCATTCGCATCGGGATCTGCCGGACATCGGCCAGTTCCCGCAGTATGAACCGTGCGGGCTGCCGTTCGATTTCATCGCGGATCGCCTGCTGCGCGGCCAGCACCCGCCGGGGAGGCGCGCCCACGGTGCCGTGGTTCAGGTACACGCTGTCAGGATCAAGGAGCCAGTGCTGGAGCATGCTGCGGCCAAAGGATGGCATGGGTTTTCGCTCTCCTGGATGATTGGGAGACATTTCCAACTCGCGCCTGCTACGGAATCGACGCGTGCGCGCCAACCGCCAGCCGCTCGGGACAGGTCCGGCTCTCCCCAGCCTTCAGGGCGCGGCAGGCCCCGCAAGCGGGCACGGAGTCCGGGTCGGCGACCAGTTGCCCCAGCACGGAAGCGATCCGCGCTTCCAGTGCCTCGGTGTCGTCCTCGCCCCAGGGAAGGTCCTTCACCTTTCCCTGCCGAAGATAGATCAACCGGCGGTGGGCGACCCGTCCGAGACCGGCGCGCTCCACGGCCGCTGCATAGATGGCTGTTTGATGCAGATACTGCTCCGCCGCTCCATCCCCCACGTCGGTCTTGTAGTCCACGACGCACAGTGTGCCGTCGGGGAGGCGCACGAGCGCGTCCATCCTTCCCGAGATCCGCGTCCCGCCCACCTGCCATTCGAAAGGCAGCTCGCGCCACCAGGCCGTGGCGGATTGGAGTTCCGCGGTGGCCTGCAGGATTTCCGGCTTCGATATCCAGCCGCGCACCTGCGACGCCTCTTCCGCGGGCATTTCCGCGAGAAGGACCAGCCGCTCGAACTCGTCCTCGAACGACTTCTCCACGTTCCATTCTTCGAACATGCGGTGCACGCGCTCGCCCCGCTCGCTGGCCTCCCCGCCCTCTTCGGAGGCTCCGCGTTCGCGTTCGCCACGCACCTCGTCCAGCCACGAGCGAAGCCTCCAGAACCACGGGCAAATGAGCGCCCGCGCCAGGCCGCCGGCGGGCAGGTCGCGCGGCGCGGCGGGCGGAGTGACGAGTGCCTTCCCGGCCTCGGCCAGCAGCCGTTCGGCCGCGGCCTTCAGGGACGGGTCCGCTTCCACGGGAACCGGCCGGCCCGCCCGGATCAGCGCGGCCAGCTCGAGCGCCAGGGGACGCGCGGCCGCGGCCTTCTCGTCGGGCGCTTCCACGTCTTCATAGCGGCGCTCGATGGCCTGGACGACCCGCGCCACATCGCGGCCCGAGCGGCGCACGGATTCCAGGGCGGAAGCGATCCAACCGCCATAGCTCTCGGACCTGAATGACGCGGCGGCATCTTCATCGGGCCTGGTGAGCCCGGAAAGGATCAGGCGATCCCGCGCGCGGGTGCACGCGACATAGAGCAGGCGGACTTCCTCCAGCCGGTCGTCGCGCTTTGAATCTTCGTCCATCCACGCGTCCGCCCACCCCCGGAGTTCGCGCGGATCTCCGAAGGAGGAGCCCATGCGCACCGCCAGGCGCAGCGCCCGCCCCGGTCCGTCGAACCGAACGCGCAGCCCGGCGGGGCTCCGGCCGGCTCGATTCAATTCCCGGTCCAGGTGCGGCACCACCACCACGGGATACTCCAGGCCCTTGGCCCGGTGAATGGTCAGGAGTTGGACGCCTTTGACGGCGGAGCCGGCGCCCTCGCCCCGGCCGTTCTCCTCTTCCCGCAGCAGTTCCAGCCGCTCCAGCAATCCCTGCAGGTCGCCTCGCGCGGGCTCGATGCCACGCAGCCATTCCAGCAGCGCTTCCAGGTTGGCCCGGATCGGTTCCGCGGGCCGGCGGGCGCCCTCGCGCGCCAGGTAGCCGGTCTGGTCGAGCCATTCGCGCAGCACCCGGGGAGCGCCCTCGGTGAGTACCCGATCGCGGGAAGGCTCCATGCGCGCCAGGAACTCTCGCACGCGCTCGGCGTCCCGCGGGTCCAGCGCCCCGGCCATGTCCGGATGGCGGAGCGAAGCGAGCAGCGAAGGCTTCTGCGAGGACTTCGAAAGCAGGCGCCGGTCCATCGAAGCCACCGCCAGGATCCCCGGATCCGAAAGATCCACGAACGGCGAGCGCAATACCGCCGCCATCGCGACGTCGTTCCGCGGGTTGTGCAGGACCTTGAGCAACGATTGCAGGTCCGACGCTTCAAGAGTCTCCAGCAGCAGCGCCTGGTCGGACGATTCACAGGGGACGCCCTGGTCGGCCAGCACTTTGGCGAAGGTCGGAAGCGCGGCGCGCGCGCGGAACAGGATGGCCACGTCACTCCACCGGAGTTCCCGCGTGCCGCCCTTTCCGTCCGCCACCTTCATCCCTGATTCGCGGAGCTCCCGGAGGCGCGCCACCACCGCCCGCGCCTCGGCCACCCGCAAGCGGGAGGCGTCGATCTGCAGGGCGGGATCGGGCCGGACCACGGTGAGAAGGTCCACGTCGGGCGCATCCGAGGGGGGAAGCCACTCCGGGGCATCCAGCGCTTCGAACAGGGGCAGCACCGAGTCTGCGGCGCGCTCCAGTTCGGGAAAGATCAGGTTCACGAAGTCCAGGATGCCGCGCCGACTCCGGTAGTTGGTGCGCAGGTGGTGAACGGAGCGTTCGGGACCGGGAGCGCGCCGCAACCGTTCGGCGAAGAGCTCCACGTCCGCGTGACGGAACCGGTAGATGCTCTGCATGGCATCCCCCACGCCAAAGGTGGCCGCGCCCTCCCCGAGCGCCTCCACCAGGCGCGACTGCAGTCCGCTGGTGTCCTGGAACTCGTCCACCAGCAGGTGCCGGATTTCGCGGGCGGCGTGCTCGCGGAACGCCTCGGAGCCCGAGGCCAGGCGGGCCACGCGCAGCTGGATGTCCTGGTAGTCGAGCCGCTGCGGCACCATGCGCAACTTGGCCGATTCCAGCCGGGCCAGGTAGTCGCGCAGGAGCGGCACGAAGGCCCGGAGCAGCCGGAAGAGCTCTTCGTCGGCGGACTTTTCCGCACCCGACAGCTTCCTGAGCAGCCCGATGATCGAACTGTCCAGGATGGCCATGGCGGGCTCGCGCACCGCATTGAAGTCCGCGTGCAGGGGCCGGGGGCCGATCCCTCCCCGGAACGAGCTTCGCAGGTCGGCCCAGGCGCCGGGGTCCCAGCGCCCGCCGGCGAGCCGGGCCATGGCTCCCTGGTAGAGCTCGCGGTCCTGGTCGCGCCGAGTGGCGTGGGCAATCGCCAGGTCCGCAACGGGCTTCACCCTGGCCAGGATCCGCTCTTGAAGGGCCACGTGCCGGGCCTCGTAGGCAGCCTTGTAAGCCCCGAAGTCCCGGCCTTCACCCTTTTCCCACTCTTCCAGCAACTGCAGCGCATCCCCCGCGCTGCGCAGCGTGTCCGAGGTCTTCCGGATCAGTTCCTCCAGGTCCGCGGGTTCGTGGCGGAGAAACCACGCCCGCAGCGCGGCGTCATCGGACCCGGCGGCCGTCTCCACCACGGCCTCGGAGACGCGGCGTTGGAGCCGGAACCGCTCGATCTCGTCCAGGATCTCGAATTGCGGGTCCAGCCCCGCTTCGGCCGCATGGGAGCGCAGCGCGTGGAAGCAGTAGCTGTCCATGGTGCCGATGTGGAACCGGTCGATGAACCGGGCGGCTTCGCGGTGGTCCTTCTCGTAGATCTTCTGCCGCAGCCGCCCGAGCATTTCCTGGGCGGCCTTGCGGGTGAAGGTGAACGCCACCGTGCGCGTGGCCGCTTCGGGGTCGGCCAGGAGCGCGCGGGCCAGGCGCTCCACCAGGCAGCGGGTCTTGCCCGAGCCGGCGGCCGCGGTGACCCAGACTTCCCGTTCCGTGGCGGCGATCACCGCCTCCTGTGCGGGCGAAAAGTCGGCGCCCGGAGCGGCGGTTTCAGGCGGAGTCGTCATCGTCGTCCTCCTCGCGCTCGGCTTCTGCGGTCAGGAGCTTTTCCCACCGGTCCAGCCGGCACACGGCGCCGAAGTCGCAGTGGGCGCAGGCGCCGGGACTCGGGCGCACCCGGGAGTCGCCCGACGCGATAAGCTCCGCGAGCCTCGTGATCTGGGCGCGGGTGTGCGCGGCGGTGTCGGGCGGCTCGGCGGGGTCCTTGCCGCCCAGCTCGCGCGCGAGGGCCTTTCGAAGGTCTACAAACTTCGAATTCCGGAAAGCGAAGTTGCCGGCCTCCAGCACCCGGACTCCCCAGAGCTCCTCCAGCGCCAGGCTGTAGAGCCCGGTCTGCAGCATGCGGCCGTCGCGAAGCTTGTGCGCGGGCGCCGAGGCGGAGCTGCGCTTGAAGTCCACGACGCGCGCCGATCCGGGATCGTCCCGTCCCAGGTCCACCCGGTCCAGGCGGCCCTCCAGGCGGAGTTCCACTTTGCCGGTGGTGAATTTCCAGCGTTCCTTGCGCGAGGCGGAGTCGTCCGCCGGACGCGCGCTTCCAAAGGAAAGCTGGAAGTAGCGCGGCTCCCAGCGCCCCTCCTCGCGCTCCTTCCACAGCACGTCGGCGAAGCGCCCGAGGGCCGCCTCCAGCCGCGGCACGCGGGCCTTCCATGCCGGGCGGGCCATCTGCGCGGCGTACCTGGATTCCAGCTCGGACCGGAGCATCGTCTTGAGCCGGGCCTTGAGCTCGTCGGCCGATTCCGAGGCGGCCAATCCGCCCGCGTCGCGCACCTCGCGCAACAGCGAAGTCGACACCGAGTCGAGCAACGTGCCGTCTTCGAGCGCCCCGAAATCCAGCTCGCGGGCCTCCTCGAGCCGCAGTTCGTGTCGCGCGAAGTGCTGGAAGGGGCACGTGGCGAAGGTCTCCAGGCGGGAGGCGTTGGAGTCCAGCGTGTCGCGCCGCAGCGCCTCCACTTGTTCGAGGCGCTCGGTGGTCGCCCACGGCGAGCTCCCGCGCGACTCGAGCCGGGCGTTGTGGATGTGCAGCAGCGCCGCCGCCTGCGGGCCGTCGTGAGGCTCGCGCCACAGCGCTGCCGCCACGGAAGCGTCCAGCTCCCCCTCATCCAGCGGCGCCCGGAGGCCCCGGTCGGGGCCCGAGGCCGGCGTGATTTCCAGGCCGGGCAGCACGCGCCGAACTTCCGCCAGGAAGATGGACGGCCGATGCTCGCTTCCCTCGAGGTCCGCGCGCGCCGAGCTCAACACCAACCGCTCCGAGGCGCGCGTGACGGCGACGTAGAACAGGTAGTACTCCTCGTCGGCGCGGGTGCGCGCGAGCGGCAGCCTGGAGTGTGAATGCAGATTCAGCTCTTCGCGGTCCGAGTCCCCGAACAGCGCGTTCTCCTGCGGGCGGGCCGGAAACACGCCCTCGTTCAAGCCCGGCACGAACAGCGCCCGCAGCTCCGGCAGCCTGGAGCGAAAGATGTCCGCCACCAGCACCTGGCCGGTGCTGCGCGGCACGTCCGACGTGGCGCCCGCGGTGAGCATTTCGGTGAGCATGTCGTCGAACTCGCGGCGGCTGAGACTCTTCCCCGGGTCCGAGGCGAGCACGTCCAGCAGCGCGTCCAGCTTGTCCCAGGCGGCGCGGTGGCGCCGGTGGAGCTCTGGCGATTGCCTGCGGGCCTCCCCGGCGCCCAGGGCCTCCAGGCACTCGCGCACGGTCTTGACCCAGTCTTCGGCGCTCCTGGGAGCGCCGTTCGCAAAGCGTGCCCGCAGGGACTCCGAGACCCGGGCGATCGGCGAGTCAGGCCCCAGCGATGCGCCCGCCTGCTCCAGCAGCATCGAGGCGCTGCGGATTCCCTGCCGGCCCGCCATCAACTCCAGGGCGTCCGCATCTTCGCGAAGGGCCGGCACCAGCGGGCTCCGAAAGAGCGCGAGCGCCACGTCGGCGCGGGACTGCCCGGAGTGCAGGGCCAGCACCTGGCGCGCGGCGCGGGCCGGCGCGGTATGCAGCTGCTCTTCGGCGCTGTCGACGAACGCGGGAATTCCGTGGGCGGCGAAGATCTCTTCCACCCTGCGGCGGGCGGGGGCCAGGTTGCGGAACAGGACGGCGATCTCGTCGAACCGGTAGCCGTCGTCGCGAACCATCCGGCGGATCCGGCGCGCGATTTCCTCGAGCTCGGCCACCGGATCCGGGGCCTCCATCCACTCCACGGCCTCGCCCGGATCCGCGGTGACCGGCGCCCCCCGGAAGAGCCCGCGCTCCAGGGTGCGCAGGGAGTCCGCGCCAAGGCGCCTCTGGGAATCCAGGGTCCGTATCACGGCGGCCCGTCCGCCGAGGGAGGTGAGCAGCTGCCGTTCGCCTTCGAGATGGCGGAACACCCAGTCGCGGCCTTCCTCGTACAGGAACGTGACGACGAGCGAGCCTGCGTGCGCGGCGAGCTCCCCCAGCACTTCCAGCTGCCAGCGCGTGAAATTGGAAAAGCCGTCCACCAGGAAGTGCGTGCGGCCCAGGCGCTCCCTGGAGGAGGCGAGCTGGCGCAGCACCCGCCGCTCGAGGTCCTGGGTGTCCAGCACGGACTCCGCGGCCAGGGCCTCCTGGTAGCGGGCGAAGAGCCTGGCCAGGTCGGCGGGACGGGACCACTCCGAGGGGCCCTCCGGCGCGGGAAAGGCCAACTGCACGTCCGCGGGCTCCAGCATGGCTTCCTTCCACTCGCGAATCAGCCGGGCCAGTTCCAGCGAAAACCCCAGGGTGCGCGCGGAGGTGTCCAGCATGGATGGCGGCCCCTCCCGGAGCACGCGCCGAAGCAGCAGGATCTGGCTGGCGGTCTCCAACCGGCGGTCCCACTCGGGGACTCCCTCGCCCAGCACCCAACCGCCAAACGAGGTCATGCGATCCCCCGCGTCCAGGCTCAGCACCGGCCGGCCGAGCAGGACCGGCAGGGCGGAAGTGGGCAGCGCGGCCCGCAGCGAGTACAGGTTCTGGGCCGGCGCCAGCAGCACGGTGGACTCCCAGTCTCCCGCGGATCGCGACAGGCGCAACCGCACCAGGCAGTGAAAGGTCTTTCCGCTGCCGGCCGGACCTTGAAGCAGGGTTAGAGACATGGCGAGACTCTACAGGCGCGCGGGCGCCGGGCCAAGTGCAGCCTTGCGGCTCCCCATCCGGGATGCGCCGGCCGGACTCGCCGCCGGGCGCCGGCGCGGAGGCGCCCTTCTTGCGGCGCCACCCTTGGTCTATACTTGGCCTCTCGGCCCTGGCCCCAATCGACCCATTCGCCCCAACCGGAGATCCCGATGCGCCGTCGCTTTTCCGCCCTGCCGCTCCACGTGCTGACCCTGGCCTTCCTGTGGATGGCCGGTTGCAGCGAATTCCCCGGCCGACTGGTGTGGCAATCCATCCCGCCTTCGGACACGCGCACCAAGGCGGGCCTCTTCGGAGTCACGGCATTTCCAGGCGGCCAGGCGGTGGCGGTGGGATTCACTCTTCCGGGCAACCGCATTTCTCGGGCTTTTTCCATCCGATTCGACGGCACCCGTTGGAACGAGCTGCCGGTGATCGGGCACACCGGTGAGTCGTTCCGGCTCACCGGTTGCGCCCGCGCCCCGGACGGCACTCTGTGGGCGTGCGGCTCCGTGCGGGCCAATCCGGATGAAAACAGCACCGCGCGGCCGGCGGTGTACCGGCTCTCCGGCGACACCTGGAACGAAGTGCCGATCGAAGGCCTGGAAAACACGCTGGGCCAGGAATTCTACGCGCTGGCCGCGGGCCCGCTCGGCGAGATGCGTTTCGTCGGAGGCAACGCCGACGGCAAGGGCATCTGCATTCGATTCAAGGGCGACCACTGGGACCAGATGCCGCTTCCGATCCCGCCCGGAGGCGGAACCAGCTGGACGCTCACCTGCGTGGGCCGTTCTCCGGCGGGAACCTGGTATTGCGCGGGATCGCTTTCCGATGCCATCGGGGGAGCGATTTTCTCCGACGACGGAACGGGCTGGAACTCGGCGGCCCCGCTCTCCTCGCGCGAAGAGAGCATCTCCGGGATGGCGTTCGATGCGACCGGGGCTCTGTGGATCGCCTCCAACCACCCGCAGGGAGACAGCACCCAGGGCACGATCTTCAAGGTCACTCCCGGTGGGGCCGCCCAGGCCCAGGTCACTCGCAAGAGCCTGGGCGCCTTCCAGGTCTACGCCATCGGTTTCGATCCCAGCGGTAACGGCTGGGCGGTGGGTGGCCGCGCGCCGGACGACCCGTTCTTCGCCAACTACGACGGCGCTGCGTGGGTGGAATCCTTCGTGGACCTGGACCTGAAGCCGCCGGCCGCGCCCATACAGCCCGCCGGAGCCGCCCGCCCCTCGCGCACCCATGTGGAGACCACGGGCGGAGAGATCTTCGCGGTGAGCGTGGATAGCCCTGACAACACGTTTGCCGTGGGCCACGCCGAAGAATTCGGCGGGGACGGCGACCACGAATTCCTTCCGCGCCTGTTCCGGATCCAGCGCGTGGTGGAGTCGGACCGGCCGCGGGTTCGCCCACCGCTGGCCCCGTTCTAGGCGGGCGCCGATGATTCACGTATTTGGCGCCGATTCCGCCGCGGGGACCGTGCTGAAGCTGGAGCTGAGCGGAGTCGCGGACTGGGTGGGCCAGCGCCGGGGACCGCTCTGGATCGACCTGGAGGGCGAGGACGTGAAGCGCCTCCCGGAGCTGGGCGGCACGTTCCACCTGCACCCGCTGGCCCTGGAAGACGCCCTGGGCGAGGATATGTGCTCGCATCCCAGGGTGGATGACTTCGGCGAGAACCTGTTCATCGTGCTGCATTCGGCGCGCTGGGACGAAGGCGCACCCACCCCCACGCTGCGCGAGATCAATATCTTCCTGGGGCAGGACTACCTCATCACTTCGCACGTCGAGCCCATGCGCGCCGTCACCGGCTGCCGCGAACTTTGCGACCGGCGGCCCGATTTGCTCCTGCATGGGCCCAGCTTCGTGCTGCACCGCCTCGCGGACATCATGGTGGACAACTTCTACCCGGTGATCGAGCGGATCGACGAGCAGATCGACGACGTGGAAGAGCAGGTGTTCAAGTCCAACGACAAGGCGGTCCTGAACCACATCTTCGCGCTCAAGCGCGGGCTGCTCAGTTTCCGGCGCATCGTGGGACCTGAGCGGGACACGCTGCTGGCGCTCACCCGCGACGAGTTCGGCATGATCGTTCCGGCCGTTCGCCCCTACATGCGCGACGTGTACGACCGGCTGGCGCGGGTTTCCGATCTTCTGGAAAGTTACCGGGACGAGATCGCGACCCTGCTGGAGATCTACCTTTCGATCGTCTCCAACCGCCTCAACGAAGTGATGAAGACGCTGACGGTTTTTGCCACGGTGCTCATGCCGCTCACGCTCATCACCGGCATCTACGGCATGAACATCAAGCTGCGCGAGTATGACCTACCGCACGCCGAGCTGTACTTCTGGGGGTTGATGATCGTGGTGGGCGTGGCGGCCTGGATCTACATCAAGCGACGCCGCTGGCTCTAGGAGGTCCCCGATGGCCCAATGCTGGTACTGCGCGGCCCCCATCCCCTTCCGGGGCCGCGCGCCGCGCACCGAGGAATGCCCCGCGTGCAAGCGCGACGTCCACTGCTGCAAGGGCTGCCAGCACTACGATCGGTCGCTGAACAACGAGTGCCGGGAGCCCCAGGCGGACTGGGTGTCCGAGAAGGAGCGCCGCAACTTCTGCGACTTCTTCCTGGTCTCCGAGCGGCCGGTGGCGAAAAAGGCCGGCAAGCAGGATCTGAACGAAAAGTGGGGCAAGCTGTTCAAGAAGCCGTGAACGCGCCTGCTGTCCGGCCGCCGCAGGCCCATACCGCCCGCATCACCGGAGATCCGTCCGAACTCTCGTCCTGCCATTCCGCCAGGCACCACGTTCCGTCCGGATCCGGGCGCAGATACAGCCATGCCGGGCTGTTCACCACGATCTGTCCGTCCGCGGTGGTGATGCGCAGGCTGGTCTGCACGATGTAGCGCATCCAGCCCTCGTGGCCCAGGCGCGGGTCGGGCGTGGAACTGGTGGTGTCGATCACCAGCACGATCGAAGTGGCGGGTTTCTGGAGGCCGTCGGTGCTTCCCCGCTCGAACAGGTTCTCGGCGAAGTTCAACTCCTCGGTACGGATCAACGAATCCTGCCGGCTGGTAAGTGGATCGGGCACCCCCCGAAACACATAGCCCTCGCAGAGTTGCTCAATGTAGCGGGCGGACTCCCGGTTCTGGAACGCCGCTGCCACGTTGAAGATCACGTTGGCCGGGGAGGTCCGGGCGCGGTAGGCCAGCTTCGGCTTCGACTTGGTGGGCGGATCAAGGATGCACCCGGGGCTGAACTGGAAGAACAGCGCCACCGCGAGGGCGAGGAAGAGGATCTTGCGGAAACTCATGTGGGTGCCTCCGGGAGGAAACGTGGGGTCCCATGCAAAAGGCCGGACTTCCATCTGGAAATCCGGCCTTCTTCGTTTCCGAATCCCTGAGTTGTTACACCGCCAGGGCTCCCGGGTTCCGGCCTTCTATCTCTTGGGTTTCGACGTACCGTTCAGGGCAAGCTGTCCCATGCCCGGGGCCGCCGGCTGGCCGGGGGTCGGCTGGTCCTGCCATTCGGCGAGTTTCCACGTTCCGCTTCCCGCAGGCTCCTGCTTGAAGAAGAACCAGGCAGGGCTGTCCACCGTGGTCTGGTTGGCGTTCGAAAGGGTCAATCGCAGATGAGTCGACACGATGTAGCGAATCCAGCCTTCCTTGCCGACTCGCGCATCGGGCGTGGAACTGACGGTGTCGATGGCCATGCTGATCCTGCTGGCCGGGGGTTCGGTCTTGTCGGTCGAACCGGTGGAGAAGAGATGTTCCGCAAAGTTGACCTCTTCGGCGCGGATCAGCGAGTCCTGGCGGCCGCTCACCGGGTCGGGGATGAAACGGAACACATAGTCCTGCGACAGCGTTTCGTCGTACTTCTGGAAGTCCCGGTTCTGGTAGAGCGCCTGGATGTTGAGGATCACGTTGTACGGACTTGTCGGAGCCTTGTACGTGACCGGGGGCGGCGGGCCTCCAGTGGTCGGACTGAAGATGCATCCGCTCACCAGGGACAGCGCCGCCACGGCGGAAAGGCCGTACGCGAACACCGACTTCAGCGACTTCATGCTCATCTACCTCCTGGGGGACAGTAATGAAGGGCGCCACGTGGAGCGCGGCGCCCTCGTCGCACTACATATGCAAGTATAGATGTCCATTGGCTGCAGGGTCAATGTCAATCGGCCGGCCAGCTTCGCCCAATTGCAACTGCCGCAGCGAGTTAGCTGCGCGGCATGGAGTTAGGGGGATAATCCGAGCACTACTGGGTGCGATTGATGAACCGCAGCGCCCCGAAATAGCTGCGCGTGGGCCTGCCCACGGTGCTGTCGGGGAAATCGCGCCACAGCGAGATCTTGTAGTTGCCGGTGGCGTTCAGGTGCAGTTTCAGGTCGGCGCTGCCCTTGATCTGGCTCAGGCTGCCCAGGGAAACGCTGGCCACGTAGTAGATCCGGTATTCCAGGTCGGCGGTCTTTACCAGGGTGTAAGTGAAGCGGTTCGCGCTCGGGTGCTGGGGATCGATGGTGCTCATCACCGAGTTCATGGCGTTGCGTTCCTGCTCCTCGTGCCATCCGCCGTTCAGCAGGGCCAGCACCGCGGGATCGCTGATCCCGTTGCCGAGCTCCAGCGCTTCGGTCGGGCTGAACTCCGCAGTGAAGTGCACCGGGTCGGTGGCGGTCGAGTCCTGGATGGAACGCATGTAGGCCGCTGCCGATCCCACCCGGAAAGCCTCCTGCAGATTGGCGATAGTGCTTTCCGGGGGCGTGAGCGGAACGTTGCGCGGAAGCTCCACGGTCCCCGGGGGCTGTGGCGGCGAGGTGCTAAGGAAGCCGCAGCCGGCAAGAAGCACCGAGGCGACCAGGCCCGTCAGGACGTGACGCATGAACGATCCTTTCCACGTAACTGTACCGCGCCGGGGGCCGAAAGTTCCCAGGACCTTGCCCATGGCGCTAGAAGAACCTCAAGTTCAGCTTGGACGAGATCAGGAAGAAGTCCTGGTTGGTGAGCCTGGACTTGCCCTGGTTGCCGCTGGTGTAAGGCGTGAACTTGTCGGACCGGGCCGACCGGGAGAAGTTGCCGGTCAGGCTGGCCGTGCTGGAAAAATCGTAGTTCACGGTCACCCCGGCGTTGAATTCCAGGATGCGCTGGCGGCTGGTCGGCACCTTGTTGGAGTTCCCGTCCAGGCTGTTCTGCTGCAGGAACTGCGCATGGTTGGACGCCACTGCCGTGAGCCACGCGTTGAACCTGTAATTCACCCCCAGGGTCAGGTCGTTGGTCTGTCCGGCATTCGATTCCCCGAACACCCGGTTCCCCGACTCGTCCAGGTCGTAGCTGCCGCTGCGGCTCAGGCGCAGGTTGTGATTCACTTCCACCGACGCCCGGCGCGTGATGTTCTCCTTGATGCTGGTCAGGTAGTTGGTGGATTTGATGTACACGTTGTTGGGGGTCACGAACGGGTTGGTCTCGAAGTCCGAGATGTTGGCGTCGGCGCTCACGATGTAGCTCTGGGTCACGCTGAGGTCCTGGCCGCGCTTGTAGGTCAAGTCGTATTCGATCGAGTAGAGCTGGTCGGTGCTGCTCTGCCCCGACTTGGTCGCATCCAGGAACACCGTGTGGTTCAGCACCTGGCTGGCCTGGAAGGCCATGGTGATGGGAAGCCCGTCGCGGTGGAAGTTGAGCGTGCCGCCGATGCGCCGGTTGAGGTTGTCCTGGTCCTGCCGCGGATCCCCGTAGCGGGTCCGTCGCAGGATGGCGGCCATGTTCACCTGCGCGTCAAAGTCCGGGCCCAGCTGCCGGGTGTAGGTGGTGAGCAGGTTACGCTCCTCGACCGTCTGGCTGTCCCTGGCGCTGACGGTCAGGTTGCGCACGTTCTCGCTGACCTGGTCCCCCAGGCTGCTGGTGAAGTTGCCCAGGTAGGGCAACGAGTAGATCAGCGTGCCCGTGCCGCCCTTGCTGCGCGCGGCGTAGTTCCGAGTCAACTCCTGGTTGCTGGTTACCAGGTTGCGGTTGGCCCTGCCGTTGACGGTCAGAGTGGCCCACCCCAGCAGGGTCATGTTGACGGTGCCGTCGGCGCTCTCGGTCTGCTGGCCGACCTGCTCCAACTGTCCGCCGGTGGGCTGTTCGTGGGTGGCCTTCGCATGGGACGCGTTCACGGTCATCACCAGGCTCTGCCACGGAACCGAGAACTTGGTCTGGGCGCCGATGTCGAAGTCGTGGCTGTGAAAGGACGTGTCGCGCCCGCCCGCGCTCAGCGCGCCGGTGTTCCTGGCCGCGGCGTTGTTCTCGTTCAACTGGAACTGGACGTGCCGGATGTTCAAGAATGCCCAGGTCAGGCTCTGCTTGAAGTCCCGGCCACTGGTGACGCGCCGCTCCGAAGAGTTTTCGTCGTGGGAGACGCCTCCCCCCTCCACGGTCAGCATGAGCGGCTGCGAGAGCAGGTAGAGCGAGTCTCCCAGCGCCAGCCGGGCCGCGGTGTTGTTGAAGGTGGCGGTGGGCCGAACTCTGCCGTTCACGATGGGGCCGTCGTTGTTCCGCTCCAGCTCCAGGTTGAAGCCGGCGGTGGCGCCGTGTCCTCCGAGATAGTCCATTCTCAGGTTGGTGGTCCGCTGGCCCGAGCGGGTGTGCCGCTCGGTGTCCTCGCGGAAGTTGATGTCGGTCTTGTTGTCGATGTGGATGGAGTGCCAGTAGGTGTCCACCAGCAGGTTCTGGGTCCAGTTGGCCAGGTTGCGGTTGACGCTGTAGTTGGTCACGTAGTGAAACGCGGCCCCCGTGGCGTCGCGGGGCGGCGGGGCGAACGGATTGGTGTCCGGCGCCGCGGCCGTGGTGGAGTCGCGCGGAATCCTGAGCGAGTCCGGCCGGGCCCCCAGCGAGTCCCCCGCCGCTTTCAGCGAGTCCCGGGCTGCGCGGGCCGCGCTGAAAGCGTCGATGGGATCGGCCGCGCGGGCCGTTCCGGGCAAGGAGAAGAGACACGCGAGCAGGAGCGCCAGGGCCGCCGGAATGCGCCTCACGAGAGCCGTCCCTCCAGCGCCCCGGCCAGTTCCATGAACTCCTCGAGCGAAAGGGTCTCCCCGCGGCGCGCGGGATCCACCCCGGCACGCGCGAAGGCCTCCAGCATCTCCTCGCGGCCCCCGCTCACCAGGTCGCGGAGCGCCGTGCCCAGTTGCTTGCGGCGCTGCTGGAACGCGCGACGGGTCACCGTGAAAAGCGCCTTTTCGCGCGCCGGCTCGAGCCGGGAACCCGGGCGAAGCGTGAGCCGCACCACCGCCGAAGTCACATCCGGCCGGGGATGGAACGCCCCCGGCGGCACCGTGAAGAGCTTTTCGGTCTCGGCGAAGTAGCGCACGAACACTCCAATGGATCCATAGGTCTTGCGCCCCGGTGGAGAGACCAGCCGGTCGGCGTACTCCCGCTGCACCAGGAACACGGCGCGGGTCACCCCTTCGCGCTGGTCCAGCACGTGCAAGAGCAGATCGGTGGTGCAGTAGTAGGGCAGGTTTCCGGCCACCGCAAATGGCCCCTCGGGGATCACGTTGCGAAAGCGCACTTCCAGGGCATCTTCCGTCAGGATCCGGGCCGCGGACTCGGCCTTGAGCCGTTCTGCCAGGTCGCGGTCCTTTTCAATGGCCCACACCTCGGCGCCCCCGCGGACCAGGGCGTCCGTCAATTCCCCGGATCCGGCGCCGATCTCCAGTACCCGCCCCCCCCGGAGCGGTTCCAGAGCTTCGGCAATCCGCTCGGTCTGGTGGCGGTCCACCAGGAAATTCTGTCCCAGCCTCTTGCGGGGCCGTACCCCCCAGCGCTTCAGCCGCGCCAGGGGGCTTTCTTCCAGGGCCATGGACGGACGACGCCTAGGCGCCGGCCGGGGCCGGCAACCGGTGGAAGAACTTGCGGGCGTTGGCGTCGGTCAGCTCTTCCAGTTCCCGCACCCGCAGCCCCAGCGCCTCGGCCAGCGCTGCCGCCGTGTGGCGCAGCAGCGCAGGTTCGTTCCGCCTGCCCCGGTGCGGGATCGGGGCCAGGTAGGGAGAGTCCGTCTCCAGCAGGATCCGCTCGCGCGGGATCACCGCCAGCGCTTCGCTGGCGGGACTCACCTGGTTCTTCCTCCCGTAGGTGATCGTGCCGCCGTATCCGAAGTAGTAGTTCTGCGGCGCCATGCGCGCCGCCACCTCGGGGCCGCTTCCGAAGCAATGCAGGTCCACCGGGCGCTTTTCGGAGGCGCCTTCCTCTTCCAGGATGTCGAGGACATCCTCTTCGGCGGAACGCTGGTGGACCACGATGGGCAGGTCGGCCAGCTTGGCCGCGCGGATCTGTTCGCGAAACAGCGGCTCCTGCGCCGAGCGCGGGGCGTACTCGCGAAAGAAATCCATGCCGATCTCGCCCCACGCCACCACCTTGGGATGGGCGGCCAGCTTGAGCAGCTCGTCCACGTCGCCCGGGCGAGCCTCGGAGGCGTGGTTGGGATGAAATCCCACCACGGCATAAACGCCCTCGTGGGCCTCGGCGAATTCCACCGCGCGGCGGCTGGACTCCACCGTGAGGCCAATCTCCACCATCACTCGCACGCCCTCCACCCGCGCGCGCGTGATCGCCGCCTCGCGGTCGGCGTCGAACTGTGGATCCAGCAGATGCAGGTGCGAATCAATCAAGAGGTGCCCCGGAGGTTGGAAGGGATCAAGCCTGCGCCGGCTTGGGGGCCTGGACGCGCGGAAACAGCACCACCGCCGCGCCGACGGTGTGGCCCAGTGCGAAAGGTTTGGCCGGCCATTCCAGGTCGACCAGCGCCCGGGGCGATGGCCAGTCGAGGCCCAGGTCCGAACCGATGCGGGCGGCCGCCCGCGGCATGGCCGGGGCCACCAGCGCCGCGGCGATGCGCAGCGACTCGAGCAGCGTGGCCAGCACCCGCACCAGGCGCGCGCGCTTCGAGGGATCCTTGGCCAGCGTCCACGGCTCGGTTTCCTGCACGTACTGATTGGCCCGCTTGATGAGCCGCCAGGTTTCCTGCATGCCGTTGCTGAACTGCCACGAGGACATGGCCCGGATGTACTTGGAAACCACGTCGGTCGCCACGGCCTGCACCTCCAGGTCCAGCGCCTCGGCGGGCCCCGACTCCGGGTCCAGTCTCCCCTCGAAATAGCGGTGGCTCATGGACAGCGCGCGGTTCAGGAGATTGCCCAGTTCGTTGGCCAGGTCGGCGTTGTAGCGGTCCACCAGCAACTCCCACGAGAACTCGCCGTCGCGCCCCGCGGGCACCTCCCGCAGCAGGAAGTAGCGCAGCGGCTCGTGCATGAGGGCTTCGGCCAGTCCTTCCCCGGCGGCCTTGCGCAGCTCCTCGCCCACGAACACCGGGTCCACCACGTTGCCGGCGGTCTTGCTCAGCTTGCCGCCGTCGGGGGACTTGATCCAGCCATGCGCGTAGATCGAGCGCGGCAGCTCGACGCCCGCGCTCATCAGCATGGCCGGCCAGATCACGCAGTGAAAGCGGGTGATGTCCTTGCCGATCACGTGGGCATCCGCGGGCCACCAGCGGGCCCACATGGCGCGCGTGGCCTCGTCGTGCTGGCTCAGGCCCACGAAGGTCGCGTAGTTGAGCAGCGCGTCGATCCACACGTACACCGTCTGCTCCGGATCCATGGGCAGCGGCACGCCCCACTTCACGCTGGCGCGTGAAACACTGATGTCCTCGAGCCCGGAGCGGATGACATTGGTCACTTCGTTGCGCCGCATCTCGGGCTCGATGAACTCGGGGTGCGCCTCGATGTGCCGGAGCAGTCGCTCGCCGTACTTGGAAAGGGCGAAAAAGTAGTTCTTCTCCTTCACCTTCTTCGGCTCGGTGTGGTGCACCGGGCACTTCCCTTCCAGCAAATCCTTTTCCTGGTAGTAGGCCTCGCAGCCCACACAGTAGAGACCCTCGTACTCGCCCTTGTAGATGTCCCCGTTTTCCTGGAACCGGGTGAACAGGGCCTGGACCCCCTTCATGTGCAGCGGATCGCTGGTGCGGACGAAGGCGTCGTAGGAGATGTCCATCGCGCGCCAGGCCTTGAGGTAGGTCTCCGCCATGGCGTCGCAGAAGGCCTGCGGCTCCACACCCTGGGCCTGGGCCGTCTGCTCCACCTTCAGGCCGTGCTCGTCCATGCCCATTTGGAACCAGGTATCGACGCCTCGAAGGCGCTGGAACCGGGCCATGGCATCCGCGAGGACCTTTTCAAAGGTGTGCCCGATGTGGGGGGCGCCGTTGGCGTAGTCGATGGCGGTGGTGATGTAGAATTTCGGCATCCCGGGATGATAACCCAAATCGCCGGGAAATTGAAGCTGGGACGCTGGTTAGCCAAACCCCGCCGGCGGCGCTGCCGGCTCTAGCGTTTCCGCTTTTCCACGCGGACCACGATGTCCACCGGGAAGTCCGCCGGGGCGTAGCACGCCCTGGCATCACAGGCCTGGGCGCGCAGGGTGCCGTGAAGGGTGTACATGCCGGTGCGGGCCTCGTCGGTGGCCCGGAGCGGCAGGCCCACGTCCACGGCGCCTTCGTAGGTGGAGAGTTTCTCTGTGGTGCCTTCCAGGCTGTACGGAGTGCCTTTCGGGTAGACCGGCTTGGATGCCTTGAGTCCGCGGAGGGCCTTCAGCTTGAGCGTGGTGGCGATCAGGTAGTCGGCGGATGCCGGGTTGGCCTGCACGTGGTAGCCCGCATCGATCACGAGCTTCACGTGGGCGACGCCCTTGCCCCTCTGGGAAATCACCACGGTGTCGGGCGCGGAGACGTGGACCACGGCCGGGGCCGCGGCAAGAACCGGAGTGGCAAAGACCAGCGCGAGGGCCGAGACGGCCACAAAAACTCGTGTATTCATGTCTTGAGGTTACACTTGCCGCGCTCTCACGGTCAACCGGCGGCAAGGTTGTCCGGGCCGAGGCGCCGTGCTAGTTTCCGGGGCGATACGCAAGAACCGGCCGGCGGCCAAGCCTCCGGAAGACCGACCCCAGCCCCAGCGCGGCCTCGATGCCGCGCGCCCGAGGACTCCATGGCCTCCAGTCGAATGCTGACCCTTTCGGATGTTGCCCTGCCGCGCGCCCTCGCCGGGCGCGAATTGCTGCTGATCGCCGGGGCGAGCCTCCTGACCGCCGGTGCCGCTCAGGTGGCGATTCCGCTTCCCTGGACCCCGGTGCCGATCACCGGGCAGACGTTCGCGGTACTCCTCACCGGTGCGGTGCTCGGGGGCCGGCGCGCGTTCCTGGCCCAGGCGCTTTACCTCCTGGAAGGAGCCTGCGGCATGCCGGTATTTGCCGGCGGTGCGGCGGGCGCGCACGTGTTCCTGGCACCCACGGCGGGCTACCTGGTTTCCTTCCCGTTTGCCGCCGCGCTGGTCGGGTGGCTGGCCGAGCGGTGCTGGGACCGTAGTTTCCCCGGGATGTTCGCCGCCATGCTGCTCGGGAGCGCGGTGATCTTCGCCTCCGGGCTGGCGTGGCTGTCGCGTTTCGTGCCGGCCCCCGCCCTGCTGGCTTCGGGGCTCCTGCCGTTCCTGCCGGGCGATGTGATCAAGGCCACGCTTTCGGCGCTGGCGTTTCCTGCCGCGTGGCGTTGGGTGGGGCGATCCGAATAACTGGAAAGATGGAGCCCACAACAATTGGGAAGGCCGGCGGGGCGCAACCCGCCGGCCTTTTGCTATGCTGCCATTCACGCGGGCCGACCGCCCCGCCTTTGGACCCACTGTGACCCGTGATGAAGACGCCAGGGAGCCACATGCCTGAAGGACCCGAAATCGAAACCGAAAAGCTGCACGAAGCGGTGCAGGAGGAGCTGGAAAAGGAGGGCGGCGGCTTTCTGCGGCAGATTGCGCTGAGCACCGCGCTCCTGGCCGCGCTGGCGGCCATCGCGGCGCTGCAGGCCGGCGCCACGGTGAACGAGGCGCTGGTGCTGAAGACCGAGGCCACCCGCCTCCAGGCGCAGGCCTCGGATCAGTGGGCCTACTACCAGGCCAAGGGCATCAAAAGCGCGGTGCAGGAGGCGGCCCGGGCCCCATGGATCGCCATCGCCAAGGAGCCGCCCGCCTCCTACGCGGATGCGGCGAAGCACTACGCCGCCGAGCAGGCGGACATCCGGAAGAAGGCCGAGTATTTCGAGCGCCAGCGCGACGACAAGTCCCGCGAGGCCGACGAGCTGCTCCACCGCCACCACGGGTTCGCCAACGCCGTGGCGCTGTTCCAGGTTTCCATCGCGCTGGGCGCGGTGGCCGCGCTCACCCGGGCCCGCCCCATGTGGATCGGCTCGATGGCGCTCGGGATCGCGGGCGCGGCCATGTTCGGTTACCATCTGCTGCATTGAACCCGACCCCGGGAAGGATCCCATGACCGGTCTCACCGCTGTGGCCTGTCCGCTATGCTCGAGCGAAGCGTTCGCGGACGTTTATCCCGAGTCTCCCTCGAAGATCGTGCGCTGCCGCGCGTGCGACCTGGTGTTCTTCAATCCGCAGCCCACGCCCGAATACCTGCGCGAGTACTACTCTTCGCAGGATGGCTACCTGCCGAGCGCCGAAGTGCTGATCGAGAACTTCCGCCAGCGGCCCGACGCCATGCGCTCCCACGTGGACATGGTCACCAAGCGGCTCTACGCGCACCGGCCGCAGCGATCGCCCATGCGGCTGCTGGACGTGGGTTGCGCCTACGGGTTCTTCCTGCTCACGGCGCGCGAGGCGGGGCTGCAGGTGCAGGGCGTGGAGCTCTCGGAAGAAACCTCGCGATACGCGCGCGAGCAGGGCGTGCCGGTGCAGACTGCAAGCCTTCAAACCGCCAACCTGCCCGAGGGCTACTTCGACTTCATCACCATGGACAACGTGCTGGAGCACGTGCTGGATCCCGCCGACGACTTGGCGCGCGCGCGCAAGCTGGTCCAGCCGGGCGGTCTCCTGTACGTGGCCGTGCCCAACTTCGACAGCCTGGTGAGCCACGCCGACACCATCTACTGGAAGAACAAAACCTGGCCCAACCACCTGTTCTACTTCACCGCCAAGACCCTGGCGCTGTTCATGCTGCGGGCGGGCTTCCAGGTGGTGGACCATTTCACGCACGTGGGAGAAAACGAGTACTCGCACGATGTGCGGGTGGTGCGGGAGCGGCTATTTCTGGAGCGGGATGAAGATATCGCAAAGGCGATCGGGTACGTGGCGCAGCTGGGGAAGGGGCAGGAACTGGTGATGATCGGGAAGCGCCCGGAATAGTAAGGCCTCTCGCAGTTGCCTAGTGCTTCGTCGCACACCCCCCGCAACCACCGCCCGGCCCTGTCGAACCGCCGCAGCTGCAGGCCGACTTGGGGTTCCCATTCTCGTCCTTCGGCTGCAGCTTCTCCACCAGCCCTGGGATCTCGTCGGGGCGAAACACGTGCGTCTTGCCTTCCGCGTCCACGCCGTGGATCCGGAGCTGGAAGAAGTCGGACTTGCGAACTTCCACGCGGCCGTAGCTTTCGGTGTTCACCATCTCGCCCACCTTCGGATACAGCCGCGTCGCCTCCCGGTAGAAATCCACTTCGTAGGCCAGGCAGCACATCAGCCGCCCGCACACGCCCGAGATCTTGCTGGGCGAAAGGGCCAGGTCCTGGTCCTTGGCCATGCGCAGCGTGACCGGCGAAAACCCCTTCAGGAAGGACGTGCAGCACAGCCTGCGTCCGCACACTCCGTAGCCGTCCAGGCGCTTGGCCTCGTCGCGCACCCCGATCTGGCGCAGCTCGATCCGGGTGTGGAACCTGGCGGCCAGATCCTTCACCAGCTCGCGGAAGTCGACCCGTTTTTCGGCGGTGAAATAGAAGGTCATGCGGTGGCCGTCGAACTGCATCTCCACGTCGGAGAGGTCCATCTCCAGCTTGCGCGCCTCGATCCGCTCGCGGCAGAAGTGGAAGGCCTCGTTTTCCTTCTGGCGGTTGTCCACGTGGTGGCGGGCGTCGTCGGAAGTGGCCTTGCGCAGGATCTCGTGGTAGTTGGTGTGGTGCAGCCGGTCGGCCTTGAGGTTCACGATCTCGCCGCGCATGGAAACCCGGGCGATCTCTTCCCCGCGCTCGATCTCCACCACCACGGAATCCATCCGCTGCAGGTCGATTTCGCGGGTGTTGGCGTAGATCTCGCGGCGGAAACCCCGGAAGGTGACCTCCACGAGCTCGCAGGACGGCGCCGTGACCATGCGTGCCTCGAAGGATCTATCAGGAAACCTGGCGGGAAGCCGCTCCGGTGGGCCCGGGGGCCTGCGTCAGGCGAGTAAGGGCCGAGTATAGCAAAACCTCGGGGGCCACATTCAGGTTCTCGGCGGCCAGGCAATCCTCCAGCACCGCGAACCGGGCGTTCAGCGTTTCCCAGGGCACCTGCGCGGCGGTCTTGCGAACGGCCTCGATCCGGTCCAGGTTGGCCATCTGGCCTTCCGGAAGCCCGGCCTTGGCCAGCAGCAGGTCCCGGACGAACAGCAGCCACAGCCTGAGGATCCGCCCCACCAGGCCCCGGTCCCGGTAGCACCGAAATCGCAGCCCCTCCACCGCCCGCTCGACCGCACTCCAGTTCCCGGACTGCGCCGCACGCCAGAGCTCCAGCGCCTGGTCGCGCTCGGCCAGCACGTCGGCCCCGGCGCCGAGGAGCCGCACCGCGGCGGCCGGGCTGCCCTGCGCCATGGCCGCGGCGGTTCGCACCTGGGCGGCGGGAGCGCCCAGGCGGGACGTCAGGAATTCCGTGAGCGGCTCCAGGGCGACCGGCTCGAACTCCATGGCCCGGCAGCGCGATCGGATCGTTGGAAGCAGCCGTCCGGGGCGCGAGGTGGTCAGGATCCAATGGGTGCGCGGGCCCGGCTCTTCCAGGATCTTGAGCAGCGCGTTGGCGGCTTCGGTGGTCATGGTGTGGGCCTCGGCCAGCACCACCACCCGCGCGTTGCCTTCGCCCAGCGAATAGCTGAGCTCGCGCTTGAGCGATCTCACGTGGTCGATCTGGATGGAGGCCTTCCGGCCCGGCCAGATCCGCTCCGGCTCGAAGGCGAACAGTTTTTCGATGCGGCGCGCCTCCAGCACTTCGGCCAGCGCGACCTCCACCTCTTCCTGCTGCTTCTCCTCCGACTTGCCCGAAGAGGGCGACGGCACCGGGTAGATCAGGCGCAAGTTTGGGTGATTGCCCCCGAGCATGCGCCGGCAGGAGCGGCATTCGCCGCATGGGCGCGAGCTCGGCCCGGCCTCGCAGTTGAGCGCGCGCGCCAGGGCCAGGGCCGCCTCCACCTTGCCCACGCCCGGGAGGCCCGCAAAGAGCAACGCCGGCGGCACGGTGCCCATGTCCACGGAGCGCTCAAGGCTGGCCCACACGGAGGGCTGCAGCGCCACCGGAGGCATCGGGGAACTCATGAAATCCGGATCACAGCGTTCGACGCGTGCCGAACGCCCACCAGCGCCGGTGCCCCGGCGCGGCATCCGAGCCGCAGCCCGCGGTGTCCGCGCTGGTCCGGGTGGCATGGATCACATGGTCTTCGCAGCTGGGCGGCGCGCCAAAGCAATTTCCGGAGGGGGTGACCACGATGTGCGAACGCAGCACCGCCTGGTTTCCCGCGCGGTCCGCCGTCGCGCTGATGCTGGTGGCGATGTTGCAGCTGCCCTCGGTAACCGAGCCGGTACAGGTGATTGCGAGGCGCGTGGAGGTGCAGGTTTGGGAAGTGCACTTGACCCCGGGAATGCCCGGATCCACCACGGAGTTCCGATAACAGAACACGTCCTGGGATGTTTCCACCGTGACCTGCCGGGTGGAACAATCGTAGCTGCTGTCGACCAGGGTGTAGCTGCCGAACCAATCGGCGATGTTGGCGCAGTCCGGGGCGGTGTTGCCGTTGCTATTGCTGCTGCCGCACCCGGCCACCAGGGCCAGGGCCAGCATGGCTGCCGGGATGTTGATCGCGGGGAACTTGCGGATCATCATGCCTCCTGGAATGGTTGGCCGCCCGGCCGGGGCCGGGGCCGGGTCAAAGCGGGATCCTGCCCCCGCAGATAGGTCATGCTAGAAGGTACGTTTCCACGCGTCAACACGGGGTTGCCCATATCCGGGCACCCGGAGGTGTTCCATTTTGAAGACACACGAGGTCCGCAGCCTGGCCCCGGAGACCCTGCACGGGCACTTCTCGGCAGAGCTCCCGCCCACTCTTGCAATCGACTCGGGGGACCGGCTCCGAGTTCGAACGCTGGATGTGGCCTGGGGCAGATTCAACCACGACCGGCCGTTCGAGGCGGCGCCGCCCTACGAGCCGCATGACCAGGAGCGCGATCCTGGCCATGCGCTCACCGGGCCCTTCTTCGTCCGGGGCGCTGAACCGGGCATGACCCTGGAAGTCCGGGTGCTGAAACTCCGGACAGCTCCCTGGGGCTGGAACCGTGCGGGCGGATACCCCAGTCCCGCCAACCTGAGCTTGGGGATCGCCGGGATGGCGACCTGCCATCACTTCTGGTCGCTCGATCCCGACGCCGGGACCGCCGTCAACCAGAAGGGACACCGGGTGCGCATGAGCCCCTTCCTCGGAATCATCGGCATGCCGCCCGCGGAGCCGGGCAAGCACTCCACTACGCCGCCGCGGTCCTGCGGAGGGAACCTCGACTGCCGCGAGCTCGTCCAGGGCAGCGTGCTCTTCCTGCCGATCCCGGTGAAAGGCGCGCTTCTATCCGTGGGAGATGGACACGCTCTGCAGGGAGATGGCGAGGTGTCCGGGCCCGCGCTGGAGTGCCCGATGGAGGACGTGGAACTGGAGGTTCACGTGCGCCCCGATATGCAAATCGATCTGCCGCGCGCCCGTACCCCGGCCGGCTGGGTCACGCTGGGGATGCACGAAGACATGAACCAGGCCTGGGTGATGGCCTTGAACGGCATGCTCACCCTGATGACGGAGATCTACGCGATCGACCGCGCCGAGGCCACCGTGCTGGCGAGCCTGGTGGTGAGCCTTCGCATCAGCCAGGTGGTGAACGGAGTGGTGGGCGTGCACGCGCTGCTGCCGGAGGGTGCGCTGGAGGGGGTGCCCCCGCGAGCCTGAGGCGGCGGCCCTAGCGCAGCCAGTCCATCGGATCCAGCGCCGACTTGCCCTTGCGGATTTCAAAGTGCAGGGCGTTCCCGTTGAGCGAACCGGTGTCGCCCACCCGGCCGATGACCTGGCCCGAAGTGACCCGCTGGCCCACCGTGACGCCCACCGAACTGCAGTGCCCGTACAGGGTCACGAAGCCGTTGCCGTGCTGGACCATGATGGTCTGGCCGTAGCCGTCGATCCAATCCACGAACACCGCTTCCCCGGCGTCCACCGAATGGATCTCTGTTCCTTCGGGGGCCTGGATGTCGATCCCGTTGTTGTAGGTGAGCGTGCCGAACTTAGGATGGCGGTGCTCGCCGAACGTTTCGATCACCGGACCATGCGCCGGCCACGGCAGCGACCCGCGCCCGTGCGCGAACTGACCCTCCGGTAGCCGCGGTCCGGCCGGTCCGCGGCGGCGCTCTTCTTCCTTCTGGCGCCGCTCCAGCTCGGCCAGGATGGCCTGGATCTTCCTGGCGGAGCGCTCCAGCTCGGCGGCCGCGGCCTCGTAGGCCAGCTTCTGGGTCTGGATGCGCTGCAGCGCGTTTTTGCGGTCGGCGCGCAGCCCTTCCATCTTCTTCTGCTCGGTCTGCTTCTGGGCGCGGACCTGCTCGATCTCGGTCTTCTTCTGCTGCAGGACGGTCCTGGCGATGCTGATGCTGTCGGCCTGCACTCCCAGCCGTTCCACCATGTGCTCGTCCCGGCCCGCGATCAGCCCGACCCACCGAAGGCGCAGGTCCAGGTCGGCAAAGGAGCGCGAGGAAAGCAGGAACTCGAGTTCGTGGTCGCGGCGGAAGTGGTAGGCCGACTTCAGGCGTCGCGCCAGCTGCCCCTGGGTCATGGTGCGGGCGCTGCGGGTGTGGGAAAGATCCCGCTCCACCACGCCGATCTCGCGGGATAGCTTGGTCTCGCGCTCGGTGTAGCGCTGCACCTGCCGGCGCGCGTTTGAGAGATTGATTTCCGTCTGCCGCAGCTGGTGCAGGACGTTCTTCTCCTGCTTCTGGAGCTTCTGGGCGGCGTCCCGCTTCTTCTGCGCCTCCTGCTGGATGCTCTGCAGCTTGTTCTTCTGGTCCTCCTGGGCCCGCACGGGCATGGCCGCGGCAAGGAGCCCGGCCACCAGCAGCGCTACCGCGGCGCGCCGCGGGAGGATGCCGCGGAACATCAGGCGCTTTCCCGGCGGCCCACGGCGGCAGAACCGGCAAGGCTTCCCACGGCGCCCAGCACCAGGGCCAGCGCCAGGAACGCCAGGTCCAGCCCAAGCGGCATGCCGGCCCAGTCGCTCCACCGGCCGGCCAGCAGGCGCGAGGCGCCTTCCACCGCGACCAGCGCGAGGATCGAAGTGGCGCATGCCAGGATCAGCCCTTCGAACACGAACGGCATGCGCACGAACCACTCCCCCGCGCCCAGCAGCCGCAGCACCCGGAGCACGTCCGAGCGCACCATGATGGAAAGCCGGATGGTGAGCATCACCAGCACCACCACTCCCAGGGCCACGGCGCCCCCGAACCCAAAGCCGACCCAGGTCAGCTTGCGGACCCAGGCTTCCAGCTTGTCCACCCATTCCCCTCCGGTGAGCGCGTCCTGCACCTCGGGATACTGCCGCACGGTTTCGGCAAGCCGCTTGAGATGCACGGCGTCGCGCAATTCGGGCTTGAGCGAGACCCGCCAGGACGCCGGGAGCGGATTGGCGCCCACCGCCTCCAGCATGGAGGGCTCGGCGCCGAGTTCGCGGGTGAGCTGGGCCCACGACGAGTCGCGCGACACGTAGGTGATCGAGCCCACTTCATCGAGCGCCTTCAACCTTGCGCCCAGGGTGGAATCTTCCTCCGCGCCGGATCGGTCCTTCATCAGCACGATCAGTTCCTTGCGGGCGTTGGCGGCGTTCACGAAACGCCAGCCGTTGTAGAGCGCATCGGCCGTCCCGGCCAGCACCACCCAGGCGGCGAACAGGGAGAACGCGGAGGCCAGCGCCACGCCGGGGGCCCTTTTGAGACCCCGCCAGGCCTCGGCGATGTAGAAGCTCAGTCTCACCGGCCCTCCTTCATGCGTCCGCCTTCCAGCCGGACCACGCGGTCCTCGGGCTGGATAAGGTTCAGGTCGTAGGTGGCCAGCACCACGGCGGTTCCCGAGGCGCACAGCTCCCGGAAGATGCGGACGATGCGCACGGACATTTCATGGTCCAGGTTGCCGGTGGGCTCGTCCGCGAGCAGCACGGTGGGCTTGTTCACCAGCGCCCGCGCCACGGCCACGCGCTGCCGCTGGCCGCCGGAGAGCTGGCCGGGCATCTTGGCGCCCATGCGCGGGATCTCCACGCGCTCCAGCGCCTCCTCGACCCGCGCGTGGATATCCTTGCGGTTCAACCCGGCCACCCGGAGCGGCAAGGCCACGTTTTCGAACACGCTGCGGTCTTGAAGAAGCTTGAATTCCTGGTGGACGATCCCCAGCGAGCGCCGCAGCTGCCGCACCTGGGCGTCCTTCGCGGTGCCGCTGCGATAGGCGCCCACCACCACTTCGCCGGAGGTGGGACGGTCCTCGAAGGAGATCATCTTGAGGAAGGTGCTCTTGCCGGTGCCGCTCGCGCCCAGCAACACCAGCATCTCGCCCTGGGCGATCTTGAGCGAGCAATCGTCGAGCGCCACTTCGTCGTCGTATTTCTTGGTCACGTGGTGAAATTCGATCATCGCCGTTCCGCCATTTGAACCGCCAGCCGGAGGGCCGACAGCATGCTTTCGGGTGAGGCCACGCCCCGGCCCGCAATGTCTTCCGCCGTGCCGTGGTCCACGGAGGTGCGGATCCACGGCAGCCCCAGGGTGACGTTCACCGCGCGAAAGCCTTCCAATGTCTTGATGGGCCCCAGGCCCTGGTCGTGATACATGGCCACCACCAGATCGTAACGGCCCTCCAGGGCTCGCCGGAAAATGGTGTCGCCGGGGTGCGGTCCGGTCACATCGAAGCCCGCCGCGCGAAGCCGATTCACGGCCGGCGCGATCACCCGGGCATCTTCCTTGCCGAGCAGTCCGCCTTCACCCGCATGGGGGTTGAGGCCCGCCACCGCGATCCGTGGCTTTCGAATGCCCAGAGATGCGCGCAGCTCGGCGTGGGCCAGGGAAGTGACCTCGCAGATTCCGCGGGCGGTAAGCTTCCTGGGGACGTCCTTGAGCGGAACATGGATGGTGGCCAGGGCCACGCGGAGCTTTTCTCCCACGAACAGCATGGCGTGGCTCCGCGCGCCGGCCAGCTCCGCCAGCCATTCGGTGTGGCCGGGGAAGGGGGCGCCGGCGGCCACCAGGGCGTCCTTGTGGACAGGCGCGGTAACCATTCCGGCCACGTCGCCACCGTTGCACAGCGCGGCGGCGGCCAGGATGGCGTCCATCGCGAACCGCCCGCTTCGCGCGTCGCACTTTCCGGGACCCGGCACGCGCGGCTCCGGGCGGGACGCCTGCAGGAAGACCGCGCCGGAGCGCGGCAGAGACATACCGGGAAGCCAGTCGGCGAGTTGGAATTTGATCTTGAGTCGCCGGGCGGCCGCGGCCAGGCAGGCGCGGTCGCCCACCACCACGAGCGAACGGCCACGCAGGGCCCCCGGCGCGGCGAGCGCCTTGAGCACGATCTCCGGGCCGATCCCGGCGGGATCTCCCATGGTCAGCGCCAGCGCGGCGCGCGGCGCGACCGGAAGTTTCTTGCTGCGAGGCATTTTCAAGTCGGCCTACCGCCTTCCGTGGCGATCGGGTTCCGCGGGGCTGCGCCGGGCGGTCCCCGGCGGCGCGCTACTTGTTCCTCAGGATAGCAGCTTCATGAACTTCTCGCGCTGCGCCCGGGACACCGCCCGCCTGGGGATCTCGAGGATCTCCAGGCGCAGCGGATGCTCCATGGCACGGATCTCCAGCTTCTGGCCGGCCTTGAGAATCACGCTTGGTTTTGCCAGCGTGCCGTCCACGAAAACCTTGCCCTCCCGGCACCAGTGGGCGGCCTGGGAGCGCGACTTGCTCACGCACAGCCAGTGCAGCAGGACATCCAGCCGCGGTTCTTCGGACATGGCTACTTGAAGTAGGTGATCTTCACGCGGTGCTTCTTCTTGAGCCCCGCGACCCACTTGTCGTACTCCACCTTGGTTTTCTCGCCCTTGGCCAGATTCTCCAGTTGCGTGGCGATCTCCGGGTAATCGTAGGCGCGCTCGTTTTCCTTGGCCCGGAGCCGGAAGATGACCAGGCCCGAGTTGGATTTGAGCACGCTGGAGATCTGGGACGGCACCATGTCCTTGATGATCTGGGCGATCTCCGGAGAGAAGCCTTCCGAAAGATCGGTGTCCTCCAGTTGGCCGCCGTTCTTGGCGGTCACCGCGTCGTCCGAGAACTGCGCGGCCAGCTTGGCGAAGTCCTCCCCGGCGACCGAACGCGAACGCACCGCGGCGGCGCGCGCCGCCGTGGCGGCGGTGTCGGAGGAATCCGGCACCACCATGAGCAGCACATGCCGGGTCTTGATGCGGTCCCCGGCGAGCGAGTCCAGGCGGATCACGTGGAAGCCGAACCGCGACTCCACCACGTCGCTGATCTGCCCCGGCTTGAGCGCGAAGGCCGCCTTCTCGAAGCTGGTGTCCAGCTGGCCCTTGGTGAACCACGGCAGCTCTCCGCCGTTGCGCGCGCTGGGGTCGTCGGAGAAGAGCGTGGCCATCTTACTGAAGTCCTCGCCGGCCTTGATGCGGGCCAGCACCCCGAGGGCCTTATCCTTCACCTTGGCCTTCATCACCTCGCTGGCCCTGACCTGGAACAGGATGGCGGAGAGCTTGTAGGTGACCGGGCGCTTGGGCAGCTCGGCGCGGTGCTTTTCGTAGTAGGCGCGCGCGTCGTTGGAGTCGGCGCTGACCTTGGATTGCACCTCGCGCTGCACCAGCTTGCGGGCCATGACCTGGGTGGTGAAGTCGTTCTCGTAGCGCTTGCGCAGGGCGGGCTCGTCCAGCCCCTCGCGCTTGAGCTGCGCCTGGAACGCTTCCTCCGAGCCCAGCGCGCGGCGGGCGCTGCTGAGCGCCTGCTCCACCTGTTGGTCCACTTCGCCTTGGTCGGCTTGCACGTTCTCTCGGTGCGCCTCGGCCGCGATGACCTTTTCCTCGACCATCCGGTCGAGCACGTCGTTGCGGAGCTTGAGCAGGGCCGCCGGGTTCTTGGCGTCCACGCCCACGTTGGGCTGCTGCAGCAGGATCTGGGTCTGGTCGTTCACCTCGGACTTGAGGACCGCGATCGAGTCCACCAGGGCGGCCACGCCGTCCACATGCGCGGGGCGCTTGGCGGGGCGCTTGGGAGCGCCCGCCGCGAGAGCCGGCACAAGAAGGAGCAGCAGGGCCAGGTTGCGAATGATCCGACCGGACATGGTTCTTCCTTTCTGGTTACGCATTGCCGTTGCCTTCCGCCTGGCCGTCTTTCGAGGGGGGGGCAGGCTTGGCTTTCATCATCACGCCGTTGTTGATGGTCGGGGGGACGCGCTTCTTCAGTTCGTCCAGGTGCCCCTGGAGCGCCTTGCTCTGCGCTTCGCGCATCGCGCGCTGCCGGAGCTGGTCGCGCGCCTGGTCGAGCGAGGTGTTGAGCGGCGGGTACACCCGCCGCACCAGGAACACGGTGAAGCGGTCGCCGGTCGACACCGGACCCACCACCGCGCCCGGCTGCTTCATCCGCAGGGAATCCTCGAGCTCGGCGTGGGTGCCGTCGAAATAGATGATCGAGCGGCCGCCGGTGCGCGACTCGTCGGCGTTGGGCTTGGAGTAGCGGCGCTGCAGCGCGGCAAAGTCCATGTTGGCGCGGGCCTCTCGTGCGGCTTCGCCGGCGTCCTGGGCGCTGGGGGTGACGATCTCCATCACGTCGGCCTGGCCGCCGTTCACGAACTCGCCCTTGTGCGCCTCGTACTGGGCCGCGAGAGCCCCGTCGTCCGGCATCGGCACGGCGGTCATGATCTTCTGCACGGCCGCTTGCGCCAACAGGTTGTCCTTGGTGGTCTGGAGGCGCGCGGCCAGCTCGGGGGAGCGCTCCAGGCCGCGGTCCTTCGCTTCAAGGGCGAACAGCCGCAGCGTGCACCGGCCCTCCACGAACTGTTTCACCGGCGCCACGTCGGTCAGGTCCGGGCGGTACTGCGCGGGCGCGCTGCGCAGGTCCAGCAGCAGCTCTCCCACCGTGTACGGCCCGCCCTTGAAGCGCGCCAGCGGGGCGGACTCCTCGGTCGGCGTGAAGCGCGGGTCGGCGTGCCCGCTGTCGCGGGCCATCACGGCGAAGCGGCGCACGAACGACTGGATGTCGGCATCCTGGATCACGAACTGGCGCTTGGCCTTGACCTCTTCGATCTTGGCGCGGGTCAGCTTATACTCCATGCGCTGCTGCACCATGTGCTGCAGTTCGGCCTTCTGCGCCTCGTAGGCCGGCGGCGTCTGCTTGTTGATCTTGATCACCTTGATGACTTCGAAGCCGCTGGGAGTCTTGATGGGCGCGGTCACCCCGCCTTCCTTGGCCTGGAACACCGGCTCTTCCACCTCGTCCGGAAGCTGGCCGGCCATGACTTCGCCGACGATGCCCCCTCGAACCGCGGTGGCGCGGTCCATGGAGTGTTCCGCCGCGACCTGCTCGAAAGGGGTGCCCTTGGCCAGCAGGTCGGCCACGATCCTGGAATCCTCCGGAGAGTGCACCAGGATGTGGGCCAGCACGCGGGACTCCTTGCGGCGCTCGTACAGCGCCTTGGTGTCCGCGTCGGTCACCTTGATCTTGGAGCCCACGTCCACCCGGTAGAGCTCCTCGCTCAGGGCCTCCTGGTAGATGGCATTCACGCGCAACTTCAGCGTGCTTAGCGTGTCGAGCTTGTTCCCCAGCGCTTCCAGCACCAGTTCGGAGCGGTCCACCCAGTCGTCCACCACCAGCCGGCGATGCACGGAGTCGGGGGGAGTGATCCCGGTCCCGATCTTTCCCAACTGCTGCTCGTACTGTTTCAGGGTCAGGGTGCGGCTGCCGACGCGTGCCACCACCTGGCGGTCGGGCAACAGCGAGCACCCGGCCAGCAGGGCCGCGACCAGGGCGCCAAGGAGGGCCGGAGCAAAAGCCTTAAGTCCAAGTGAAATAGTGGTTTGTGGGTTATAAGACGCCATCTGCCGCAAGTCCAATCTCTAGGGTGGTGGGCGCGGCCCGACCGGGCGAAGTTCGCCGGCTCACGGGCGCCCGTGGATCGGCCGGAGACTATCCGCTCCGGACCGGAATGTCCAATGCGCGCCCGGCGTTCCGGGCTGCGGGTCAACGGATGGAATCCTCCCCCCGGGTGATCTCCCAGGCCGGGCGGGGGGTGGCGACGAAGCCCCCCAGGAACTCCTCCAGCCTGGGCAGGAATTCCGGGGCATACCGGCGAGTCCATGCCGGATCGCCGGGGTGTTCGGGGTTGGTCTCCCACATCGCGTGGGTCGCATTCGGAAGGAGCTCGATCCGGCGGCGCGGGCCGGAGCCACCGGCGAGGGCCTTTTCCAAGCGCGCCATGCCCTCGCGCACCGGGCTCACCTCGTCGTTGTCGCCGTAGAGCGCCAGCACCGGACAGGTCACCTTTTCCCAGAAGGGCATGCGGTCCAGGTCCAGGTTCTGGTGCCACCAGGAGGTCTTGATGCCCTGCTCGGGCGCCAGCTCGTTGGCCGGGTCGCCCGGAAGGTTGGTCAGGGAATACCACGGCTCGCCGCGCGCCGCATCGAGCGCCGCCACGACTTCGTCGTGCGTCCCGCCCAGGCGGGTGTAGGCGTGCAGGCACATCTGCAGCTGATTGGCCCGGGCAACCGCTTCGTCGCCGAACCCGGCGCGCTTCATCCAGTATTCGTTCTGGAACAGGTTTTCCTCGGCCGGAGTCACGTTGGAGCCGCCGATATCCACGACGAAAGCGATGTCTTTCGACTTGGAAGCGGCGATGGGCGCCACATAGCCGCCGCCCTGGCTGAACCCCGCCAGGCCGATACGGGCGCTGTCCACGCCGGGGAAGGATTTCAAATAGCGCACCGCCGCGATCGCGTCGTCCGCGAAGTCCTCGAACGACGGTGATATGCCGCCCTTGGCCGACTTCCCGGTTCCGCGCTTATCCGGCGCCAGCACCACGAATCCCTGGAGGGCAAGCAGGTTCGGATAGGCATCAAACCCTCGCCGTTCCCCCTGGCCCGAACCGTGGACCAGCACGATCGCCGGGTGGGGGCCGGGGCCCAGCGGCGTAAAGAGGGAGGCGGCCAGCTTGAGCTTGTCGTTCAGGAAGGTCGCATCCTCTTCGATGTAGTGTTTTTCGCGGATGGCTTCGCGCGGTGGGTCGGAGCCCTCCGAAACACGCAACCCCTTCACCTCGCCGGATGGGCTGAAATGGAAATTGATTCGGACATCGGTCGGATAGAACCTCAGGTAGGAAGGCCCACCGAAGACCGTGCTGTCGGAAGAAGGATAGAGCAGCCCGAACCGCCCGGTGCCGAAGTCTTCGTAGCGCAGCAGCGAACCGAGGCGCTTGATCACCAGGTAGCCGCCGTGCGCGTCGCGATAGTCCCCCACCATCTTGTCCACGCGCTCCGATCCCATCTGGTAGAAGCGGACCAACTGGAAATCGGCGTGGTGGTCGCGAACGGTCATGGTGCCCAGGATGGTGTCGGCGTGCTGGACGCCAAAAAAGCGGAGCGTGTCCGCGCCGCGGACCGAAGCGAACATCACGCGGCCGTTTCGCGGAAGCTCTCCAGTGACCTTGGATTGCCGGCCCTGTTCAAGAAGGAAAAACATCGCGCCGCGAAGGCTATCCGGCTGTGGCTCCAGGACGACCATCATGGGAACACGGTTGAGAGGGCCGTCAAACCCCCCCGTCCATATACCGGCGACATCGCTCTGCGCCGCCGCAGAGGCGGCGCTCCAGCACGCCAATGCCAGCGCCGCGAGCGCCATCCCGATCCACCGCGAAGGGCCGAGGCGCCGCCCTGCGGCGCCAAGCGCCCGCAGCGTTGGGCTCGGGTAGGCGCCTCTCCGCGCTTGGAAGGACATGATCAGCTCACCTTCAGCAGGGGTAGCAGCTTCTTTGCGGCGGCGAGGCCGTTCTTCTGTTTGACCCGCAGGATCATCTTCTCTGGGTTTGCCGTGCTGAATTCCAGGGGGAACTCTTTGACCTCGAACAATGGACGCAACTCTTTCGCGGGTCTGGGGCGCATCAGTTCCACTTCGAATCTTCCGGATTCCACGATCAGGTTTGCGATCTCTCCTCGGGCTGCTATCAGCCGGAGCCTGCGCAGTTCCAGCAGGGTGACGGCCTGTTCGGGGAGTTCTCCAAAGCGGTCGCGCCATTCCTTGCCGAGTTCGTCGACCTGCTCCACCGACTTGGCATCGGCCAGCCGCTTGTACTGGGAGATCTTTTCTTCCTGGGACACGTAGTCTTCCGGCAGGAACGCGGGCAGGTTGGTGACCAGGCGCGGTTCCACGAACTGCTCCACCGGTTCGCCCTTGAGCTCCGAGACGGCCTCTTCCAGCAGGCGCTGGTACATCTCGAATCCGACGCTGATGATGAACCCGGTCTGTTCGGGGCCCAGCAGGTTGCCGGCGCCACGGATTTCCAGGTCCTTCATCGCGATCTTGAGCCCCGCGCCCAGTTCGTCGTACTCCTGGATCACTTTCAGGCGCTTCTCGGCGATCTCGGTCAGGGCGCGGCCCTTGGGGACCACCAGGTAGCAGTAGGCGCGGTGGTGCGAGCGGCCCACCCGGCCGCGAAGCTGGTAGAGCTGGGCCAGGCCGAAGTTCTCGGCGTGGTGCACGATCAGCGTGTTCACGCTCGGAATATCCAGGCCCGACTCGATGATCATGGTGGAGACCAGGCAGTCGTAGCGCCGGTCCAGGAAGTTGAGCATCACCTCTTCCAGCGCATGCTCGCGCATCTGCCCGTGCGCCACCCCGAATTTCAAGTGCGGGCACAGTTTTCGCAGGAACGACGCGGTGGCGTCGATGGTCTCCACCCGGTTGTGCACGAAAAAGCTCTGGCCGCCGCGGTCCGCCTCGCGCATCAACGCGTCGGCGATCACTTCCTGGTCGAACTCCACGATCTCGGTCTGGATGGGCAACCGGTCGCGCGGCGGGGTTTCCATGCGCGAAAGATCGCGAGCGCCCAGGAGCGCCATGTTGAGCGTGCGCGGGATCGGCGTGGCGGTGAGCGTGAGCACGTCCACCAGCTTGCGCATGGTGCGGAGCTTTTCCTTGTGGCCCACCCCGAAGCGGTGCTCCTCGTCGATCACCACCAGCCCCAGATCGCGGATCTCGATATCCTTGGAGAGCAGCCGGTGCGTGCCGATCACGATGTCCACTTCCCCTTGGGACAGGGCCTTCGCGACCAGTTTCAATTCCCTGGGACTGCGAAAGCGCGACATCATTTCCACCCGCACCGGGAATCCTGCCAGGCGCTCGCTGAATGTGTTGTAGTGCTGTTGCGCCAGGATGGTCGTGGGCACCAGCACCGCCACCTGCTTGCCCCCCGCCACGGCCTTCATGGCTGCGCGCACCGCCACTTCGGTCTTGCCGAACCCCACGTCTCCACACACCAGCCGATCCATGGGGCGGGGAGATTCCATGTCGATCTTGGTCTCATCCACCGCGCGCTGCTGGTCGGGGGTCTCGTCGTAGATGAAGGAGGCTTCGAGCTGGCGCTGCAGATCTTCGTCGGGGCCGTAGGCATGCCCGGTCTGGGAGCGGCGCGCGGCGTAAGTCTTGATGAGCTGATCGGCCATCTCCTTGACGGCCTTCTTGACCTTGGCCTTGGTGCGCTGCCATTGCGTGGAACCAAGCCGGTGGACCTGCGGCCTGGCGCCTTCTTCGGACTGGTACTTTTGCACCAGCGAGAGCTGCGCGACCGGCACGAACAAGGAATCGCCGGCGGAGTATTCGATGCGCAGGCAGTCGGTTTCCTGGCCGTCCAGGGTGAGGCGCTGCAGGCCCTTGTACGCCCCTACGCCGTGGTCCACGTGCACGACGTAGTCGCCGGTCTGGAGCGCCAGGAAGTCCGCGTAGGTAAGCCCGCCCCGAAACTTTCCGCTGCGCTGCCGGCGGCGGTAGCGGGAGAAGATCTCGTGGTCGGTCATGATCACGAGGTTGGCTTCCCTCAGCGTGACCCCGCTGCTCCACAGGGCGATGTCGAGCCGGACCGGGATCCCTTCCAGCAGCTCTTCCAGTCGTTCGCGCTGGCCGATGTTGTCGCAGAAGATCGCGATCTCGCGGCCTTCCTTGAGCAGCGAACGGAGCCGTTCTTTCAGGAGCTCCACGTTGCGGCCGAAGCTTTCGCCGCCGGAGGTTTCCATTTCCACGTGAGGCAGGTCGGCCGGACCGCTGGTGACCAGGTCTTGCAGCAGCGTCGGGCGGGAGAGGATTTCCTTTTCCATCTCCTCCACGCCGATGAAAAGTTCCGAGGTGGTGGAGGCCAGCGGGCACTCGCGCAGCGCTTCCTGGTGCATCAGCTCCACTTCGTCCGCAAAGGCCTCGCCACGCGAGCGCTGGCGCGACCACTCGGTCACCAGCAGCACCGCCTCGCGCGGCAGGTAATCGAAGAACCGGACCAGCCCCGGCTCGTACAGGGCCAGCATGCGTTCCATGCCGTCGTAGATGACTTCGTTCTGCACCTGGTGGCGCAGTTCTTCGAATCCCCCGATTTGCTCCAGCTTGTCGGCGATCTTCTGCGCCACCTCGAGCTCGGGAATGAACTCGCGTCGCGGCAGCAGGCGCGCGGCCTTGAGCTTGTTGACCGATCGCTGGGTCTGCGGGTCGAAGGTGCGCATGGAGGCGATCTCATCGCCGTCCCACTCGATACGGATGGGGTCTTCGGAGCCGCTGGCGAACACGTCCAGGATTCCGCCGCGCGCGCTCATCTCGCCGTGCGCGGAAACCACCGTCTCGTGGCTGTAGCCCAGGCCGGCGAGCTCGGCGCGAAGTTTGGCCGGCGGGAGCGTCTGCCCGGCCTTGAGCTCGATCGTGCCCATGATGAGCCGCTCGGGAGGAAGCAGCCTTCCCGCGAGCGCGCGGAAGCTGGTCACCACCACGCCCTTGCGCTTGGTGAGCAGCGCGTCCAGCGTGGCGAGCCGGCGGCTCACGATCTGCGGAGCGGACGGCTGGCGGTCGTAGGGAAGGTTTTCAGGCTCGGGAAAGTGCAGGACGTGGTCTTCGCCGATCAGGAATTCCAGGTCGTCGCGGGCGGCCTCGGCGGCTTCCGAGTCGGGCAGGATCCACACCAGCGGAACCTTGTCGCGGAGCGCGGTTTCAAAGAGATGCCCTGCCAGCAGCGCCGCAGCGCCCCCGGCGAGGCCCTTCAGGCGAAGCGGCTGTTCCAGCCCGTGCCGCACCAGGCCGGAGACTTCCCCGAACCCGTGGGACTTCCTGGCCGCTGAAAGCAGCAGATCGCGGGCGTCCATGGCTTCAGGCGCTCCGCGCCACGGTCAGGCGCGAGACCAAAGTCTCCAGCACCAGCAGCGCCAGTGCGGCAATCAGGAACTCGCGCCACAGCTCGCGTCCATAGCGGCGGCGCATCACTTCTTCCCGCAGCCCCGCCTGCACCAGGTGCGCGCCCGGAACCAGTTGCGAGATCGCATCCAGGGGCATGCCGCGAAGATCGGCCTCGTCCGCCGGCAGCGCGGCGGCCACCGCTTCCACGGGCTTGCCGGCCACTTGCAGCGTGTACAGGCCCGGCAGGTCCAGCGCGGCGCTGCGCAGCTCCGTGCCGCCCTGCGTCAGGTCCACCGGCACGGCGCGTCCGGCGGGATCGCGCAGCGTGAGGGGCAGGCCTTTCCATTCGGCGGGCACCGGGCGCACCCAGCGCAAGCCCGTTTCCACGGAGGTGGGGCGGGTGCGAGAAGCTAGCGCGTCCAGCGACTGGTAGAGCCACGGCACAAAACTCGGGCTCAGCGGAAAGTTGTTCCAGCGGCCGTCCAGGCTGGTGGCGAGCAGCATCACGTGGCCGCGCTCGAGCAGCGCCGGAGAGTCCGGGCCGAACTCGGCCAGCGAAACGGCGCCCGGGGCCGGCGTGAGGCGTACCCATCGGACGAACCTGGAAGATGACAGGTCGGCGCCCCGCCGCTCCGCGAGCCCGCGGAAAACGGGCGAACCCGCCTCCAGCACTCGGAGCCGCGCGAAGGTCTTGCCGGTGCTATCCCCGTCCGCGGCGCCGGCCCTTCCCGGCGAAGCGTCGCCCAGGGCCTGTTCCACGACCCTTCGCGTGTAGTTCTCCCCCATCACCGCCAGTACTCCACCGCCGCGCGCCACGTGCGCCCGAAGCGAAGAAGTGTTCACGCGGTCGGGTTCCAGCAGCACCCACACTTCGGCGGGCTGCAGGTCGGAGCCGTCCTCGCTGGACTGGATCTCGTAGGCACCCGGCGCGGCCCTGAGCGCGGCCGCGACATAGAGCTTCTGGTCGTCGGCCCCCACCAGCGCCACTCGCATCGGGCGGGACGAGGGGAACGCCACCGCCACCTGGTCGTCCTCTTCCAGCGCGTCGTGGGGAAAGCGCAGCGTCGCGCCCAAGTCGTTCGAAGAAAGCCCCTGCACCGCCACGGTCACGCGGGTCTCCGCGCGCGCCGGCATGTCCACGCGAGAGGCTCCAAGGAGTCGGCCGTCCGCCAGCGCCTCCACCAGGGCGCCGCGGCGCGCCTCGTCGGAGGCGTTGCGGATCACCGCGCTCACCTGGCCGCCCGCGCCCACGCGGCTGGCCTCGGCCGAAACCCACGCCGCGTTCTGCCCCTCGCGGGATCCCACCGGGACCAGGTACACCTCCATGCCCTTGGTGGCGTCCGCCAGGCCGCGGGCTCCGGCGCTGTCCATGCCCGAGGCCTGGAAGTCCGAGACCACGAACAGTTCGCGGTGGAGCCCGGGGCGCCCGCGCAGCCACCGGGCGCCCTCGCGAATCGCCGCGCCGATGTCGGTGCTTCCATATCCGGGCTTGAGATTTTCCGCCGCGGCGCGAAAGCGCGCCGGGTCGTGGGTGAAGTCTTCAAAGAGCGGCGCCGGGTGGCGGTCGAACGCCAGCGACTGGACCTCGCTGCCGGCCTCCAGCAGCGCCGCGAGTTCCCGAAGCCTGGCGCGGGCCTCGTCAAAGCGGCTGCCGCGCGGCCCGTTGGCGCGCATGGAAAGGCTCCGGTCCACCACGGTCACCATGGAAGTCGGGGCGTGCGACGAGGCGCCGTGCGATCCCTCCAGCGCGGGGCGCGCGAACGCCAGCGCCAGGCACACCACGGCCAGCGTGCGGATCAGGAGCAGCAGCCACTCGCGGAGCCTTATCCGGCGCACTTCCTGCCGGTGCACCTGGCGCAGGAAGCGCACCGCCGGGAACGACTCGCGGCGGGCCTTGCGGCGGCTGAGCAGGTGGATCAGGAGCGGGACGCCCGCGGCCACCGCGGCGATCCACGCGAACGGATTCAGGAAGGTCAATTCAGGCGGGTCCGTTTTTCGAGGTAACGGATCAGCGCCACGTCAAAGGGCGTGGCGGTGTCCAGCAGCACGTAGTCGATCAGCCGTTCGCGGCACTCGCGCTGCAGCGTGGCGGACCAGTCCGCCACGCGCTCGCGGTAGTCCTTGGACATCTCCCATCCGTGGGTCACCAGCTTTTCTCCGGTTTCCATGTCTTCGATCTCGACGGGCTCCTTGAACGGAAACTTGCGCTCGTCGGGATCCAGGATGTGGAACACCACCACCTCGTGGCCGCGGTGCCGGAACGACTTGAGCCCGGCCATCACCGTTTCGGGGTCATCCAGCAGATCGGAGAACACCACCACCAGGCCGCGGCGCTTGATGCGCTCGGCCAGCGCGGTGAGGCACGCGCCCACCTGGGTGGTGCTTTCCGGCTTCACCCGCGAGAGCTCCAGCAGCACCTGGTGCAATTGGCTCTTCACGGCGCGCGGAGGCAGGTACTTGTCCAGCTTGTCGGAAAAGAGCATCAGCCCCGTGGCGTCCTGCTGGCCCAGCATCATGTAGCACAGCGCGGACGCCAGCAGGGACGCGTATTCCAGCTTGGACACCCGCCCGCCGCGCGAAAATCCCATGGAGGCGCTGTGGTCCACCAGCAGGTAGGAGCGAAGGTTGGTCTCTTCGTGGTAGCGCTTGATGTAATAGCGGTCGGCCTTGCCCAGCACCTTCCAGTCGATGTGCCGGATGGGGTCCCCCGGCGAGTAAGGCCGGTGCTCGGCGAACTCCACGCTGAACCCGTGGAACGGGCTGCGGTGAAGCCCCGCGAGGAAGCCCTCCACCACCAGGCGCGCCCGCAGATCGAGCTGCTCGATCTGGGAAGCCAGCCGGGGGTCGAGAAAGCGCCGGATGTCGGCGGTGGAGGGTGCGGTCACTTCCCGCCCTTCCCATCCTCCGGCAACCATTCCAGCAGCCGGCGAACCAGCTCGGTGGACTTGATGCCTTCGGCTTCGGCGTTGAAGTTGGGCACCAGGCGGTGACGCAGCACGGACGGCGCGGAGAGCCGCACGTCTTCCAGCGACGGCGCGTAGCGGCCCGAGAGAGCGGCGCGGGTCTTGGCGGCCAATACCAGGTACTGCGAGGCGCGCGGCCCCGCGCCCCAGCTCACGAACTGCTTCACGAAGTCGGGCACGCCCGGCTCGGTCGGGCGGGTGGCCCGCGCCAACGCCACGGCGTAGCGCACCACGAAGTCCGAGACCGGCACCCGGCGCACCAGCTGCTGGTATTCGATCAGGTCGTGGGCGGCGAACACCACTTTCAGGTCGGGCACCGAAGCGCCGGTGGTTTCGTTCACGATCCGCTCTTCTTCGGCCGCGGTCGGGTAGTCCACCTGCACCTGGAGCATGAAACGGTCGAGCTGCGCCTCGGGCAGAGGATACGTGCCTTCCAGCTCGATGGGGTTCTGCGTGGCCAGCACGAAGAACGGAGGCGATAGCTTCATGGTCTGCCCGCCGGCGGTGACTTCCCGCTCCTGCATGGCCTGCAGCAGGGCGGCCTGGGTCTTGGGCGGGGTGCGGTTGATTTCATCGGCCAGGACCAGGTTGGCGAACACCGGGCCCTGGATGAAACGGAACTCGCGCTGGCCGGTGGAACGGTTCTCTTCCAGGATCTCGGTGCCGGTGATGTCGGAAGGCATCAGGTCGGGCGTGAACTGGATACGGCTGAACTTGAGATCCAGCACGCGGGCCAGGCTGGAGACCAGCAGCGTCTTGGCCAGGCCCGGCACGCCCACCAGCAGGCAGTGGCCGTTGGCGAACAGTGCGGTCAGGAGTTCCTCCACCACCCGATCCTGACCCACGATCACCTTGCGCAGCTCGGACACGATCTTGTCGTGCCCGGCCCTCAACCGTTCCAGGGATTCCAGACCTGCGTCGCCAGCCGGTGTCATGAAGATTCGCTCCCTTGTGACTAGTCCGGTGCTGCCCGGCGGGGCGGCGCGCTCCGGCCGGCCCGCTTCCATGTCGTCGGTTCCATTCCGCCCTACTTCTTCGTCTTCAGCGCCTTCTTCTTCGGAGGATGCACCTTGCGGTCGACGTCCAGGTAGTTCTCCAGGCTACAGGAGGCGACAGCTTTGCCGATCGCATCCAGCGCCAGGTCCTCCAACTTGTTGAATCGGATGCACGACTTGCCAGCATCCAGCTTCTTGCCGGCCTTTTCAAAACCGGCCTTCAGCTCCGCCGCGATCTTTGGGTTCCCGTATCCGCACATCAGGTACGCCGCCATGTAGTTCTTCTGGCTGCCGAGCGCCGCGTACATCAGCGGCTTCTTATTGTAGGTGTCGGGATAGACGGCCAGCGGCACCTCGTAGGTGATCATCCCGTAGCCCATCGACTCCACGAACCCCTTGGGCAGGTTCTTCAGAATCACCTTCCGCACGGCTTCGATGGGCTTGCGGCGGTCTTCGGGCAGCCACGCCAGGTATTCCTTCACGGTCTTCACGGATTTCGGGGCTGAGGCCATGGCGAATCCTCCGGTGGGTCGGGGGCTCCGGACGAAAACACGAAAGCGGCGCCGGGCATCTGTCCGTCGCCGTGAGAGCGTGGAGGGGTCCACTCCACTCTATTGTTAACCCTCGCTACCCGTCCGCCGCCCATGACCCCGAAAACCCTTGTCCAAATTCACGTTCCGAAACCTGGACCAAGGCCGGGGCGGAGTATATCACAGGTTTGCGCGGGAAGGGCCCGGGAAGGGGCCGGGCCCTGCCTGGCCCGAGAAGCTGCCGAATGCACTTAAATGACATTATTGCAATATGTTACGGTTGCAGGCGCGGGGCCGGCAGGTTCAGTCCGCCCCACGCACCCCCCGAGCCTCAAACATTCTGTCAAATCATCTCTTGACCCCGCCGGCAGGGGGGCGTAATCTACTGGTCTGCGCGCCTCAGAATCCAAGCAGTGGGTAGGCCGGAAGGGCCTGCGGGGAACTCCCCGCCGGGCCCTTTTTGTTGCCCCCGCTCCGGCCCGGCCGGAGCCCTTTCTATCCCAAACATTGGAACCCTGAACCATGCCTCCAGTTGCACGTGGTGACGTCCTGGAACTCGAAATCTCCGGCCTCGCGACCGGCGGCCGGGGACTGGCCAAATTGGACGGGTTTGTGGTGTTCGTGGACGGGGCCCTGCCCGGCGACCGGGTTCGGGCCCAGATATTCCGGAGCAAGGGCCGGTACGCAGAGGCCCGGACCCTGGAGCGCCTCTCCCCCGGTCCGGACCGGGTCCAGGCTCCCTGCACCCACCTGGAAGTCTGTGGCGGCTGCCGGTTCCAGGACAACTCCTACGAGGCGCAGCTGCGGCACAAGACCGCCCTGGTCTCCGAGTCGCTCCAGCACATCGGCGGGCTGTCGGTTCCGGTGCGCGACATCATCCCGGCGCCTGAGCCGTTCCACTACCGCAACAAGATGGAGTTCTCGTTCGGCAAGGACGGCCCGGGGGGCCTGTCGCTGGGACTGCACCACCGCGGATTCTTCGACCGGACCTTTGATTTGCACGAGTGCTTCCTGGCCACGCCGGCCATGAACGCCGCGCTCACCGCGCTCCTCGGGTTCGCGCGGCGCGACGGCGTGCCGCCCTACGATCTGCACACCCACGGCGGGGTTCTGCGCTTCGTGGCCATGCGCGAGAGCCGGGCCACGGGGCAGCTCCTGGTGAACCTGGTGGCGGCGGAAGCGCTGATGGACGTGTTCGGCAAGTGGGGCCGCGAGCTGGCAGCGGCGGTGCCCTCGCTGCACGGGTTCGTTTTCAGTTTGCACCGCGACCCGGCGCAAACGGTGAAGGCCGAGACCTGGCAGGCGCTGTGGGGCGAAGAGCGCATCGTGGAAAAGCTCAACGGGCTGGAGTTCGAGATCTCGCCGTGGTCCTTCTTCCAGACCAACTCGCAGCAGGCGGAGCGACTGTACACCGAGGCGCTGGCGGCCGGCGAGTTGCGGGGAAACGACCGCGTGCTGGATCTGTACTGCGGCACCGGCACCCTGACCATGACTTTTGCACGCGAGTGCGAGACCGCCTGGGGCGTGGAAACCGTGGGTGAGGCCATCGAGGACGCCGAGCGTAACGCCCGGCGTAACCAGATGCACAAGGTCAAGTTCTTCGAGGCCGACGCCAGGGTGTGGCTGCGGATGAAGGGCGCGCAGGAACTGGCGCCGACGGTGGTGGTGGTGGATCCGCCGCGTGCGGGGCTTCACCCGCGGGTGATCGACCGGGTGGTGGAGCTCAAGCCGCGGCGCGTGGTGTATGTTTCGTGCAACCCGACCACGCTGGCGCGCGACCTGGCGCACTTTTCGCGACTTAGTTATGCGGCGCCATGGATCCAGCCGGTGGACATGTTCCCGCACACCGAGCACGTGGAGTGCGTGACGGCGCTGGTGCCGGCGTAGGGCCGCCCCGCTACCGGTAGGCCTTCTTCAACTCCCCCCAGCCCTCCACCTTCGCTCCGGTCGTGATCGGCGCGAATTTCTGCACCCGGGCGTTGTCCCGGTCCAGCACGAAGATGTTGCCCTGGGAGTTCACGGTGATGTCGGTGGGGTTGTAGAACTGCCCGGGCCCGGTGCCCGGAGTGCCCCAGGCCAGCACGAATGAGCCGTCGTGGCGGAACACCTGCACGCGCGAGTTGCCGCTGTCGGTCACGTAGATGTAGCCGCTGGCGTCCACGGTGATGCCGATCGGAAAGCTGAACTGGCCCGATGCGGCGCCGCTGCTCCCCCAGCCTCCCAGGTAGGCGCCGGCGCGGCTGAAGCGCTGGATCCGGTCGTTGCCCGAGTCTGTCACGAGCAGAGTGCCGTCGCGATCCTTGACGATGCCCGCCGCTCCGCCCAGTTGCCCGGGGGCCGTGCCCTGTGTTCCCCACGCGCGCACGTAGTTTCCCGCGGAGCTGAACCGCTGGATCCGGAAGTTCAGCCAGTCGGTCACAAAGATGTTTCCGGAGTCGTCCAGGGCGATGCCCTGCGGGTAGTGAAATTGGCCCGGACCTTCGCCGCACGCACCGATCGAACGCAGGAAGGCGCCCCCCGCGGTGAACTCCTGGACCCGGTTGTCGCTGGCCACATAGACGTTGCCCTGCGGATCGGTGGCCATGCCCGCGGTGCCGTCAAACTGGCCGTTCGCAGTTCCCCGCGCGCCCCATTGGGACTGGAATATGCCGTTCTTGTCGAACTTTTGGATTCGGTCGTTCACCGTGTCCGAGATGTAGATCCCGCCGAGCGACGTGGCGACGATGCCGTGCGGAAACTGGAACTGCCCCGTCCCACTGCCCACGCTGCCCCACTCCTGGATGAAGGCGGGCGGGCCCGCGGCCAGGGCCGGGGTCAGGCTGAGCGCGGTCATCAGGGCTGATGCCGCGAGTGCTTTGCGAAGAGTTCCGAAGATCAAGGCCGGGCCTCCCGAGGATGTGGGCGTAGTGCAAGCCGAGCAGTGGCAACGCGTTTGGAGCATCCCGCGGGCCCTGGGCCCGGGTCGCTGCTTCCTTCCGGGGCACCCCATGGAAGCCGCGTTCAACCCCCTGCGGATATACCCGAAAGTGTTCCGGTGGATCCCGGAGGGCAAATCGCACCATCTCGGCCCATGGACCCCGGTTTAATCATCCGTCGGGCCCGTAACCGCGCGTTACCGCGCCGTAATCCCTTGCGGTGCATGGTATGTGCAAAAGTCTTTAATTTTCCGGTTTTTGATTATCGAAACCGGCTCCAGAATCGTGCTTTAGCGAGTTTTCCACCGAAGGCCCGACTTTTCCACAATTCGAGGCTCTTTGGCCGGAAACCTGTTCTGGGAGCGAAGATCGGCGTAACGAGGGGGGCGTTTCCGACTTTTCGGACCCAGTCGGTCGGCCCCGCTCCGGGGGCCGCTCAGAGCGGCCGCCTGGACAGGCCCCGAACCGCCAGCACCAGCACCATCGCGACATAGGCCAGCGCCCAGGCGACCATCGCCCCGTTCGGAACCGATGCAGGCGAAAACGGGGTCAGGTGCAGGTCGCGCACCACCGAGGGCTGCATGTGCCAGGCGGCCAGCTGCCACAGCGCTTCGCTCGGGATCAGAAGGCTTGCCGCCGTGCCCACGTAGCGCGCCGACTCGTTCCCGGCCATGGTGCCGATCTGCTCGGTCCAACTCCCCACGAAGGCCAGCCCGTAGAGCCCCAGCACCGCGATGCCGTTGGTCACGGTGCTGAACCGCGTGCCGCCCGCGATCGAGAGCGTCATCAGAACCAGGCCCTCGAGAAGCATCAGCGGCAACCCCACCTGGATCCCCGGCGGCGCCACTCCGCCGATCACCCGCGCGATCGCGAGCACCCCGCCGGCCATGAACAGCAGATAGCCCGCCAGCACCAGGCCGTGCGCGGCCCACTTGCCCAGCACGATGGTGGAGCGGCGAATGGGCTTGGAAGCCAGCGTCTGCATGACGCCCGATGCGATCTCGCCGGAGAGCGTGTCCACCGGCATCAGCACGGCCGTCATCACCGTCAGGAAGTTTACGCCGAAGAGGCCCGCCAGAACGAACGTGGTGAGCATCATGCGCTGCTTGATCTGGTCCATACCGGCGTGCTTGACCATCTCACGGTGGATGAAATAGAACCCGAGCGCGAACATGCCCAGAAACGCCACCCCGCACACGAACGTCGCCAGCAGGATCTTGCGGCGGCGCGCCTCCGCGAGTGTCAGCTGAAAGATGGTCAGGAGGCCGTTCATTTAGCCCGGCCTCTGGTCTTCGCCCATGACTTCCATGAACCTGGCTTCGAGTGATTTGCGATGGGCCTGCATGTTGTAGAGGTTCGCGCCCTGCTCCACCAGCCAGCGTGCCAGGGCGGGCAGCGCTTCTTCGCTGTCCACGCGGAGCCGCACCAGCGAGTCGGCTCGCTCCAGCGCCGAGCCGAACCGCGCGATGCCTTCCAGCAGCGCCGAGGTGATCGGCTCGACCCGCAACTCCACCTCCAGCCCGGCGCCGGCGTCTCCCATGTGCATTTCGCCCACCGCCCGGCCCTGCTTGACGAATACCACCCGGTCGCACGTGGCTTCCACTTCGCCCAGCAGGTGCGAGTTCAGGAACACCGCGGTGCCGGCGCGCTTGAGGTCGCGGATGATGTCGCGCACCAGCAGCCGTCCGATGGGATCCAGGCCCGAAGTGGGCTCGTCCAGGAACACCAGCCGCGGCTCGTTGAGCAGCGCCTGCGCCAGGCCCACCCGCTGCAGCATGCCCTTGCTGTATTCGCGCAGCTTGCGGCCCGCGGCGTCCACCAGATCCACCCGCGCGAGCAGAAATTCAATGCGGTCTTCCAGCTTGCGACCGCGGAGGCCGTAGAGCCGCCCGTGGTAGCGCAGCATCTCGCGACCGGTGAGCCAGTCGTGGAACCGGAAATGCTCCGGCAGGAAACCCACCCCCGCGCGGGTGCGCAGGTTCCCCAGCGGGGCGCCCAGCACCTGGGCCGTTCCGCCGGTGGGCTCGATCAGGCCCAGCAGCATCTTGAGGGATGTGGTCTTGCCCGCGCCGTTGGGGCCCAGAAAGCCGAAGATCTCGCCCTCGCCAACGGCAAGGGTGAGATCGGCGACCGCCAGTTTTTCCCGGAAGCGCTTGCGGAGCCCGCGCGCCTGGACCACTGGAACCGTCATGCGCCTCCCGCGCTCATCAGAATTGCCGGCTGCTACTGGAGCGAATTGGCCATCAGCAGCAGATCTTCCGCCGGGATGTTCCCGGACAGGGCAAACACCTTGTCGCCCTCGGTCCACATCACCATGGATCCACGGCGGAGCCGATGTTCGCCGGAGCGCGGCGCCGAATCGCCGTTGGTCGTCACCAGCAGCGCCCGATGGCCCTGCACGTCCACATCCCGGAACGAGCTGGCATTGAGCGGCACCGGAACCAGCAAGGTGCTGCGCCAGTCGATGGTGGTGGCGAACCGGTGCGCTTCGGAGGCCGAAAGGCCCGCGATGCGCAGCCCCACTTCCCCGAGCTGCGAGAGGTCCACGCCGTGCGGCAGGTCCACCTGCGGGCTGGGCGCCTGGAGCAGCACGATGTGCCGGTCGCTGGAGCGGTACTGTACCGCGACTCCCGGAGAAAGATGCACGGTGGCCTGCGCGCCGTCCAGTCCTGCCGGCAATGGAACATCGCTCAGGCCCAGTGCGTCCAGCGCTTCGCGGAGCTTGCGGGTGTTGGCGATGAAGCGGGCCGATTCGCGGCCGGTCACGGCGATGGTGTCCTGCTTGAACCCGGCCGGGATCGAGGCGGGAAGGCGCATCGTCATGCCGGCGGCCTGCCCGGCGGCCGAGGCGTCGATGAACATCCTCGGCGGCCCGGCCTTCTCCATTTCCTGCACCTGGTCGCCGATGATGCTTTTCATGTCGAGCTTGGAGTCTTTCAGTCGCTCCATGCGCGAGGGGTCCACCGTGACCGCCGCGAACGTGCGCACCCGGAACAGGTCCAGGAACGCTTGCGCGGAAGCGCGGAGCGCCGGGGAAACGGTCAGCGCGATCACGAGCCCTGCGGCCGCGGCCAGGATCATCGCCGGACGGTAGAAGCGTGCGAGTCCGGCCGGTGCTGCGTAGTCGTCCTCGTTGCCGTGTTCGGCGGCCAGCCGTTCGCGCAGATTCTTTGTGAATTTCTCGGGCGGATCTTTCCGCAGCCCGCCCATGAAGTCGTCGTTCATTTCGTTCCTCTTTCTTCCGCGGTCCACCGCGCGCGAAGGTCCTGGATCACCCGGTGCAGGATGGTGCCGACATTGGACTCCGAGAGCCCGCTCACGCGGGCGATGGCGCGGTTGGTCATTTCTGCGCCGAATTTCAGGGCCACCAGTTCACGCTCGCGGTCGGGCAGCGTGGCGATCAGTTTCGAGAGCCGATCGGCATCGGAGCGCTGGGCGGCCAGATCTTCCGGCGTGGGGCCGCCCGGGATGTGCTCGGCCGCCTCCAGCGGCGCGTGCTCGCGCCGGGCCCGGTAGTGATCGATGGCCAGCCGCTGGGCGATGGTGAAGAGCCAGGTCGAGAAGGCCGACAGGTCGCGGCGATACCGGTGTCGGGCCTCCCACGCGCGGTGGAAGGTCTCCGAAGTCAGGTCTTCCGCCTCCGGGCCGGGTCCCACCCGGTAGCGAAAGAAGTTGTAGATCCGAGGCATCTGCTCCGCATACAGGGCGTCCCAGTCCGCTTCGCGGGCGGGCGCCAGGGGAAGGATCCTTGCCGGCATCAGAGTCTCGCTGGTGGTCATGTGGGGTTATACGGATGTGGGGGGAGGGTATCACAGGGGAAACTCGGGGCCCTCTTCGGGGTTGTTCGCCCGGCCCGGCTCAAACGTAAGGTTTCTGAGCACCTTCACCTACCTTTTGCGGAGGTTCCATGACCCGTGCCACGCGTTCCATGCTCCTGGGCCTGTTCCTCGCATGCTCGATTGCCACGACTGGCCAGGCGGCGAACGACACCGCTCTGCGTCTCAGCAACGCCTCCGCCTCGAATACGGCCTATGTGCGGATTGCCAACAGCTCCGCCTTTTCCCTGCAGCGCTTCACGCTCGAGGCGTGGGTGCAGCGGGTGGGCACGGGCTACGGGTTTACCACCGACGGGGGCGGCGCTTCCATCATTTCCAAGCCCGTAGAAAACACGGTCGGGATGGACATCGCCTCGTGGCACCTGCACTGGACCAACGCGGGCCAGATCAATTTTGACCTCACCCACACCGTGGGGAGCTCCGGCGTCTATGTGAACTCCACCCCGGTCGCAACGCCCCTCGCACGCCACCACCTGGCGGCGACGTTTGACGGGGACACGATTCGCCTGTTCGTCGACGGCTCCCTGAGCGGCCAGGCCGCCTGGGGCCTGGGCACGGTGTACTACGGAGCCGACGACGTTCTGCTTGGAGCCGACAACTTTGGTGCGGGATACCTGCGTCGCTTCGACGGCTATATTGATGACGTCCGCATCTGGGACCACGCGCTGACCCGGGCACAGATCGCGGCCACCATGAACTGCCGCCTGACCGGCACAGAATCGGGTTTGGTGGCGTACTTGCCCTTCGACTCTTCGAGCCTCTCGGACGCCACCGGCCATGGGCATGGGGGCGTGAACGGCGGCCTCGCCGGCTCGCTGAGTTACCTGCCGCTCACCGCCCTCTCTGTCTGCGCCCCGGTGGCGGTGGAGGGATCGCCCCGCCTGCAAGGCTCGGGGATGCATGTGATGGTTTTCCCCGAGCCCGCCGTGGGACCGGTAACGGTGCGCTTCGATCTCGCACGCGAGGGCTGGGCGCGGCTCGACCTGGTGGATGTGGCGGGTCGAAAGGTCGGCACGCTGGCGTCGGGGTACTACTCGGCAGGGCGCCACGAGGTCGCGCGGGACCTCCGCAACCTGGGGGGAATCCGGCCCAGCGCAGGTCGGCACTATGTCCGGCTGGAATCACGAGGCAGAACCGTTGCAAGTCCGGTGGTGCTTCTGCGATGAGCGCGACCACGCCGATGAAGTGTTAGTCCGGCACCTTCGGGTAGAACAGGAAGCTCCGCTCCATTCTCTAGCCGAAGCTGGCGGGCTCCCGGGATCTCACCCGGGCCCGCTGCTCCGGGAATCCCCGATTTCCTCTGATCCCCCACACGCCTCTTTTACGCCTTCCATAGTAAGAGAGGTTCCGTGGGCGTTGTAGTTCCCCCACGTCCGGGTGCTCCTCCCAAATCAACGGATGCCAACACCGGCCTCCTCCGGTCCTCCCCGCCGGCCTGGTGCGCCCCGTAATTTCAACCTGAGCCGCGGCTCGGCGTGGAGGATTGTGCTGTGAACTCATTATTCAACAAAGGCTTAGGGGTTGCCCCCGCCCTGGTCGCGCTTCTTGTCCTGGGACTCGCCCAGCTTCTGGCCGCATCCACGGCCCGCGCTGCCGGAGACCCCGGAACCTGGCAGGCCCTGTACGGTCCCTCCCGAAACGGCGCCGCGGGGGCCGCAGTCCTGGACGACAGCCGGCACCGTCTGATCTCCTGGGGCGGCGACCTGACCACCACGGATGTCCGAGTCCTGGGCCTGGACGGAGCGCCCTGCGCCTGGTCCATCCTCAAGACCACCGGCACCCCTCCCGCTATCCGGGACGGCCACGCGATGGTCTATGACCACAACCACGACCGGCTGATCCTCTGGGGCGGCCAGAAGAGTGGCGTGTTCTTCCACGACCTGTGGCAGCTCACGCTCGGGGGCACGCCCACCTGGACCAAGATCTCCCAGTCGGGGACCCTGCCGCCGCCGCGCACCGAAAGCGCCTCGTGTTACGACGCGGGCAGCACCCGGATGTTCCTGTACGGAGGACTCGACAGCGCCGGCTCTGTCCCGGTCCCGGGCGACCTGTACTCGCTGGATCTGAACGCCAGCCCGCCG